>CAXSCV010000024.1:27783-38005 GCA_964235895.1 uncultured Chthoniobacterales bacterium
CAGCGGTTCATCGCCGTCACGTTGTGATCGGCGACGTCGAGGAACAGCGATTGGAAATCGAATGCGTCGCCCGGCACCTGCAGCCCGACGATCTGGCGCGACCCGTCGCGCGCGGATTTGTGGCGATAGGAGAAGCCCGTGATCAGGATCCCGCATCGGTCGGGCAACTGGCCCTCGAGCAGGATATAGGAGGCCGGCTCTATCGTGCGCGTCGTGCAGGAAGTTGGTGAGCGCTGCCAGCAGGAACGAACGAAAGCGTCCCCGCTCCGGGTCGGCCCGTTGCAAAATATCGCCTCGCAAAACCATGACGAAAAAGTCCTGGGTTAAATCCTGTGCATCGAGCGGAGAGCTGCCGTGCCGGCAAATGAATGCGAAGATCGGGCGCCAATAAATTTTGCAGAGCTTGGCCAGAGCCTCATCCGCCGCGGAATCGCCGTTCTTTTTATGGGCGGAGGAACGAATGAGACCCCACTGCGTAGTGTGGAAGCGAATCGGACCGTTCCCTCCGGTCGCGGGATATGGTTCCACGGGCCGCGATGATGCGGGGAGGCGTTTTTTCCTTCAAGAGAAAACGGCCCTGGTCGCGAACCGGTGGCCTCGTTAGGGCGATTGCCATCTGAAAATTTTGGCGACGTGGTCGAGCGCGATCTCGCTTTTTGCACTCGCAGCTGCGGCTCCATATTAATCTTTACGGAAATGGCGAGCGGAAGTTCGCGAAAATTCCAAAATATTTTTCCACGCGGCTCCGCGCTCTAATCGGCCGCTCGCTTTTCCTCGTTCCCCCCATAACCTTCCGCGGTGAAAATGGATCCGATTGGCAAGAGCGGTAACGGCTGGGAAACCGTTTCGCGCGAGACGAATTTTGAGGCCGGTCATCTCGTGGTCACGACGGAGGAAGTGCGCAGTCCGGCCATCCCGCAGCCGCGCCGGTGGACGACGGTGCATCGTAAACCGGCGGCGGTGATCGCGCCGATGACTGCGGAGGGAAAGCTGATTTTGATTCGCCAGGAACGAATTCCCATTCGCACCGCAATCTGGGAAATGCCGGCCGGCCAAATGGATCACGATGGCGAAAAAGAGAGCGCCGAAACGGTCGCGCTCCGCGAGCTCGGCGAGGAAACCGGTTATCGTTTGAGCGCGGGCGGCGAGGTTTTGTCGCTCGGAATTTTCTTTTCCTCGCCCGGCTTCACCGACGAACGCGCCGAATTATTCCTGGCCCGGCCGGTCGAGCGGGCTCATGAGAAATCGCAGGACACCGAGGGCGCATCGATCCTCGATTGCCGCGCCTTCTCCATGCGAGAGATCACGCAGATGATCGCAACCAATGAGATTCGCGACGCGAATACTCTCGCGACCTGGGCGCGTTTGGTTGCGCGCGGTTTGGTTTCGTTAGGCGATTAGCACTGCACATGGCCATCCGAAACTTCTTCAAATTCCGCGAAGTTCCTGAATCGGAATCCGCCAAGCCCTTCCTCGAACATCTCGAGGACCTTCGGTGGACGGTCGTGAAAATGGCCATCACGCTCTTCGCTGCCATGATCCTGAGCTTCGCTTTTCGCGGCACGCTCGTGCGACTCATGCAACGTCCACTGCATGCGGTGGATCCGAAAATCGGCGCACTCCGGGCCCTCGGCATCACCGATTCGATGACCATCTCCTTCTCGCTCGCCTTCTATGCCGGCATCGTTCTTTCCTTTCCGATCCTGCTTTATTTTCTGGCCGAATTCGTTCTGCCCGCGCTCACCGCGATCGAGAAACGCCTGCTTTTGCCCGCGATTTTCGTCAGCTTCGGCTTGTTTCTCGCCGGCGTCGCGACCTGCTATTTTTGGCTTCTTCCGAAGACGATTCTGTTTTTCTTCAACGACACGCAATCGCTCGGCTGGCAGCCGGCCTGGACGGTGCAGGAATATTATTCGTTCGTCACGCGCTTCACCATCGGCTTCGGGCTCGCCTTCGAGTTGCCGGTGGTCGTGCTCGCGCTCGTCCGTTTTGGACTCGTCACTTATGCGCTGATGGCGCGCACGCGACCTTACGCCATCGTCCTCATCTTCGTGCTCGCCGCCGTCATCACGCCGACGCCGGACATGCTGAGCATGGTCGCGATGGGCGCGCCCATGTACGTCCTTTACGAGAGCTGCATTTGGATCGCCTGGTTCATGCAACGCAAAGCCGCGCGCGCCCTAACGAGTTGACGCCGCGTGGATCCGGCGCTGGCAGCTTACGATCGACTCTTCAGCGTCTTCGCGTTCGTCTTCGGCGCGGCCATCGGCTCGTTCCTGAACGTCTGCATCTATCGGTTGCCGCGCGATCTTTCGGTCAACCAACCGCGCCGTTCTTTTTGTCCGGCCTGTAAAACGCAGCTCCCGTGGCAGCAAAATCTGCCATTGCTCAGTTGGCTATTTTTGCGCGGGCGTTGCGCGAATTGCGGCGCGCGCATCGCCTTTCGTTATTTCGCGGTCGAGCTTTTAAGCGCTCTGCTTTTCCTCATCGCCTGGCGCGCGTTTCCCTGGGAAATCGCGCTCGCGTATTGGATTTTGCTCGCGCTCCTCATCGTCGCGACCTTCATCGACTTCGAGCATTTCATCATTCCCGATGAAGTGACGCTCGGCGGAACGGCCGCGGGAATTCTCGCGAGTTTCGCCGCGCCAGCCTTGATGGAAACCGATCAACGCTGGATCGCGCTCGTGACCTCGATCGGTTCCGCCACGCTCGGTTACGCGTTGCTTTGGATGGTCCTGGAAGGCGGTAAGCTCGCTTTCGGCAAAAAGAAAATTCGCCTCGAATCGCCGACGCCTTTCACCTGGACACGTCGCGGCGACGAAGCGGATTTTGCCGTCGGAGAAGATCGCGGACTCTGGAGCGAATACTTCTCGCGCGAGAAGGATCAGCTTCTTCTGCACTGCGACGAAGCGGCGATCGACGGGCGCGCGCTCGGCGCAGTCACGCTTCGCTTTCATTACGATCGCGTTTTTTTTGCGACGGAAGATCTCTCGTTAGACTCGTTAGGCCAAATTTCCGGAGTCGTGCGCGAGCTGCAGATCCCGCGCGAAGCGATGGGCCGCGGCGATCTGAAATTCCTCGCTGCCATCGGCGCCTTTCTCGGTTGGCGCGCGGTTCTCTTCAGCGTTTTTGCCGGCTCGCTCCTCGGTTCGATCGTCGGCCTCGGCACGTTGCTCATCGGCAAGCGCGTCTGGTCCACCAAGTTGCCTTTCGGTCCGTATCTCGCGCTCGGCGCGCTTGGCTGGATGTTTTACGGCGAAGCGCTTATCCGCTGGTACGCGTCGATGCTTAATCCGTAGCCGAACCATTCAGCGAAGTGTTCGCGAAATAGGTCGCAGAAGTCGCGCCATCGACTTCGCCAAGGCGCTCTTGAATCGAGAGCAAATATTCGTGCAAGCCGAATTTGAAAATGTCGCCGATGTTAATGAAATCGAGATCGGACCGCAGCCGCCCGGAAAGCCGCTCCGCTTCGTTCGCGTAACGCGATTCGTCCGAGCCGGTGATGCAATGCATCGCTTCGTCGAAATTATCGACGCAGAAACGAATCGACCGCGGAAATCCCGAATGTGTGATGATGAATTCCGCGACCTTCCACGGCGCCACCTGGTCGACGTAAATTTTTCGATAAGCCTCGAGCGCGCTGCACGATTTTAGAACCGACATCCACTGAATGGTATCGACGTTTCCGCCGACGCGTTCGCCGCTTGGCAGCAGAATGTGATACTTCACGTCGAGGATGCGCGAGGTGCAATCCGCGCGCTCCAGCAGCCGGCCGATGCGCATGAAATGCCAGCCATCGCCGTGCGTCATGGTCGAGTGCGCGATGCCTTGGAAAAGATGCGAGCCCGCGATGATGCGCCGAAAAAATTCATACGGGCTCGAGCGCAAAAGTTTCCGCGCCGAATCGCTTTCCACGAAAAGATAGAGTCGATTAATCTGCTCCCACATCTCGCTGGAAATCTGTTCGCGCGTCGTCCGCGCATTCTCGCGCGCCTGCGAGATGGAAGAATAAATCGAGTTCCGATTTTTCTTTTGCAGACTAACGAAATCAACGGCCGCGCGGCCTTCCGGTTTGTTGTAAAGCGAGGCGAAAAGTTCGTTTTCTTCCAGTGACGAAATGATCGGCTGCCACTGCTGTTTCGGATCGGCGTTCGGTTGATTCGAGAGGTCGAGCAGGAGCTGCAGATTCACATCCGCGATCCGGGCGTTGTTCTCCGCCCGCTCGATATAGCGGCTCATCCAATAAAGAGAATCGGCGACGCGGCTGAGCATCAGGAGTCGTTAGGCCGCGGCGTCGCCGTTCTCGGAATCTTCAATGATCCAGGTGTCCTTGCTTCCGCCGCCTTGCGATGAATTGACGATCAACGAACCGGGCGTAAGTGCGACCCGCGTCAGGCCGCCGGGAATGATCGTGACCTTTTCGCCGTAAAGAATGTAGGGACGCAAATCGACATGGCGTCCGTGCATCGATTCCTCGAAAAATGAGGGCGACCGCGAGAGCGGCACGACCGGTTGAGCAATGTAATTGCGCGGATCGTTCCGCACGCGTTCGCGAAATTCATCGCACTCCGCTTTCGTCGCCTGCGGACCGACTAGCATGCCGTAACCGCCGCTCTCGTTCGCCGCTTTGATCACGAGTTCCGGCACGTGCTCGAGGATGTAAGCGAGGTCTTCCTTCACCGACGCGAGATACGTTTGCACGTTCTGCAAAATCGGATCTTCCCCCAGGTAATAGCGGATCATCTTCGGCACAAAATGATAAACAACCTTGTCGTCCGCGATCCCGGTGCCGATCGCATTTGCCAGGCTGACGTTGCCTTCGCGCGAAGCATTCACCAGTCCCGGCACGCCTAACCCCGAGTCCTTTCGGAACACGGTCGGATCGAGAAAATCGTCGTTGATCCGTCGATAAATCACGTCGACCGGCCGCAAACCTTTCGTCGTGCGCATGAAAACTTTTCCGTTTTGTTCCACCAGATCGCGCCCTTCCACGATCTCGATGCCCATCGACCGCGCGAGGAACGAATGCTCGAAGTAAGCGGAGTTATAAACGCCCGGCGTCAACAGGACGACCGTCGGATCCGACTTCTCGTTAGGCGCGACGTAACGCAAAACGTTCAGGAGTTCCTGGCTGTAATCTTCCACCGGACGCACGCGATATTCCGCCAGCAAAGTCGGGAAGACGCGCTTCATCGCCTGGCGATTTTCCAGGACGTAAGAAACGCCGGAGGGACAGCGCGCGTTGTCTTCCAGCACCAGATAATTTCCCTCGCCGTCGCGCACCAAATCCGTCCCGCAAATGTGAATGTAAATATCTCGCGGCACTTCAAAGTGCATGAACTCCGGACGAAAATGCGCCGCTTCCCAAATGATGTTTTTCGGCATCACGCCGTCGCGCAGAATGTTTTGGTTATGATAGATGTCGTGCAGGAAAAGATTGAGCGCGGTGATCCGCTGCACCAGGCCGCGCTCGACTGTCTCCCATTCTTTCGCCGGAATGATTCGCGGCACGAGATCGAACGGGAAAATGCGCTCCGTTCCCTGGTCGTCGTTGTAGACGGTGAAGGTGATTCCTTGCGTCAAAAAAGTCGACGCGGCCAGCTCGCGTTTGCGCTCGAACTCATCGCGCTCCATCTCCTTGAAACGCTCGAGCAACTTGCTGTAATGAGGGCGGACCACATTGGGCTCCGCGAACATTTCATCAAAAAATTCTCCGACCTTGTAGCCGGAGAAAAAGTCGCCCATCGGTGCAGTCTGGCAGTGCCGAATTTCGAAGCAAATGGAAAACCGAATCGCCTCCAATCACCAGCAGGCCTGCCGCGCGGTCGCGGCATTATTTCGGCCGCGCTGGCTGCGAAATTACGCCGCCGGCAAGCTGCGGTCCGACCCGATTTTTCCCGCGGCTTTTGACTTGTTAGGCGAAACCGCGCAGCCGCTGCTCGATGTCGGCTGCGGCATCGGTTTGCTGCCGCTCTATTTGCACGCGCGCGGTTTTCGAGCCGAGATTGTGGGCCTCGATATCGACGCGGGAAAGGTGCATCACGCGCGCTCCGCCGCGGCTTTGGCCGGCTTCGATGATCTGCGCTTTCTCGAGCAGGACGCGGTCGCACTTCCGCCGGATTTCTGCGGCAACGTCGCGCTCTTCGATGCGCTCCATTATCTGCAACCGGCCGCGCAAAAACGCTTGCTCACGCAACTCGCGGCTCGCGTCGAGCCCGGCGGAATGTTGCTCCTGCGCGATTGTCCGCGCGACGGTTCGCTCCGTTACTGGATGACCTTTGCCGGCGAAATTTTCGCGCAAACCATTTCCTGGAACATCGCCGGTCCGCTGCATTTTCCGACGCGCATTTCCATTACAACGGCGTTCGGCGACGATCAGTTTCTCAGCGAGGAACAGCCGATGTTCGGGCGCGGGCCTTTCAACAATCGCCTCTTCATTTTCCGCCGAAAAGCACTCGTTAGGCGCGCAACTGTTCCGGTCGCGGAATGACGAATCGATAACCGCGCTCGCTCAGCTGCTGCAGCGTTAACTCCAGGCAGCGCGGATTGAATTTCGGATCGCGTTTCACCCGCTGCCCTTCGTGCAGAACGACAATCGCGCCGGGTTTTGCGGTTGCGACGATGTGCGCGGCCACGCGGGCAGGATCGCGCCGGATCGTGTCGAGCCCGCGCACGGTCCAGCCGACTAACGACAGGTTGCGCCGCGCGAGCGCCGGATGAACGAAGGGATTTTTCATCCCCACCGGCGCGCGGAAAAAAATCGCCGGCCGTTCCGGAGTTGAGCGCAACGTCTCCGCGCAACGATCGATCTCGCGCCGAATTTTCGCCGGGCTCGCGCACCAAAACATCTTGCTCGGATGCGTCTGCGTATGATTGGCCAGCGCATGTCCGCGCGTCAGAATTTCCGTGATCAAGTGCGGATACTTTTCCGCGTTCGCGCCGATGACAAAGAAGGTCGCGCGCGCATCGAATTGCTCGAGCAAGTCGAGCATCTGTGTCGTATGCGCGGGCGAGGGGCCGTCGTCGAGCGTGATCCAAACTTCCTGCGCGCTCGTCGCAAAGTTCGTCATGACCGGTCCCCACCACTGGCAATTCGGGACCAGCGTTGCGTAAAGCAAAAGGAGGTGTGAGAAAAAAATCGGCGCGAGCGCGAAATACAAATTCGTGCCAGCGAGAGCGATCGCGAGAAACGGCGCGATGATCGCGCAACCGATCAGAAAGGCGCGCGTCATTCTTCTTTCACGGCATCGCTCACGACGAAAACCGCCGCGGCTAAAAGATTCAAAGCAACAAGAACGATCCAAATTAATCCCGCGAAATCCAGGAGCGAAGCGTGCGCCATCAGATGAGCGGCGAACGCGGTTGTGAGAATTCCGAGGAGCGCACCTTGCATTCGCGCGTTCGATAATTTTCCGAACAAACCGCAGGCGCGCAGCAATCGGATGACCACGGAATTAATATACAGAGCGATCAGCCAGCCGATCCAAACCAGAATGGCGAGCGGAAGAAGCAAGGCGATTTGCAGCCCAGTCGTTAGGCCGCGCAAGAAGACATCCGCGGCGAAGGCGTACCAGATCAGATGCGCTAAACCGCCGGCGACGTTTGCCTCCAGCCAATTGCTTTCCGTGCGGGCGTCGCTTCGGCCGAGCTGTCGGGCGATCAATCGCGGCAGCGAAAAATAGAAGCGCGCGCGTGTTTTCGTTTCGCCGTTTTTCATGACGCCGGAAAAATAGGAACGAGCGAAAACCATTGGTCCCAATCTTGCGCGATCGTTTCTTGCAGGACCGCGCACCATTTCGCCACGGCCGCGGCCGTTTCCTTTTCGCGCGCGTGTTCCGTGCGCGCGACCAGAATCGGTTCGCGCACAACGATGCGATAACGTTGATGTCCGCGACGAATGATGAAGAGCGGAAAAATCGGAACCTGCGCCACTTGCGCGAGCGAAAATGGCCCGGCCGGAATCGACACCGTGCGTCCGAAAAGTTGGCCATCGTTCGTCGCCATGCCGGCGAAACTGCGGTCGCCTTGAATGGAAACAATCTCGCCCGCGCGTAGCGAATTCAGCAGGTCGAATGAGAGCAACGCGCCTGTGGAATTATAGGAAACTTTGACCGCGCCCTGGCCGCTTTGCGCGAGCGCTTCCTGCAGATGCTCGGCCGATTGCGTGTCGGGTTCGGGCGCGCGAACCATCTGGAGTGGGCGATTGAATTTCTGCGCGAAAACCGCTGCGCCCAAATCGTAATTTCCCATGTGCGCGGTGAGCACGATCGCTCCGGCGGCGGCGCCGAGTTGCTCGAGAAATTCGTGGCCGACAATTTCGTAATCGAAGTCGGTTTTGTTGATCTTGAAATTAGCCGCGTCAGTGATGGTCCAGGCGAAATTCCAGAGCGTGCGAAAGGCGCGGAAGTGATTCGCGAGCCGCGACGAGCCGGGCAGGATGACCGCGAGGTTCGCCAGGATTGCGCGACGCGCCGGCGCGGCGAAAAAGTAAAAGAAGGCGGTCCAGAAGAAGAGCAGAACCGGACGGATATAGAAGGGGACATTGCGCAGCGCGAAATCCAAATACTCGCGCCAGAAAACGCCACGCACGGCGAAGCGACGAAGGAACGGAGGCGAAGCGGACATCAGCTAGAGCGATCGGCTACCGCCGCCTACGCGATCAATTCACAACGGCTTGCGGGGACGCAGCCGAAGTCGTGGCCGCGCTACTATTCACGGTCGGGCGCAGCATGAGCGCGATGTTTTTTAGCTCCGCTTTCCACCAGCGGAAAAGTCCTTTGCGGATCAACTTGAGCACGCGGTGATCCGGGACGAAGCCGTCATAGAGTTCGCGCCAACCGGCGTTGCGCACGCCGTAGTAACCAGTCGTTAGGCGACGTTGCGCTAGCCTAACGAGTCGTCGATTGTAAAATTTCATCAGCCCGCCGACCACGCGGCCGGCCGCGCCTTCGAAGGGCAGGCGCGCGAATTCGCGTTCCGGATTGCGATAAACCGGCGTTACCAAACCGACGAAATACGAACCGACATCGAGCAGAAGCGCAGCCGACATCAGCTCCGCATCGCCTAGGTAAAAATACTTGTCGCGATAAAGCGTCTCGAACCAAAGCCGATACGTGATCGAGTATTGCTCGTTATAATAGCGGCGCTGTTCGTCGACGTTTTCGCCCGCGAGATCAGCCGCGAGCATTCCGGCGACGTAGTAGGTTGTATAGGAACAAAAATCGAGGCCCGGGCTGTAGAGCGGGTCGATGAATCCGGCCGCATCGCCCACGATGGCCCAGCCTTCGCCGCAGACTTGCGCGCTTGAATACGGCATGGCGGAAAACGCATGCACGTCGCCTTCGACCACGCGCGCGTCGCGAAAAATTTCGCGGCCGATCGGATGAGTGAAGAGATGCGCGCGTAATCGTTCGCCGAGGTTTGCGCCGTCGTTGAGTTTGAAAAGGCGCGAATCGTAAACAAGTCCCGCGCTAACGTCGCCGCCTTTCAGCGGAATGATCCAGCACCACCAGCCGCGGCCCATCAGATGATTGGTCGCCCAGGAACGCGCGGTGCGCGAAGCGTTCGCGTAATCGGGAAAGCGTTCGCGCCAATCGTAGCTGTCCCAATCTTTCACGCCGGAGAAACGCGCCCAGACCGCGTTGATCGGGTGCTCGGTGTTCAGGCGAAAATGGCCGAGTTTGCGCGACAACATCGCGGCCCGTCCGGTGGCATCGACGATCCAGCGCGCGCGTAAAGTTTCCTCCTTTTCATTACTCGTTAGTCCAATCACTTGACCGTCGCGGCCATTTAATTCCAGCCGCGTGACCTTGGCTGGACGGCGCGATTCACATCCGGCCGCGACCGCCATTTCCAGCAGGTGTTCATCGAGCGTGGCGCGATCGACCTGGAAGGTGGGCAGACGCGCCTGATACTTCGCGCCCACTTCCACGCATTCATCGAACGACTGATCCGGCCGATTGGCGAACCACATCCGTAGGCCTTGTTTCGCGAGCTGATGATGCCCGAGATGATTCGTTAGGCCGAGAATCCGGGTCATGTAACAACTGCTGATCTCGGTGGTCGATTCGCCGACTTTGCGATCGAATTCCCCGGCCTTTTCGACAATGAGAACACGCGCGGCGGGATGTTTGCGTTTCAAAACCAGCGCCGTCGCCGCGCCGGAAAACGCGCCGCCCACGATCACGACATCGTAGTCGAATTCCATCGCCGCGAAGATGCC
>CAXSCV010000024.1:38015-40336 GCA_964235895.1 uncultured Chthoniobacterales bacterium
GCGTGGCAAACGCAACGCGTTCTGCCCGCGGGGTTGCGAGGCGAGAACGTTAACGAATCAAGGCGCGTCGCGCGCTTTCTGTCATCCTGAGGCGGCGCAGCGCGCCGAAGGACCTCACACAGGGTGCTTAGTTTTGCCTAACGACCGATTGACCAAGGGTCCTCTGCGAGGTCCTTCGTCGTCTGCGCGACTCAGGATGACAAGAGCGTGGAGACAAAAGTGCGTAGGAAAAAAGCGCGCGCCTTTGCTGAAATATTGCCCGTCTCGCCTAACGACCTGTAGGATTTCGCGTATGTCCGCTCCGCTCCGCATCGACCTGCATGTGCACATGGTGGCGAACGGCTCGAGCGGGTCCGGCGGTTGGCTGCGCTTGAGCGGCTGGCATCGCTGGCTGGCCGGTTTCATGGTTAAACAACTCGGCTTCCCGCGCGAGATCATCGAGGGCGATCTCGAAAATGTTTACGCGCAACATCTGCTCGAGCTGGTGCGAACTTCGTCTCTCGACGCCGTCGTCCTGCTGGCGCACGAACGCGTGCACGACGCCGATGGAACGCCGCGTGACGATCTCGGATCGATGTTCGTGCCCAACGACCTCGTGCTCGATCTCGCGCGAGCGCACCCGCAATTTCTCGCCGGCGTTTCCATTCATCCGGCGCGCGCGGACGCGCTCGAGGAGCTCGAGCGCTCTCTGGAAGGCGGCGCGGTTTTGATGAAGTGCCTCCCGAATTGCCAAAACATCGATCCGTCCGATCCGCGCTATCGCCGGTTTTGGGAGCGAATGGCGGAGGCGCGATTGCCCTTGCTCGCGCACACCGGCGGCGAACACACCGTGCCGGTGATTAATTCCGCCTATGCCGATCCGAAACTTTTGCGGTCGCCGCTGGAATGCGGCGTGACCGTGATCGCGGCGCATTGCGCGACAAAGAGCGGACCGTTTGATCGCGATTATTTCGATGATTGGGTGGCGATGCTGGCGGAGTTTCCAAATCTTTATGGCGACATCAGCGCGCTGGTTTCGCTGAATCGCTGCGCGCATTTGCGCGATTGTTTGCGGCCGGAAATTGCCCCGCGCATTTTGCATGGGAGCGATTTTCCGGTGCCGGTTCTCGGGCATCGACTTTGGCTTGAAGGCGCGATCGGCTGGCAGGATTTTCGCGCGGCGCAAAAGATCGCGAACCCGCTCGAGCGCGATTGGGCGTTCAAGAAGGCGCTCGGTTTTTCGGAGGAAACGCGGACGCGCGCGACGGGTTTGTTGCGAATGAATTAGGGTAATCGCGAGCTTTCGTTCCGAGGCGGGGAATACGCCGAGGGATCTGGCACAGAGTGAATGACGACGTTTTGTTGGGTTGGGGACCGACGGGCCTGTGCGAGGTCCTTCGTCGTCTGCGCGACTCAGGATGACAGGTGTGGGAGGGTGGACCGATTACTCGTTAGGCGATGATTTTTACTAATGCGCGTTTGATTTTGCCAGATGGCGTTCACGACCGAATGGAGGTCGTCGAAAGCGGCGGAATAATTCGCGACATTTGTCCGGCGAGCGCGCGGCGCGATGGGGATGTTCTCGATCTCGCCGGAAATTTTCTCGCGCCCGGTTTTATCGATCTGCACGTGCACGGCGCGGTGAGCCGCGATGCCATGGAAGCGACGCCGGAAACGTTTCGTGAGATTTGCGCGTATCACGCGAGCGGCGGCACGACTTCGCTTTTGTTGACCACTGCGACCGCGCCGCTTTCGCAAATCATTTCAACTTTATTCGCCGCGCGTACCGCAATGCCGGAAATAAAACAGATCGCCGGTGTGCATGTGGAAGGACCGTTCATTTCACGCGAGCGGGCGGGTGCGCAACGCAAGGAATTCATCCGCGATCCTGATTCGTCGTCGATCGATTCGTTGCTCGAGTTTGGCGATGTTTTGAAACGCGTCACGCTCGCGCCGGAGTTGCCGGGCGCACTGGCCGCGATCGAAAAACTTCGCATTCAAGGCATCGCGGTCAGCGGCGGTCACAGCGATGCCTCGGATGAAGAAGCGGCCGCCGCTTTTGCGCGCGGAATGGAGCACGTCACGCACACTTTTAATTGCATGTCGTCGATGCGACAACGCGAGGGCGAACGCGTCGCGGGCTTGCTCGAGTTTGCGCTGAGCGAGCCGGGAATCCTCTGCGAGCTGATCGCCGATGGCCGGCATGTTTCGACTACGCTGATGCGGATGTTGTATCGAGCGAAAGGCGCGAGCGGCATTTGTTTGGTGACCGATGCCACGGCCGGGGCGGGTTTGCCTAACGAGTCGCACTTCTCGTTAGGCGGATTGGCTTGTGTGGTCGA
>CAXSCV010000025.1:0-40104 GCA_964235895.1 uncultured Chthoniobacterales bacterium
TCCCACCCCAACACCGACTCCCACCCCAACACCAACTCCCACTCCAACACCAACTCCCACCCCGACCCCGACACCAACTCCTACCCCGACGCCTACGCCCTCCCCTTCGCCATCGCCAGGCTCCAAGTATGGCCCGCCGACTACTATTGCTTCCCCGGTGCCTTATGTCATCACTACGGGCACGGCGATTTCGACTGATCCGACAATCACGACCAACGGTCAGACCGACTTCGGCACCATCTATCGTGATTCGTCCCAGGATGGTTCGTTTGCCATCTGGGCCTTTGGTTCGGAATCTACTTTCGACGTCTACGCGGGCATCTCCTACGACCCAAACTCCTTTAGTAACGTGGCTGTCTTTAAGTTCCAAAGCCTCGAGTTGGACGGACCGCCTTCCATCTCAACGACCGGCGGAGTAACTCGGCTGGGCTTGATCGGGGTTGACGGAATTACCTCCGGCGGGGCTGGCGGATCCTTTAGCTTTAGCGGATTGGATTTCGTCTTCCTGGCTACGCAGGACGGCGCGATTAACCTCGGGCCGAATATCTCCTTCGACAACATAAATCACCTCCTGATCTATGCCCGCGGCACGAATGGCGACTTAACTATGGGCGCGGTTGTTACCGGCGTTCCCACTTTGAATCTGGACGCGGAAGGAAGCGTCCAGGTTAATGCGGACGAAACGATGATCGGTAACTTCAATGTGAGCGCGGGCACTAACTATCTCACTGGCACGGGCAATATAAACGCGGGAAATATCTTCATTCAGTCTCTAGGCGATATTAACTTCGACCTAAACAGGTTTTCAGGCGGTTCAGGCTCTGTCGGATTGAACGCAGCAAACACCCTCAACATGGTTGTCGTCGATAACACTGTTTTCCCCTGGGACACCTTGAATGCTCAGGGCACTACCATTAATATTAGCGGCGCAAATTCCCCGACTACTTTCGATTTTTCCAGCTCATCCGGAGTTTATTTTCAGGCTGGCTCGGGCGGTATTAGCGCTTCGACGATTGCCTTCTACGGAAACAACCTGTCCCTACTTTCCGATGGCGACATCGATATCTACAGTGCGCGGATCTCCGGCGGACCGTTCGCGATCAGTAGCATCATCAGTAGTAACGGAAACATCTCTGCTGCTTCTGACGTCGACACCGGAGAGCTCGACGCTCTTGCTAATATCACCGTCGGCGGCGCCGTTAATATCGAGGTAGAGAATAACACTTCGGGGGGCATCAGCGCCGGTGGCGACATCTCGGTCACCGGCGGCATTTTCACGCCGGGCGACGGATGGAGCGTAGTGGCTCAAGGATCTGTTTCCGCGCCTGCCATCATCACCGGCGCTTTGATGGCCGGGACCGATATCACGATCGATAATACCAACGGAAGCTTTCTCTTCGGCATTTTGGCTAATTCGATCACAGCCGGCGGCACGCTCTCTTTAATTAACTCGCCCGGCATTAGCCCGAACAACGGATCCTATAGCAATAACGACGGTGCTACTTTCAACGACCTAACGATAACCGTTGGCGCTATCACTAGCACCGGACCTATCTTCCCGGTTGTTTCCTCGAACGGCGGAGACGCCAATCCTGATTTTTCAGACTCCAATCCAGGCAATGGCGGAAACATCACCCTAACTACCACAGCTGGCGGCCTAACGATTGGCGCCGGAGCGAATCTGGATTCGATTCTCGCCAACGGCGGAGCCTACAGGGCCGGCGGACCGTTCGGAGGCGGCAATGGTGGCACGATTAATGTTCTGTCAGTCGGCGACGTGGTGGTTAACGACGGTTCGAATGGTCCGGGAATTTTTGCATCAACCGGGATGGTCTCTGATGATACAACTGAGTTTGGGGGGATCGGCGGGACAGTTAATATTACCACTTCGTCTTTCATAACAGTTAACGGCTCGATTGAGGTCTCCTCGGAAGATTCGGCGCATCGACCCAATAGTTCGATGGGGAGAGAAAGCGCCAACGGCGGAACTATTGACCTGCAAAGTAACCTCACTACTGGCACCGGTATTACCATAGGAACCAACGGCGCGCTGCTTTCTTACCTAAGTCTTAATGCCCTCAATGCTAATGGCACACCGGGATCGATCACGCTATCCACCCTGGGAGCGGATGTCGTGGTAAATGGTCTCGTGCGCGCTGACTTTGGGACCATAACTATAGACCAGGACGATCCCGCTGGGATGACTCCATCGATCACGCTCGATGGCAGCACCGTGCAAGGAGCTACACTTAATATCGAAGGCAGCGGCGACCTCACGATCGGACCTAACAATAGCACTGCGATCAATATCTTTGGCGGCACCTGGAATGTTACGAATGACATTACAATCAATGCTGCGACGACGACCTTCGCATATTCTCTCGGGCTGAGTGCGACGGCTGGGAATGCGATTAATTTTACCGGTGGAACCTCCAACGCCCCCGCTACGCTCACACTCCCGCTCTCCGCCGACAGCACGTTCGCAGCTGGCAGCGGCGGAATTAACGCGCAGTTCGTCGACATTAACTACTCCGGCGCCGGACTGAACCTAACTTCCGATGGCGATATCACCGCGAACTCCATTAAGTTTACCGACAGTTATGTCCGAGGGAATGTCAATGCCGCGGGCAACCTCACGACCACGGGCGATCTTTTCGAAGGGAACATCTTCGCCGGTGCAGATATCAACGTTGGTGGTGGTGTCATCGCGAGCTCGCTGGAAGCGGGTTTGACGATTAACGTCGGACAATACATTTCTGTCAGCTCGGTTAGTGCCGGCGGGGACATCACTGCCGGCTCGACTCGCGTGCAGTACATTACCGCCCCGACCGGTGTCTTGTCGGTCTCTGGCGGAATCTATCCCGACATCTTTTCCACCGCGCCTCAATTCCCGGAACAAGGAGCGGCGGCTCCGCACACTTACACGGTGGATTCGATTGTTTCGCCGAACGGCATCGATTTCAGCGGTAACCAATTCAATGGAATCCTTAACTATACCTCCGGCGGATTGCTGACCATTAACGCTAACTCTCTGAGCTTCGACGCCAGCACTGGGATAGGCTCTACGAATTTCAACGGCGCGGATGTGAATGGATTCTCCACCGGTAACACGCCTACCGTCCCCGGTGATGGCGGGACGCTAACTGTTAACGCGACAAACGACATCACGGTGAACACCCCGATTACTGCCTCGTCCGGTTTGACTGACGCGAATGGCACCATTGGCGGCGCTGGCGGGACAGTCTCGTTAATCTCTACCGACGGTGCGGTCTCGGTGAATTCGACCATCCAGGTTTCATCGAACGATCCGATGGTTACTCAATCGCCATCCCCCACCCCACAGCCTCCGCGCCGCCGCAGCGCCGTCGGCGGAAATATCACGCTCCAGAGTGGGAAGTCCGCCGCTGCCGGTTCGCGTGCCGTCGCGATCAATATCACTAACAGTAGCCAGCTCCTCTCTCTTCTCGCCGCCGCGCCGACGCCTCGCCCCGGCGGAAAAATTACTATTCTGGCCACCGGCGCGAATAGCGACGTTAACGTCAACGGAAGAGTCCAAGCCGATGGCGGAACGATCGATATCCGCAATCAGGGTTCCGACGGTCACGTGACCATTTCCGGCACGAACGGCAGCGGTTTCTCCCAGACTCATGGCGGTATCACGGCCGTACCAAACATGCTTTCCGCGGACGTGATTAAAGCCGGCGCATTCGGCGCGAATGGACAACTGATTATAGGCAACACCAATATCAACGCCGACACGCTGCTCCGCCTTTACGCGACCGACAGCAACGGGCAGCTCAACTTCGTGGCTAACACCACCTTGAGTAGCAGGACAATCGATCTCGCGGCCGGCACCATCACCATTCAGCCGAGCGTGGTCGTGACCATCCAGGGATCTGGCGGCCCGGCGAATATCTACACGAATAATCCAAACTACTCCGGCTTCGGCGGAACGAGCCCGAATAATGGAACCTTCGGAGGCAATGGAGCGCAATCGCCCAGACCCCTCAGCAGTGCGCCCGCTTTCGATGATCCAGCACCGCGACCAGCGGGTGCGCCCGGCCATTAGGATCACTCGTTAGGCAAAATTTACCCGCGACGTTTGTCGTCGAGATAACCCGCGCCGAGCGCGACTCCCGCAAGGAGCAGCGAAGCGGCGGTCGCGAACGGCACCGGATCAAAGGGCGCGGGCGGCAAATCGACCACGCCGTTTTCATCCGTCTCCGCCGGCTCCGGAACGTAACGGCCGTGACGCGGCGCGCGGAATCGTTTCACAAAACGTTGCATGCGCGCGGGAAAGTCTTCGCCCGACATCGGTATGCCGTGTCCGCAAGCCGCCAGCGTTGGCTGCAGTTCCGCCAGCTTTTGCACGGAAGAGCGCGTCGCTGGCCAGTCGCAATTGAACGGAGCGCCGCCGCGTGCCAACACTTTTTGGCCGCTGATTAATCCCGTCCACGAATCCATGTCCATCGTGGCAAACGCGTCGCCCGCGACCAGCGCGTGATCCTTCGCTCGAAAGAGCGAGATGTGACCGGGCGAATGTCCGGGCGTCTCGAGCCACTGCCATTCCGGCGCGCCGGGTAACTCGTTAGGCAAAAGCGCGCGCACGCGGGAGCCAAAATCGTAGGGACGCGACGGCATGAAGCGCGAAAGAAAGGCGATCGCCCCGCCGATCGTCGGATCCGGCGGCGGGTAAGAAGATTTGCCCGTGAGATATGGCAGCTCGAGCGGATGCGCGTAAATCGGCACGTCCCACTCTTCCGCGAGTTGCCAGGCCGAGCCGGCGTGATCGAAATGGCCATGCGTGAGCACGATCGCTCCCGGCGGTTTATCCGCGCCGAAACGCGCTTCCGCCGCCGCGCGAATCTGGCTCGCGCGCCCCGGAATTCCGCTATCGACCAGAAGCCAGGGGCCGTCCGGTTGCCCGAGAAAATAAACATTCACAAAGCTGACCGGCAGCCAGCCGAGGTCAGGCGCGATACGTCGGATCGGAGTCATAGGGAATACGAAATCATGTTTGCCTGCATCAAGCGAACGAAGCGCGGCGATCTTTTGTGCGCATGAATTTTAGGGAATCGTTACCGTTTCACCCGGCTTCAGCTTGCCCGGATGAGTAATGCGTTTGCCATCGGCATCGCGAATTTTTTTCCAACCGGACGACGTTTTGTAAAATTTTCGCGAGATCGAATTCAAAGTATCACCGGGTTGCACCACATACGACTTCGCCGCTTTTTTCGTCGCTTTGCCTGTCGCCGTGCTTTTCTCCGCCGTCGCGGTCGCATGTTTATCTTTCGTTAGGGCCGCGGTCCGCGCTTCCATGCGGCGATCTTCAATTTGTTTGCGCAAGTCGAGATTTTCATTTTTCAAACGCGCCGCTTCCCCGCGCGAAACAACCGAGTCGCCGGATAAAGTCGTAACCAGCGCGAGCTCATCGCGTTTCATGAAATTTTTCACTTCCGCCGCATGCGGGCCGTTGGGCGAGAGCGTCAAGTAACGCTTGAAGTGATGCATCGCATTCAGCGGGTCGCTCATCTTGTCGTCGTAAAGCACGGCCAGCCGATAATGGACATCCGCGGAGCGCGGGCTGCCATCGAGCGCGCTTTCATAGAGATCGATCGCCTGCAACAAATCGCCGTCGCGCACCTTCGCATCCGCATCCTTCAGAACTTGTTTAGCCGGCGGCGTCGCCAGTCGATTGCAACCGGACAGTCCCACAATCGCGCAAGCCAAAAGCGCGAGCAGCGTTGCTAATTTGCCGACGCACTTGTCAGAGACCTTCATCGTTGCCAACGTCCTTACACATGATCGCGAAGAGCCTCCAATTGTTTTCCGTAGCATTCCTCTGCGCGCTCCTGCCCAGCGCCCTGGCCGCTGAGTTAAAAACCGGCAGCGCGGCCGCGCTCACCTTTGAAGATGTTGATGGCCATCAGATTTCCACGGCGGACGGTCACGTCACCATCATCACCGTCATCACTCGCGATAACGAACCCGACGCGCACGCCGTGGCCGATCAAGTACCGGATCGTTATGTTGGCGTTCCAAAATTTCGTTACATCACCCTGGTTAATTTCCAGGGAAAATTGCCAGGCTTTTTGCAGGGCGTAACTCGCGCCGTCATTCGCGGCCGGCTCGACACCGAGGCGAAAACTTTACGGCCACAATTCGCCGCGAAACACATTGCGCGCGATCCGCGGCACGATCTTTATGTGATCGCCGACTTCGATGGCAAAGCCGTCGAAAAACTTGGGCTGACGCCGGCCAATTCCGAAGTCGCGGTTTTTGTTTTCAACGGCAAAGGCAAACTGGTGCAACACTGGCGCGGCGTGCCGCCGAACAACTCGTTAGGCAAAGCCATCGCCGCCGCGGAATAGCGCGTTTTAATATCGCGGCACGTTCGGGTCGATTTCCTCCGACCAGGCGTCGATGCCGCCGGCCAGATTGAAGACGCGGGAAAATCCCGCCTCCTGCAAAACCTGCACCGCGCGCGCGCTTCGCACGCCGCTGTGGCAATGAATCACGATCTCCGCTTCGCGATCGATTTCATTCTGACGCGCGGACAATTCGCCCAGCGGAATCAGCTTCGCTCCGTCGATTCGCGCGATTTCAAATTCATAGGGTTCGCGCACGTCCAGAAGAACGAACGATTCATGCGCCTCGAGTTTCGCCTGCAATTGCCGCACGGAAATTTCCGGCACTGAATCGCGCGCATTCACGCCGCAGAATTGCTCGTAATCAATCGGCGCGGTGATGCTCGGATTTTCGCCACACACCGGACACTGCGGATCGCGGCGCAGTTTGAATTCGCGAAACTTCATCTTCACAGCATCGAAGTGCAGCAGCCGTCCAATGAGCGATTCGCCGAGTCCGACGATGAACTTGATCGCTTCAATCGCCTGCATCGTTCCGATGATTCCCGGAAGCACTCCGAGAACGCCGGCTTCCGCGCAATTCGGGACCGAACCAGCCGGCGGCGGCTCGGGAAAAAGACAGCGATAACACGGGCCGCCCAAGTGCGGCGCGAAGACCGTCGCCTGGCCGTCGAAGCGAAAAACCGAACCGTAGATATTTGGTTTGCGCGCGAAGACGCAGACGTCATTCGAAAGATATCGCGTCGGAAAATTATCCGAGCCATCGATCACCACGTCGTAAGATTCGACAATCTCGACGGCGTTCGCGCTCGTAAATTGCACTTCGTAAGGCACCACCTTCACGTGCGGATTGATCTCCCCTATTCGGTCGCGCGCCGCTTCCACTTTTGCGCGCCCGAGATCTTTCACGCCGTAAAGCAGCTGCCGTTGCAGATTCGAAAGCTCCACCTTATCGGCATCGACCAGGCCGAGCGTTCCGACGCCGGCGGCCGCGAGATACATCGCGGCGGGCGAGCCGAGACCACCGGCGCCGATGCATAAAATACGCGATGCCTTCAGGCGTTCCTGACCCGCCGCCGTCACCTCCGGCATGCTCAAATGACGCGCATAACGACGGCGCTCATCACTCGTTAGACCAGGCGAATCGCTCATCTTTGCACCAGCTCCCAGTTGATCCCGATGATGCGCTGCTCGGCGAAACGCTTGAGCGATTTTGGGAAAGAGAGATAACGCGCGCCTTTTCGTTCGCAGAAATCGGCCAAGCCAAAATCGGTTCCGCTTTCATTTTCCTGAATGGTCATGAGGCGATGATTTTTCTTCAAACTTTGCAAACGGCGATCGGCGCTCGGTTTCTGCCAGAGCGTATACACTTCAGGCGCGCCGGCTTTCGCCACCACCTCGCTGAAGCGCACCGTTTTCACCTTGAGCAATTTCATCGTGCCGCGCTCATTCGATGCGCTTGAAAAGAAAGTCCGCCAGAGAACTACGGCAAAGTGGATCAAACTACCGTTGCTGCATTCCTGCCCTGGCGGGATTCGTAAGTCCGCAGTCCATAGCCCCTGACGGAAGGCCAAGTTCGCAAATGCGAATGCGGATGCAACGATCGATTTCTCGCCCGCCGACGATTGCAGTTTCATCCCGCTAACCATTCGTTAGGCGGTCGATCGAAGATTGCGTCCTGCTTGAGCGCAGCCTGACGAACGCCGACATTGAAACATGAGCGACATCGTGGGCATCGATCTCGGCACGACCAATTCCTTGATCGGAATCATGGAAGCCGGCTTCCCGCTCCTTCTGGCGGATACCGACGGGCAACGGCTTACGCCCTCGGTGGTCTATTTTTCGACGGAAAGGGAACCACTCGTTGGGCGGCCCGCCGCGCGTATGCGCGCGCTCGATTCCGCGAACACGGTCTCATCGATCAAACGCTTTATCGGATTGCGCGCGGAGGATTTGCGCGGCGACGATGCGGCGGTCGATTACTCGTTAGTCCGCCCTTCCGGAAAACCGTTGCAAGTGCGGGCGGGCGGGCGTGTTTATTCGCCGGAAGAAGTTTCCGCTTTCGTCCTTGGCAAACTAAAAGCAGACGCGGAAGCGGCGCTCGGCCGGGAGGTTTCGCGCGCGGTCATCACCGTGCCCGCATATTTTAACGATGCGCAACGCAACGCGACCAAGCGCGCAGGCGAACGCGCCGGATTCACCGTCGAAAGAATCGTCAACGAACCGACCGCGGCCGCGCTTGCTTACGGCCTCGATAAACTGAAGAGCCGCGCGAAAATTGCGGTCTACGATTTCGGTGGCGGAACTTTCGATGTTTCGATTTTGGAGTTGAACAACGGCGTCTTCGAAGTGCTGGCGACGAACGGAAACACGCATCTCGGCGGCGACGATATCGACGCGGCGCTGATGAACGATTGCGAATTGCCCGTCGCCAACTGGCAGAAGCGCGAGCTGGCCGTGGAAGCGAAGCATCGGCTTTCGGCAACAGAATCGGCGGAAATTGAATTGCCGTTCGTGGAAGAAAGCAACTACGTCTATCGCCTAACGAGAGGTGAGCTGGAAGAACGCGCGCGGCCGATTATCGAAGGGACGCGCGCGCATTGCCTGCGGGCGCTGGCCGATGCGAAATTGTCCGCGACGGATCTCGATGAAGTGATCCTGGTCGGCGGCGTGACGCGGATGCCGCTGGTGCGCCAGTTGGTGGAAGAAATCTTCGGCCGCGCGCCGAACGTTTCGCAAAATCCAGATGAAGCAGTCGCGCTCGGAGCGACCATTCAGGCCGGCATTCTTTCCGGCGCGGTGCGCGATGTTATTTTGCTCGATGTCACCCCGCTCTCCCTGGGGATCGAGACTTTTGGCGGCTTGATGAATGTGATCATTCCACGGAACTCGACCATCCCGATCAAGGCCGGCGAGATGTTTACCACCGCGGTCAACCAGCAGCGGCTGATGCGCATCAAAGTGCTGCAAGGCGAGCGCGAAATGGCGCGGGATAATTGGTGGTTAGGCGAATTCGAATTGGAATTCGAAGCCGCGCCCAAAGGGATCGCGCGCGTCGGTGTGCAATTTGAAATCGACGCCAACGGCATTCTCCATGTGCTGGCGCGCGACACGAAAACGCAGCGCGAGAAAATCGTGGAAATGAACAGCGCGGTCGACGTTTCGGACGAAGCGGTCGAAGCGATGATCGCCGATTCGCTCGATCACGCTTTCGAAGACATGTCGGAGCGAGTTTGGACGGAGGCAAAGTTGAAAGCAGAAGAGATGCTCGGCGCGGTGGGAAACGCGTTTCGCATTCTCGGCGATGAGATTCCGCGCGATGAGAAGGCGGGGATCGAAGCTTTGGCAGCCGACGTTCGGGCTGCGCTCGAATCGAGGGAATCGCAGCGGTTGAAGAATGCGAGCGTAGCGCTCGACAGGGCAACCGAACCGTTGGCCGCGCGATTGGTGGAACAAGCTCTCGCGCGGGGTTAGGCGAGTTCCGGGGAGCGCATGCTTCCAGCGTGCTGGCTGCCGCATTCTGCGGCGGCGAACTTTTTCTTCGGCACGTTCATTTCAGGAAAGTGCTGAGCACAAGGGAAGTTCGTTTCGGCAGAATGCCGAAACCAGCACGCTAGGAAGCGTGCGCTCCCCGGAGTCGGTGATTATGCCGGGGGCGGTGGTTCCGTTGGCGTTGGTGTCGGCGTCACGGCTGCGGCTTTGGCCATCGCTTCATTCAAAAGTTTTTTCTCTTCCACGAAGAGCGGGCCTTTCTGCGCGGCCTCGACAAATTCCTGCGCGGCGTCTTTTTGATTTTCATCGAGCAACAAGACCGCCGCATAAACCGCGGCATGCGGATCCTGCAACTGCTCGGCGGGCAACTTCCGCAGCACCTCCACGCCGTTGGCGGTGCGGCCGGCATTGTAGAGGGCGAAGGCGTAGGTGACCGCGCAGTTAGTGTCGTTAGGCGACGCGTCATAAGCTTCCTTGGCCAGGCGTTGCGCGTCCTCCGTGCTCGGCGCGAGAAGAAGGGCGAGCCGCGCATAATTGGCCGTGAGCTGACCTTCGCGCGGCGAACTTTCGTGCAATTGCTTGGCGGTTTCGAGCAAGCCCGGCAGATCGTTGGCCGTGCGCGCGATGTGGTAAATGGCATCGAGCGCTTCGCGCCGCATCGGCGCATTCTGGGCGACGCGTTTCCACAAGACACTGGCCTCGGTCGTTAGGTTCCATCGCGTGGCGAGGCGTGCGAGCGTCGCTTCGCGCTCGGGATGTTCGCCAGCCGCGTGCTCCGCCGATTCCCAAAGCGCATCGAATTCCGCATCGGCCGCGGCTTGTCGTCCCTGCCGCGCGGCATAGGCCTGATAAGCGAAACGGAGAAATTCGAAATCGCCCCACGCGCCGCTGCGCGTCCAGCGTTTCAAGCGCGACCAGTTTTTTTCGTCGGCGAACGCTTCAGCGATAGGGATCGCGGGTGGCGGAGTCGAGGTCACTTCGGAAGGCAACTTGTCGGTCCATTTCAGTGTTTCGGCAGCGAAGCCGTTCCGATTCATCCAATCCATGAGCGACGCCACGTCCGCAGGATCGCGCGCCGCGACCGGTTTCACTTTGTCGAGAACGGCGCCGAATTTTTTCTCGTCGAGCTTGCGATAGAAATCGAGACAAAGCAGAAAATCAGCAAAGGTCACCTGCTGACTCATTTGCAAATCCTGCGCAAGTCGATCGGCCCGATCGAGATCGTCGCGCTGCACGGCATCGGTCAAAAGCGCGCGTAACGCGCCGGTGCGGAAGCCAACGATTTTGCTCAAGCGTTCCAGCGTTTCGCGAGCCGGTGAATTTTTTTCAGGTTCGGGCGAACGGATTTGCAGGACGGCCAGGTTGAATTGGTAAAGATCGTTCGCCGGTTCCTGTTTTACGGCGGCGGCGAAATGTTCTTCGACGGCTCCGTCGTTGCCTTGAGCGCGCGCGAGCCAGCCGGCGACGACGTGATAGGCGGCTTTGTCGCGATCGTTTTCCGGGACGTTGTCGAGCGCGCGCCGCGCGACATCGAGTTGTCCAAAACGCAAAGCCGCGGAGGCGAGATTGAGTTGCGCATCGAGCTCGTGCGGGAGAAGTCGCGCGATCTGCGCACGCCAGGCCACGGTCTCGGGACGGTTTTGTTTTTCGGTGGCGTCGGCCATGATTTGAAAGGCACCGAGCGAGCGCGGACGGATGCGCAACATGCGTTGCGCGGCCTGCGTCGCGCCGGCGAAATCTTCACGGACCAGACTGGCGGAGCCGCGTTTGAAGAGACTGGCTTCGCGCCAACTGTTGTAGGCGCGCGGCGCGTAAGTGAGGCAAAGAAAACCGAGCGCGAAGGCGACGATGGCCGCCAGCCCGTAGATGATGAGGCGGCTTTTGCCGAAGGAAATTGGTCGATCTCGACGGCGTTTCCGCCGAACACGTCTGACCTGTCTTGCCATGAACGGCTTTCCTATCCTTGCAGCGGAAGGAATTTGCAAACGCGAGCGAAGCGCACGCGCGTTCAGGCGACCGCTTCTTTTTCCTGCGGGGCTGGCGAATCTTCCGCGTCTTCGAGTTGCTCCTCTACCCGCTCGCGCAAACGACGGCCCCAAACATAACGCGCGAGCAAGACCTTCACGGTCGCGGTTAACGGCACGGCCATGATCGGCCCGAGCAATCCGCCGATGAGCAAACCCCAAACAAAAATGGAAATGATCACAGTCATCGGATGAAGGCCGACGGAGTTCCCGACGATGCGCGGCGCGACGAAGATGGCCTCGAGATTTTGGATGCCGAAGAAGAGCGCGGTGACGATGAGCGGATGCGTCCAGTCGCCCCATTGCGCGGTGGCGATCAAAACCGCCGGGACCCAACAGACGACGATGCCCAGATAAGGAATCATGGTCAGGATGACGACGAGCAGACCGATGAGCGGCGCGAAGTTCAAACCGAGAATCAAAAGCGCGACGCCGATGAGCGTGCCATCGATCAAACAAACGAGAAGTTGTCCGCGGAAGTAGGCGATGACGTAACTGTTAATTTGCGTGAGCACGGTCGCGACTTCGTCTTTCAGCGGCGAGTTTCGGATCGGTAAATATTCTTTCCAACGGCGCTCGATCGCGGGTCGTTCCTTGAGCAGGAAGAATAGATAAATCGGCACCATGATCAGGCTAAGAAGAAATCCGGTGATGCCGAGAAATCCGCCGATGCTGGTCTTGAGCAAATTCCAAAACTTGTCGGCCAGAGTGGGAAGTTGCCGTTGTAAATTTGGCAACGAACGCTCGACCCATTCCTGAATGTGCTGGCGTTCAGCGGAGCTGATCTTGGAGGGCGGTGGGACAAGTTCATCGAGCGGCGGAGAAGATTGCGCGCCGGGCGATGCGCCGGCAGTGGCGAGCGGCAGCGGCAAACTCGGCGGCGCGGCCGGTTCGATTTCGGGCGCGGGAGATTCGGACGCGCGCGATTCTGCAGTAGAGGAACCGGGCGAAGGAAGGAGCCAATTCACGAAGCTGGTCGCCGCCGATGAGGATTTTCCCTTGCCCGTTCCGAGCAAACCGAAGCTCTGATTGTAGCGATAAATTAAATCGACCACGTGGTCGCGCGCTTTGTTCGTATAAGCCGGCAGGTCGCGCGCGAAATTTGCGCTTTGCACGGAAATCAAAGGAACGAGCCAGGTGAAAAGCGCGGTGATCGCGAGAAAGGCAATCGCGAAAATCAACGCGATCGCTTTGGTCCGGGTGAAGCGCCGCTCGCTCAGATGCGTGATCAGCGGATCGAGCAAGTAAGCGAGGATGGCCGCGATCGCGATCGGGATGAGGATGGGCTGAAGGAATCCGATCAATTGCCCGGCCAGCCAGATAACCGAGCCGACGATACCGACGAGCAGGACAATGAAGATGGCGGAAAGCGCGGCCCACATCGTCTGGCGCTGCCAGGCGGTCGGATATCTTTTGTGGGAAGCCGCCATTCGTTAGGCAATGATGCCCGCAAACGTCGGCGCGCGCGAATTACTTTATCGGCGCTTTCGGGAGCTCACCCTTGCTCATCTTCGTGCGGGTGTTTTCGATTTTCTCGGCGAGCGTTTTATTTTCCGGCGCGAGCGCGATGGCTTTCTGCCAGTAATCGAGCGCCTGCGGGATGCGATTTAATTTCGCAAGCGTGTCGCCGATGTGCTCGAAGACGGTCGGGTCGTCACGAGTAATGATTTGCGCGGCGCGCATGAGATCGCGCAACGCTTCGTCGAATTTTCCTTTGCGAAAATTGAGCCAGCCCAGGCTATCGAGATAAGCGCCGTTATCGGGATCGAGCTCGAGCGCTTTTTTGATCATCTCCTCCGCTTCATCGAGGTGCAGGTTGTGCTCGACCCACATGTAGCCCAGGTAATTGCAGGCATCGGCGGAGTGCGCGGGATCGAGCGCGATGGCATGCCGAAAAAGCTCGGCCGCTTTGTCGTAAAGGCCGGCTTGATCGGCCGCCGCTCCGTAATCGAAAAGAAAACGCGCCGTGATCAAATCGGGCGCATTGCTCTCCGCTTCCTGGAGCGCTTCTTCGAAAGTGATTACCGATTGCTGCGCGTGTTTTGTTTCGCGCTGCGCCACAGCGAGCAGATAAGAAAATTGCGGCGCCTGCGGAAAACGCAGTCGCGCGTCGGTCAGCATTTTTTCCGCGCGCTCATTTTCGCGCAGCGGACCGAGAAGCAATTCCGCGAGGCGCAAATAAGTCTGGCCGCGGGTCGGATTGATCAAAATGCTTTGCTCGTAATTGGCGGCCGCTTTGGCGAATTGCGCCTTGGCTGGTTCGATTTGATTCGCGCGCTGCAGGTTGCGGCCTTCGTCATCGAGCAACTGCGCCAGTAAATCGTAAGGCTGATATTTCTCCGGCGTGTCCTTGATGATTTGTTGCAGCAGCTCGATCGCTTTCGCGCGCTGATTGGTGACGAGAAAACCGGTCGCCAGTTTTTCGCGAACACTCATGTCGTCCGGCTGCAACTCGAGCACGCGCAAATAAAGTGGAATCGCCTCGTGAATTTGCTGCGAGGCGGCGAAGTAATCGGCCACTTCCTTCAAGCTGATCGCATCGTCCTTCGCGTAATCGGCCGCGCGCTGAAAAATCGTATTCACCCGCCGCAAATCTTCCGGTCGCGGCTCGGTTTCCGGTTCCAACAAAATCGCCGCGTAAAGTTTTCCGAGCTGCGTCCAAAAAACCGGATTGCGGCTGTTTGATTTCGCCGCGCGATCGAGTGCGACCAATGCTTTTTTCGCATCGCCGCGCGTCAGCTCGATTTCATAAATGCGCTGATATCCGTCGATGTTTTCCGGATCGAGCGCGATCGCTTCATTGGCGAACTTGAGCGCCTGATCCGATTTTTGCAGGAACTTCGAATAGATAAACGCGAGCTGCAGATAAGGACTTGTTTCCTTCGGGTTCGCTTTGATCGCGTCCTTCAGAATATCGATCGCGCGCGGGAATTCTTCCTGGCGCGTGAGCAATGATGCGACGCGAGATGCGAGCTCGATTTCGCCGGGATCGACGTTGAGAACTTTTTGATAAACGGCGAGCGCGGCATCGAGTTCGCCGCTTTCTTCGAGCCGCGCGCCTTCGACAAAATTAGCGAGCGCATCGGCTTTTCGTTGCCCGGAAGTTTGCAGTTGCAGATCAGGCGCGGGCGTCGCGCGCGTGGAATCGTCGATGGAGTTGGAAGATTTTACCGGCAGGGCGCGAGCGGGCGCAGGCAAGGTGCGAGCGCTCGGGAGTGGCCGCCGGGCAGCCAGCGCGGGAGCCAGCGCGAGGCAAAGCGATACGCACAAAAAAATATGCGCGCGCATCCCCGGCGATGACCCCCGAAACGTCACGACTCTGAGTTTACCTCGAGCGCGAGGCCGCGCAATCTCGCGCCGTGCCAGACGAGGAAACGACAGGAAAACCGAAAACGCGGAAGCGATTTACGACTTGTAGCGCAAACGCTTTTTGTGGCGATTCTCCTTCATGCGCTTGCGGCGCTTGTGCTTGGAGATTTTCGCCTTCCGGCGCTTCTTCAGTGATCCCATAAGTGTGTCGGCAATTTCCGCGTTTGCGGAGCCGCCATGCAAGCATCGCTTCCCTGCCACTGCAACTGACTTCTTCGCCAGCGACGAACTATTCCGTAAGCGCTTTTTGCAACAAAGCGACGTGCTCGTCCGGTTTCACTTTCCGAAAAATGGCGGCGATGCGGCCCTCGCGATCGATCACGAAAGTGCTCCGCTCGGCGCCCATGTATTTTTTTCCGTACATGCTTTTCTCAACCCAGACGCCGTAGGCTTCGACGAGCGCGTGGCTTTCATCGGCGAGCAAAGGAAAGGGGAGGCGATGTTTCGTGATGAATTTCTGATGGCTGCCTAACGAGTCGACGCTGACCCCGAAAATTTCGTCGCGCGTCTCGAACTCCGGCCAGGCATCGCGCAAGCCGCAGGCCTGCGTGGTGCAACCGGGCGTGTCGTCCTTCGGATAAAAATAAAGAACGACGCGGCGGCCACGCAGATCTTCCAGGGCGACTTCCTGGCCGGCTCCGTATTTTCCGCCAATCGCTTGCGCGCGAAAATCCGGCGCGGGATCGCCAACTTTCAGCTCAACGGACATGGCGCATTTTCATTTCTCGAAAAGAATAATCAACAAACCGACCACGCAAAGGAGCGCGCCGATCAACCCGCTCTCATATTTTTCCAAGAGCGTGAGTTTGATTCTGCGCACGCCGGAGAGCGTCAGCCAGGTAAAGAGAATCATGCCCGCGACCGTGCCGAGCGACAAAATCGCGGTCAGTAAAGCGAAGCCGCTCCAGCCGTATTGGACACCGGAAGCGTAGATCGGCAGGAACGCTTCGCAGGGCGAGAAAGTCAGCAGCGCGAGCAAACTGGTGATGGCCACGCGATCGGACGGCGCGCCCGCGCGGGCGGCGATCGGCGGCGCACCGTGATGATGTTCGTGTTCCAATTCGCCCGCGTGTTGGTGTTGATGACCGCAAAAAAGATGATGATGCGCGTGACCTTTGCCGGTGAGTTGGCGGAACAAATAGAAGAGACCGAGGAGCAACAAAACCGAGCCGGCGATAACGGGAAACCACGCGCCGATGTGTTCGTTCAAAACAATCCCGAACCACGCGATGAGCAGACCAAGCACCGCGGTCACGAGGACATGGCCCGTCCCGGCCAGCGCGGTTACCGCCAAAGTTTTCGGGTGGTTCCAATGTTGCGCGCGCGAAGCAAGCACGAAGGGCAACCAATGCGTCGGGATGGCCGCGTGAAAAAAGGCCACGCCAAAACCGGTCACAGCGATGGTGGTGAGAACAGTGTCGTTCACGAGATCAGGTCGAGACGTTCACCGATTCAAAAGAAAAAGGAAGTCCGTGGAAAATCGGGCTGCAGGGATTTGAACCCTGGACCTCCTGCACCCGAGACAGGCGCTCTACCAAGCTGAGCCACAGCCCGAACTGACAGCCGCGCGCGGGAGCGGCGGCGTGGGTTACTTCGCGTATTTCGGCGCGCGTGGCAAGAGCGCTTTGGCGCGGGCGTTTGTAAAAATCGCTCGACAGTGCGGCGCGCACGCGGAAAGGAACTTGCCGCGTGCGCGCGCGACAGCATGAAAGTATCGGTCGTTATACCTTGCTTCAACGAACGGCAGACGATCGCACAAATCGTCGAAGCCGTGCGGGCCGCGCCGATCGCTTCTTTGGAACTGGTCATCGTGGATGATTGTTCGACCGACGGAACGGCCGACTTGTTGCGCGAGCAGCTGGCCACGCGCGCGGATCGAATTATTTTTCACGAAAGAAATCGCGGCAAGGGCGCGGCTTTGCGTTCCGGTTTCGCGGTCGTGACCGGCGAGGTGGTGATCGTACAGGATGCGGATCTGGAATACGATCCGCAGGACTACACGGCGCTGCTCGAGCCGATTTTATCCGGCAAAGCGGATGCGGTTTATGGCTCGCGTTTCATGGGTGGGCAGGCGCATCGCGTCGTTTATTTCTGGCACATGATGGGCAATAAATTTCTCACCTTGCTCTCGAACATGTGCACGAATCTGAACCTGACCGATTTGGAAACCGGTTACAAAGCGGTCCGCACTTCGCTGCTGCGGGAGATCGTTTTGCGCGAAGATCGTTTTGCCTTCGAACCCGAGCTGACCGCGCGCCTCGCGCAAAAGCGTGCGCGCATTTACGAAGTGGGAATTTCCTACGCCGGCCGAACTTACGATGAAGGGAAAAAGATTACCTGGCGCGACGGCTTTCACGCGATCGCCGCGATCATTAAATATAATTTCCTCACTCGTTAGGCCAGATGGCGGGCAAGGATAACCACGCCGGGCACAAGCAAGGCGGCGCTCGCCACCGAAGTGAAAATGCGCGCGCGTTCCTGCAGGCGAAACCAGGCCCATAATTCGCCAAATAAAATCGCCGAGAGCACGCAAGCCGCGAGCGCCGTTTCCTGAAAACCGGACGGCTGCAATCGCATATAAAGAGGCGTGGCCACGATCAGTGCGCTGGCCGCGACCGCGAGCAACAATCGCGGGCTTTGCCGACGCCGTTCCTCCGGGCTGCCGCGGAAATACATCCGCGCCAGCGTGATGATGAGATAAAGCAAAACGAGACCGAGCAACGAACGATCGACCTCGCGCCACGGGATTACGCGAAGAGAAACCCAAAGCAGCGCAGCGGAACCGAGGACGGAAAAGGACACGAACGCGATTAGATTTTGCAGGCGTTGCGCGAGGGCGGCGCCCGCGGCAACGGCCGCGATCAAGCCCGCGGCCACGAAAACGACAAACGCTTGTGCGGTGAAGTCGTCCGCAATTGTTTCCAGAGGCGGGAAGATGATCAAAGGATTCGTTAGGCGAAAGTGGTGCTGCGGGAAAAACGAAAACGCCGCCAGCGGAATAGCCACTCCCAAAACGATCACGACGACCGCGCCGAACCCAAGCCAGCCATCCGCGCGCCAGCGGAGGAAAAAGGCAGCGAGGATCGCGGCCGCTCCGACGAGCGCGAATTCCGGAATGAGCGCAGTCGTTAGACCGGCGATCAGACCCGCGCACAAACCGAGGAACCAATTCGTCCTCGCCACCCAGCGCACGAGCACGAGGGCCAGCAACAACGCGGCAAACAAACCGCGCGTTGCGTGGTGCGCGGCACGCACCGCGCCGTTCAGATTCGTCGTTGGTGCAAACGGCGAAAAGGCAAAGACCGCAAGGAAAACGGCGACCGCGACAAAGGCGGACAGCTCTCCCCACGCGTTGCGGCAAAGAAAATAAAGCAGAGCGGAAGTGGCCGCGATCACGCAGAGAGCGGTCGCGATTCGCGGCAACAAATTCGATTCGAACGCCTGCAAATCATTCCATGAAATGACGACGAAAAAAAACGCCAGCGCCGCCAGAGCAACCACGCTGGCGAGCTCGCGGTAAAACGTCCCAGCCGCAGAATTCGGCGCGATCGAAATCTCCGATCTCTTCGTTTCTCGCTGATCGAGTTCGCTTTTCACGGATGCCAGTTATCGCGCGGTCCGCGGCGGAGGACAATCGTTTCCCGAGCCGATCAGGCGCCGGGAACAAATCGGTTGACAGAGCGAGGCAGCCCCCACAAGGTCTCCATTCCGTTTCTCCGTCGATGCTCGCCTCCAAGATAATCCCACCCGTCCTTGCTGGCGATTCACCGACGATCCTTCAGTTCCCGACGGAGACGACCCGAGCCGTCCGTTCATTGCGCAATATGACCTCTCAACTCCTGCAGGAAGCCGCTCAAGTCATCCCCAATCAGCAACTCCTGATTAACGTCGTCTCGCGTCGCGTGCGGCAGTTGGGCCAAGGACATCGACCGCTCGTCGAGGCCACGCCGCGTTCGTCGCTGACCGATATCGCGCTTCGCGAAATCATTGGCGGCAAACTCACCTTCGAGCTCACGCCGGAATCGAATCCGGCCGAAGGCGTCTAGGTTCCGTTCTCTCAACGAAGGCCACGGAGATGGCTGCGGATTCGATTCTTAATCGCAAAGCGCTCCGCGATTTTCACATTCTCGATCGCTACGAAGCGGGGCTCGAACTGAAAGGGAGCGAGGTCAAATCGATCCGCGCCGGCAAAGCAAACATCAGCGACGCCTTCGCCCGCATCGAGAAAGGCGAAGCGTTTCTCTACAACGCTGACATCCAACCTTACGGTTGGGCCAGCCACGAAATTCCGCCGGCTAAACGCACGCGCCGTTTGCTTCTCCATCGGCAGGAAATCGACAAACTCTACGGCGAAACCGCCATCGCCGGGCGCACGCTCGTTGTCCTGAAGATTTATTGGAAGAAGGGAAAACTGAAGGCGGAGATCGGCGTGGCGCAGGGAAAAGTGGCGCACGACAAACGCGCCGATTTAAAAAAACGCGCGACCGAGCGCGAAACCGAGCGCGAAGTAGCGCGCTTCAATCGCAAGCACAGCTAGCAGATTCACGCAGCGCACGACAGGCAAGGCCTGTGCTACTTTCGCGTTTTATGCCGCGCAAACGCTCACCGCTTTTCGTTCTCTTTCTCACCGTCTTCATCGACATGGTGGGCTTCGGCATCATCATTCCGATCCTCCCGCTCTACGCCGAGCGCTTTCACGCCGATCCCGTCGCGATCGGCTGGCTCACCGGAATCTATTCTGGCATGCAAATCATCTTCACCCCGTTGCTCGGCCGGCTCTCCGATAAATTTGGGCGACGTCCGGTTTTGATGCTCAGCCTCGCCGGCACCGCGGTCGGTTTTGTCGTCATGGGCATGGCGCGTTCGCTCTTGCTTCTTTTCGTCGCGCGCATCATCGCCGGCATCACCGGCGGAAACATCGCCATCCCGCAGGCTTATATCGCCGATGTCACCACTCCGGAAACGCGTTCGCGTTGGATGGGAATGATCGGCGCCGCCTTCGGTCTCGGTTTCACTTTCGGGCCGATGATCGGCGGAATCATGAGCCGCATTTCCTACAGCGCGCCCTTCTTTTTCGCCGCCGCGCTTTCGCTCACGAACGTCATCCTGCTCTATTTTATTTTGCCCGAGAGTTTGCCAAAAGAAGACCGCGCCAAACCGCACGCGCGCGCTTCTTCCATCGAAGTCTTCCGTCACGGCAGCGGCTGGATGTTTGGCATCGTCGTCGCCACCTATTTTTTTCTGGTCATCGGTTTCACCGTTATGACCACGCTCTTCGCGCTCTTCACCGAAAAGCGACTCGGTTACGACGCGCAAACGAACGGCTACCTTTTCGGTTTCATCGGCATTTGCACCGTCATCGTGCAGGGCGGTTTAATCGGGAAACTGGTCGTCTGGTTTGGCGAGACGGTGCTCGCGCGAACGGGTTTATTTCTCACCATGCTCTCGCTCGGATTATTTCCCTTTTGTTCGAGCTTGCCGCTGTTGCTCGTCGCCTGTGTCGGCTTCTCGTTAGGCAGCGGCCTCGCCAGTCCACCGCTGAACGGCCTCGCTTCACAAATGATCGATCGCACTTGGCAAGGTCGTGCGCTCGGTGTCGTCCAATCGGCCGGCAGCATCGCGCGCCTGCTCGGTCCACTCATCGGCGGCACACTCCTCATGCTCGATGTGCGAAAACCGATTCAGCGATATGGCGAGACGCCGTTTCTTGTCGCGGCCGCGCTTTGCGGTGTCGGCACACTTCTGGCGTTTTGTTTAAAACCGCCGCCGGGCGATCAAGTGCCCGAAACCATTCCGGCCGGATCGAGCGTTTAATTATTGAATGAAAACGAACACGAAACGCAGCCTTGCTTTGGCCGTCGGCGGCATTGCGCTCGCCAGTTGGATCTTGCCGCGACTGCGTCGCTCGGATTTTTCTTTCGCCGAAAAAGTTTGTCTCATCACCGGCGGCTCGCGCGGACTCGGCTTGGTTTTGGCCCGGCAGATTTGCGCGGAAGGCGGCCGCGTGATTTTGCTCGCGCGCGATCAAACAGAACTGCAGCGCGCGCACGATGAATTAGTCGCGGCCGGCGGCGATGTTTCCATTCTGCCCTGCGATCTGCTCGACCGCGCGCAAATCGAAGAAGCGATGCGCGCGGTAATGGAGCGTTTCGGCGGTGTCGATCTTCTGATCAACAATGCCGGCATCATAGAAGTCGGCCCGCTCGAACACATGAAGCGCGAAGATTTCGAGCGCGCCATGCAACTGCATTTGTGGGCACCCTTCACCCTCATCTCGCTCGTCATTCCGCAAATGCGGCGACGCGGCGGCGGTCGCATCGTGAACATCGCGTCGATCGGCGGCAAAATCGCTGTCCCGCATCTCGCGCCTTATTGCGCGAGCAAGTTCGCGCTCGTCGGTCTCTCCGACTCCATGCGCGCCGAGCTCGCGCGCGAAAAGATTTTCATCACAACTGTCGCTCCCGGCATGATGCGCACCGGTTCCTATGTGAATGCGAAATTCAAGGGCCAGCACGCCGCGGAGTTCGGCTGGTTTTCCATCTCGAATGCGATGCCGCTGATCTCGATCAGCGCCGAACAAGCGGCCGCGCAAATCCTCGACGCCGCGCGACGCGCTCGTCCGGAAATCACGCTCACACTCGCGGCGCGCGGCGCGATTATCGGCAACGCCATTTTCCCCAGCCTAACCGGACACGTCATGAGTCTCGCAAATCGCCTCTTGCCGGGCGCGACCGATTCCTCCGGCGATCGCGCGCGTTCCGGCGAGGAGAGCCGCGCGAGCGGAAAGATTCCGCGTTGGCTAACGAGTCTGGCCGATCGCGCGAGCGCGCGAAACAACGAAGCAGATGCGCGCTAAGCGGCTCTTTGTTGCGCTCGATCTTCCAGAATCGATCACCGCGCGGTTAATCGACTTAAATCCAAATCTTCCTGGCGTGCACTGGCTGCAGCCGAAGCAAATGCACCTGACCTTGAGTTTTCTCGGCAAGGTAGAGAGCGAGCAGGAGCAATCCTTGCGCGAAAAACTCGAAGAGGTGCGATTCACGAAATTCCTTTTGCCGATCGCGGGTGTTGGTTGTTTTCCGGGCAAGGGAAATCCGCGCATCGTCTGGGCCGGAGTCGGCGGCGGACATCCGCAACTTTTCCATCTCTACAAATGCGTGCAGGAAGCTGCGATCGCAGCGCGTCTCGAACCCGATCTTCGCGCCTGGCATCCGCACATCACAGTCGCGCGCGCGAAAGATATTTCCGCGGAAACGCTGCGTCCTTTCCTTAAAACCAACGCCGACTTCGACGCCGGTTTCATTCGCATCGAAACGTTTTCACTTTACTCGAGTTCTCCCGCGCCTCTCGGCTCTGCTTATACGCGCGAGCTGGAAGTGCGTGTTGCCTAACGACGTATTCACGAAAGCGCCGATGCGGCAGAAACTCGCGCATCAGTCAGTCAGCGCTTAATCGAAAGCCGGCTCGGCGCGTTCCTCTTCGCGCGGGACCAATTTGTTCCGCTCGATAATTCGCGCGCAAGTATTCCACCGCAAAATGGGATCGTCATTTCCCGCCGGCCGCACCGCCTCAGCTTTTTCGTAGCAATCCATCGCGTCGCGAAACAAATCGTAAGCCCAGGCTGCGGCGTGCCCGCCTTGCGCAAGCTTGGCCTTCGCTCGCCGCTCCGCCAGGAGGCCCGAGAAATAGGGACGTTCATATTCGCCGGTGATTCGGTCTAACAACTGCCGGGCTTGCGTGTCGCTCACGCCGTAACCTTTGGAAAATCGGTCGGTCACTGCCAGCAGCAAAGTGTGCAGCGCTTCCTGATTATCTGGCGCGATCTTCAGGACATCGAGGCAAATGCTCTCGGCCTCGGCCGGCTCGTTCAGCAATCGATAACGTTCCGCCTTTTCCAGCGCGGCCGGAATCGCCTCCTGCGAAAGAGTTTTTAGTTCGAATGTTTCACTCATTCTCTTCTCCTTTTTTTGGAACCCAGCGCGCGCAGCAACCTGGCGATCGGATCGAAGTATTGATCCACCACGCGCTCCTTCAGTGGAATGATCGCGTTGTCGGTAATCTTGATATTCTCCGGGCAAACATTCGTGCAGCATTTCGTGATGTTGCAGTAACCGATGCCATTCGCCTCGCGCAATTCCGGCACGCGATCCTCGGTGTCGAGCGGATGCATTTCGAGCGCGGCCACATAAGTGAGAAAACGCGGGCCGATGAATTCGTCATGCTTCCGATGATCGCGCAGGACGTGGCAAACATCCTGGCAGATATAGCACTCGATGCATTTGCGGAATTCCTGCACCCGGTCGATGTCCGCCTGCTGCATTCGCCAGGTGCCGTCGGGGGCGTCGGGCGCGCGCGGTTTGAATTTCTTGATCCGTTTTTTCACTCGGAAATTCCACGAGACGTCGGTGATCAAATCTTTCAGCAACGGGAACGCCTTCATCGGCTCGACCGTGATCGGCCGGTCTAACGAGAGGTCGCTCATCCGCGTCATGCACATGAGTTTCGGAATGCCGTTGATTTCCGCCGAACACGACCCGCACTTTCCCGCTTTGCAATTCCAGCGACAGGCCAGGTCGTTCGCTTGCGTGGCCTGGATGTCGTGGACGGCATCGAGCACGACCATGCCTTCAGAAATCTCCGTCGTGTAATCCCAAAACGCGCCGCCATTCGCATCGCCGCGCCAGATCTTGAAAGTGGCCGTGTTCACTTCATTTCCTCGATCACCGCCTTGAGATAATCCGGCATTTCCGGCAACGGTTCGAGTCGGATTTGCATCGCGCCGTCGTCGGCTTGCGAGATGATGGTATTCACTTTTCCAAACTCGTTAGACTTCTCCGGATAATCTTCGCGGAAATGCGCGCCGCGACTTTCCTTTCGTTCCAACCCTGCGCGCGCAACCGCTTCGGAAACGGTCAGGAGATTTTTCAGATCGAGCGCGGTGTGCCAGCCCGGATTGAATTCCCGATTGCCATTCACACCGACGGTCGCCGCGCGCACGTGCAACTTCTCGATTCCGTCGAGCGCGCGCTGCATTTCATCTTCGCGCCGAACAATGCCGACCAGATCCTGCATCATTTCCTGCAAGTCGTGTTGCACCTGATAAGCGCCCTCGCCCTGGACGTTCGCCGCGCGCTCGAAAGGTTCCAACGCCTGTTGCGCTGCCTGCTCGACCTGCGTGGAATCGATTTCGCCTAACGAGTGATCCTGCGCGAACTTCGCGGCGAATTCCCCCGAGCGTTTTCCGAAAACCAGCAGATCCGACAGCGAATTTCCACCGAGCCGATTCGCGCCATTAATGCCGGCGGCGCACTCGCCGGCCGCGAACAAACCGGGCACGCGCGACATTTGCGAATCCGAATCGACGCGAATCCCGCCCATGACGTAATGCGTGGTCGGCCCGACTTCCATCGGCTCCTGCGTGATATCGATATCGGCCAGTTGTTTGAACTGGTGATACATGCTCGGCAATTTTCGTTTGATGTAATCCTCGCCGTTCGCCACGCGATTCTTGATCCAGGCGATGTCGAGAAATACGCCGCCGTGTGGACTGCCGCGGCCGGCTTTGATCTCGCGCACAATGCAACGCGCCACGTGATCGCGCGTGAGCAATTCCGGCGGGCGCCGCGCATTTTTATCGCCCTGGCAATAACGCCAGCCTTCCTCTTCGTTGTCCGCCGTCTGCGTTTTGTAGTTCGCCGGAATGTCGTCGAACATAAAACGCCGGCCTTCTTTGTTCGTCAGAATTCCGCCTTCGCCGCGCACGCCTTCGGTCACGAGAATGCCGCGCACGCTCGGCGGCCAGACCATGCCGGTCGGATGAAATTGCACAAACTCCATGTCGATGAGCTCCGCGCCCGCGTGATAAGCCAGCGAGTGTCCGTCGCCGGTATACTCCCAACTGTTGCTCGTGATTTTAAAGGCGCGCCCGATGCCGCCGGTCGCGAGGACGATCGCTTTCGCGCGAAAAATTTTGAAGCGGCCGCGTTCGCGATCGTAAGCAAACGCCCCGACGACGCGCTCGCCATCTTTTAGCAGCGTCAGCACGGTCTGCTCCATGTGGACATCGATGCCTTGATGAATTCCGTGATCCTGCAACGTGCGGATCATTTCCAAACCGGTTCGATCTCCGACGTGCGCGAGCCGAGGATATTTATGGCCGCCGAAATTCCGCTGCAAAATGCGGCCATCTTTTGTGCGATCGAAGACCGCGCCCCAGGCTTCCAGTTCGCGCACGCGAGCGGGCGCTTCCTGCGCGTGCAGCTCGGCCATGCGCCAGTTGTTGACGTATTGCCCGCCGCGCATGGTGTCGGCGAAATGCACTTTCCAATTATCGCGATCGTCGACATTCGCGAGCGCGGCCGCGATCCCGCCTTCGGCCATGACGGTGTGCGCTTTGCCTAACAAAGATTTGCAAACCATCCCGACGGAAACGCCGGCCGCGGAAGCTTCGATGGCCGCGCGCAATCCCGCACCGCCCGCGCCGATGACGAGCACGTCGTGTTGAATGGTTTCGTATTCGGCCATTGGCAGGTCGTTAAAGCGTTTTGATGCGAAAGGTTCAATCTTGAACTTCGCTTGATTTACCCGTCTGACATTGCCATCGTATTTGTATGAAAGTTTCAGTGGAATTGTCTGACGCAGAAATGAAAGACATCATACGATTCACGGGCGTAAAGCAGAAGGGTCCAGCGATCCGCAAGCTGGTCGCGAATGCGCTCATGATGAAAAGACGTGCCGAGCTCAGCGAAAAGTTCATGACGGGCGAATGGTCGGTGGAATTTCCCCATTATGAGGAAGTCCGCGCGCTCGATCGCAAAAATCCATGGAAAGAATGATCGAAACCTCGATCTGGGTGGATTATTTCCGCCCTAAGACGCCGGACGCAGTTCGGAAGGAAATTCACGTATGGGTGCAGCGCCCGGACCTGGCCTTGTGCGAACCGATTATTTGCGAGCTCTTTCGCACTGCCCGCCCAGAGCAACGCCGTTTGATGAGACAGCACCTAAACACCATCCCCGTTCTGCCGACTCCGTTGAGCTTGTGGACAGATGCGACGCGACTGGGCCAAACCTGCGAAGAGGCGGGCGTGCGAGTCGGTGCGCTCGATCTGCTCATCGCCACCGTTTGCATCCATCACGACGCGGAGCTGATCACCTTCGACAAGCAATTCGCCGCCATGGCAAAGGTGAGCAAACTGCGGGCGCAAATCCTAACGCGCGCCGCCTAACGAGTGATTTAGATCAATCGGAAGTCGTGCCAGATGCCCATCGCGCACAGGCGCACGTAGAGATCGGAGAAGCCGACCCAAAACAAACTGAGCCAGGCCCAGAGCATGTGGCGTTTGTTTAAACAGGTAACGCACCGATAAGCGGGAAAGGTGGAGGAGGCGGAAAGTTGATCGCGAAAGCCTCCGACTAAATGCCGCAACGCGTGACAGCCAAAAGTGAAACTGGCCAGCAGGATGACATTGATCAAAAGGACAATCGTGCCGACGCCGACGCCGAAGCCATCGGCGAACCACATCGCTTTCCAAACGTCGATGCTGAGCAGAACGATGAAGACGAGCGCGAGATAAAGAAAATAGCGGTGCACATTTTGCATGATAAGCGGGAAGGAACGTTCCCCGAGATAGGTCTTGCGCGGCTCGCCCACGGCGCAGGCGGGCGGATCGGCCCACATGGCTTTGTAATACGCGCCTCTATAATAATAGCAGGTCAAACGTAACCCGCCCGGCGCCCAAAGAATCAAAAGCGCCGGAGAAAAGAGCAGCCAAGCCGGCCACCAAATCGGTTTCGGACCGAACCAACTGTGCGGCGAGCTGCCGAAAAGTTCCGGCGAATAAAAGGGCGAGAGATAGGGACCGTAATAATAATTTACTCCCTGGAAGGCCGCCCAAGTGGAGTAAATGATGAAGGTTGCGAAACCGCAAAAAATCAAAAGCGGCTGCGACCACCAGATATCGGTGCGCGTGGTTTGTCCGAAACCGCGCGGGGGCGGCAGAGTGGCGCGAGCGGTAGGCATCGACTGATCCGGAGGATTGATGCGTTGATAGCGCCGGCCGATTTCCGGTTCAAGGAAATCCGCGAAGAGAGCGGCGAATACAAATGGCGGGGGCGCATGGAAGGTTGACCCTTCATTCGCGAACATGCGAAAAAGGAATCTTGATTTTCTCCCGCCAAATAATTCCTGAGTCCAGCAATTCCGAGACGGAAGCGACGCGCTCGCACGCGGGCTCAGACGATCGCCGGCAGGTGCTTTTCGATTGGAATGAAACCTGGACTTCGTATCCGCGCGAAGCCTGCGTGCATCAGCTGTTTGAAGCACAAGTCAGGCACGCGCCGCAGACTAAAGCAGTGGAGTGCGCGGGCGAATTTCTGACCTACGAGCAACTGAACGCGCGCGTGAATGAACTCGCGCATCGTTTGCAGTCGTTAGGCGTGGGTCCGGAAGTGCTGGTGGGAATTTGTCTGCGGCCATCGCTGCAAGTGGTGGTCGCTTTGCTCGCGATCCTGAAGGCCGGCGGCGCTTACGTGCCGCTCGAGTCCTCTTACCCGCCGGCGCGCCTCGCTTTCGTGGCTCGGGATTCGCGCATGAGAGTGCTCATCACTCAACGCGATCTCCTCGGCGCGGTTCCGAATGAAAATGCGCACGTTCTTTGTCTCGACGAGATGCCCGACGCCTCGGAATTTCCGCGGCATAATCCGACCTGCAAAGTGCGCTCGGAGAATCTCGCCTATGTAATTTACACCTCCGGGTCTACCGGCACGCCGAAGGGCGTGATGGTTCCGCATCGCGGGCTGGTGAATTATCTGCTCTGGGCCGCTGAGGCCTATCAAGTCCGCAAAGGCACCGGCGCACCCGTGCATTCCTCGCTCGCCTTCGATCTCACGATCACAAGTTTGCTCGTTCCACTGATCGCCGGCCGTTGTGTGCGAATGCTCCCGGCCGAGGAACGGCTCGGTTCGCTGGCCACGATTTTGCGCGGCCAGGAAAATTTCAGTTTGGTAAAAATCACGCCCGCGCATCTGGAATTGTTGTGCACACAGTGGAAAGAAAACGATGCCGCGGCCACGCGTTTGTTCGTCGTGGGCGGTGAAGCGCTCTTCAGCTCGAGTCTCAGCTTCTGGCAAAAATGCGCGTCGAATTCCGTCCTAGTGAATGAGTACGGCCCCACGGAAACGGTCGTCGGTTGTTGCGTCTATTTCGTTCCGAAAGATAAACGCTTCACCGGGCCGGTCCCGATTGGCCGGCCAATCGCGAACACACAGCTTTATTTGCTCGATGAAAATCTCCAGCCGGTCGCGATCGGAGAGACAGGCGAATTATATATCGCCGGCGATGGACTGGCGCGCGGTTATCTGAATTTACCAGAGCTCACGGCCGAGAAATTTATCACGAATCCATTCGCCGCGGACGATCCACACACCTCGATCCGCATGTATAAAACGGGCGATCTCGCGCGCTATCTGCCCGACGGAAATCTGGAATATCTCGGACGGATCGACGACCAAATTAAACTCCGAAGTTACCGGATCGAACCGGCCGAAATCGAAGCGGCTTTGTGCGCGCATGCGGCTGTTCGCAACGCCGCCGTGGTGGCGGAAGCAAACACGAACGGCGACAAATTTCTCGTGGCTTACCTCGCCCTCGACGCGTCGGAGGTAGCGCCGCGCGACGCCGAGTTACGCGAACTCCTCAAACGCCGGCTGCCGGATTTCATGATTCCGACGGCCTTCATCGCTCTGCGCGAGTTCCCTTTAACCGCGAACGGCAAGATCGATCGAAGCGCGCTTTCAGCCGCGCCGCGGTCGTCGGATGTCCGAGCAAGTTACATCGCGCCGCAGACGACCACGGAGCGCCGCGTCGCGGAGATTTGGCGCGATACATTTCAACGTCCCGAGATCGGTTTGCGCGACAGCTTTTTCGAAATGGGCGGGCATTCCTTGCTGGCCGCGCGGTTGGTCACGCAAATCAATGACGTTTTTTCCTCCGATCTGGACGCGAGCACGTTGCTTCAGTATCCGACCGTGGAAACGCTGGCCCGCGCCCTGCACGCGCGCGACGAAGCGCTCGAGATCAGGTTGATCCCGATGCACGAGGGCAAAATGGAATCGCCGGTTTTCTTTTTGAATGCGCCGTTTCATTTTAAGGCAATCGCTGGCCTAACGAGTGATCGCGCGGTCTTCGCCAGCCAAGTCCCCTTGTCCGCGGAAGCATTGCAAGCGGCCGCGCGCGGACAAACCAGCGCTTTCCCGACCGTAGCGCAGATGGCCGCGCCGCATGTCGATCTCATCTGCCGGGAAAGCGTACTGCGTTCCTGCGTCGTCGCCGGTTTTTCTTATGGAGCGATTCTCGCTTTCGAGGTGGCGCATCAGTTAGTGAAACGTCGGATCGCGGTCGAAGCGGTCATTCTCTTTGATGGCGAAATGAAAGAGCCCAAGTGGCTTCATCTGAAACGGCGCGCGCGCCGGCATCTAGATAATTTTCATCGCGCTGGTTCCGGCTACATCTGGGAAGCGGTCGGCGCTTTCCTCGCGCGCAAGCCGCCATGGCCCACCGACGAAATGCCGGATCTGACAGATCACGTCGAGCGCTGGAATGCGACCGATCGTATTTGGCGGCATGCTTTAAAATCGTATCGACGTCGTTGCCTAACGAGTCGCGGCATTCTGTTGCGCGCCGAGGAAACTTGCTACCAGCCGAGCCAGGATTTCGATGGTGCGCTCGGCTGGGCCGGATTGTTCCGCGATGGCCTAACGACTATAAAAGTCCCGGGCGAACATCATTCGATGTGGCAAGAACCGCACGTTCGCGCGCTCGGTCAGGCTTGGAAATCTTCCGTGGAAAATCTGCGTCGTAGCGCGAGCGCAGCTCTTTATGTTTCGCCCGCGTTGCTGGCGGCTTTGACCGCCGGCGGTTAGAAAAAATCAACAGCTGGAAAGCGGCGCGGCCACGCTTTCCAGCGAGCAGCGTTCCGCCTTTACTCCGAGGATCGCCTCGGTGATCGCGCCGAAAATCATCAGCGCCGCGCCGACCAGATAACCGGCAAACAAGGCGCCGCGCGAGCCGGTTCCAATCATCCAGCCAAAAAGAATCGGCGCGCCCACGCCGCCCGTCAGCGTGCCGATGCTGTAGAAAATGGCGATCGCCATTGCACGCAACTCAAGCGGAAAAATCTCGCTCACCGTCAGGTAAGCGGAACTGGCCGCGGCCGAGGCGACGAAGAAAATCAAACTCCACGCGAGCGTTTGCGTCTGCGCGTTTAGAAGGCCGGCGTGAAAGAGCCAGCCGGTGCCCGCGAGCAACAAACCCGAGAGCGCGTACGTCCCCGCGATCATTTTTTTGCGGCCGATGCTGTCGAAAAAATGCCCGATCAAAAATGGACCCAGCACATTTCCCAGCGCAAACGGCAGCAGAAAGCCACCGACCTTTTCCGCCGGCACATTATAGAAGCGCATCAGCACGAGACCGTAAGTGAAGAAAATCGCGTTATAGAAAAACGCCTGCGTCAGCATGAGCACGAAGGCCAGGAACGCGCGCCCGCGATGTTCGTGCGCGATCGTTTGCCAAATCTCCCGCCAGGCGGTGTGGCTGCGGGTGCGAACTCGGATTGAATCAAGCTCGTCGACCGCCGCCGGCACAATCGCGATTGATTGCTCGATCTCATTGACGATCCGTTCCGCCTCCGCGTTGCGGCCGTGAATCATGAGCCAGCGCGGACTTTCCGGAATCCAGCGACGAAAGAAAATGATGATCAAACCAAGAACCGCGCCGAGGCCGAAGGCACAACGCCAGCCGAGCCAAAGCGGCAGCCAGCGCGGATTCAAAAGCACCAGCGTCGCAAGCGAACCGAGCGCCGCGCCTAACCAATAAGAACCGTTGATCATGAGCGCGACGCGGCCGCGGACACGCGCCGGAATCAGTTCATCGATCGCGGAATTGATCGCCGAATATTCGCCACCAATCCCCGCGCCAGCCAGCGCGCGAAAGAAAGCGTAGCTCGCGAAGTTCCAGGAAAATGCGGTCAGTGCCGTGGCCACGAGATAAAGCGCGACCGTGATAAAAAACAATTTTTTGCGGCCGAGCCGATCGGTGGCGTAACCAAAACCGAGCGCGCCGAGGACCGCGCCGGACAGGTAAAAGGTCGCGCTCGCTCCGACTTCCGTATTCGTTAGGCCAAGCGTTCCGCGTTCCGTGAGGATTCCGCCTAACGAGCCCGCGAGCGTCACTTCCAGGCCATCGAGAATCCAAGTCGCGCCCAGCGCAGTCACAGCCAGCCAATGCCAGCGACTCCAGGGCAGACGATCCAATCGCGCCGGCACGCGCGATTCAATCCATTCGCCGATTGCCATTTTGCCGCGCGAATTAGCGAAAATAATTCCGCTGTTTTTCGCTGATCGCGCGGCCAAGTTTTTCGAGAACGAGCAGCATGTCTTCCCAGACCTTGCGCTTTTCCGCGGCCGTCTGATTCCGCAAAAGATATGACGGATGATAGGTGATCATCAGCGGCGTTTCCTGAAAACTGTGCCAGCGTCCGCGCATCTCGCGCATCGTGCTACGCGTGCCGAGCAATCCTTCGACCGCAGTCGCGCCGAGCGCGACGAGCACTTTCGGTTGCACGATATTGATCTGCTCGATCAGGAACGGCAGACAATTTTGCATTTCCTGCGGCGTCGGCGGGCGATTGCCCGGCGCGTCCGGCGGCATGTCGGGCCGCGATTTCAAAACGTTCGCGATGTAAACTTCCTCGCGCTTGAAACCCATCGTCTCGATGATTTTCGTCAACAACTGACCCGCGCGGCCGACGAAAGGTTCGCCGCGCGCATCTTCATCCGCGCCAGGCGCTTCGCCGATGAACATCAGCTCCGCCTCGCAATTTCCCGTTCCGAAAACGATCTGCATGCGCGAGGCCGCGAGATGCTCGCACAAAGTGCAAGTCGCGACGCGCGCGCGCACTTCCGCGAGCCGCTCCGCTTTTCCAAGACGTGCTGGCCTAACGAGTGCAAGCGAATCGAGCGCGCTGCGCGAAGCGCGCGGCCAGCGACCACCGCCGGCGCGGATTTGCTCGAGTGTTTCGACGACAATTCCGAGCGCCGATTGAAATTCATCCATCGGTGGAACGATCTGAATTTTTGCGCCGCATCGCAATTCCTTTGATGCTTGCCCGATGAGCGACCGGCTTTCCGATTACGATTTTGTTTTGCCGGAGGAATTAATCGCGCAACGTCCGCTCGCGCGCCGCGAAGCTTCGCGCATGCTGGTTTTGCATCGCGCGACGCAACGAATCGAGCATCGCGCCTTTGCGGATTTGCCGGAATTTTTAGCGCCGGGCGATTTGCTGGTTTTGAACGATACGCGCGTGATCAAGGCGCGCCGATTTTCCGACGATGGCGCGATTGAGTTTTTGTTTTTGGAAGAACTTTCGCCGCACCACTGGCGTTGCATGCTTAAGCCCGGGCGAAAAATGCGGCTCGGCGCGACGACGCAAATCAGCGGGGCCATCGCGCGCGTTCAAGAAATTTTGCCGGATGGCAATCGCGTCATCGCATTCGATCGCGAGGTCGATCTGGAAGGAGGCGGCGTGGTGCCGCTCCCGCCTTACATGCGACGCGCGGCGGACGCACTCGATGAGGAGCGTTATCAAACTGTCTTCGCGAACAATCCCGGCGCGGTCGCGGCGCCGACCGCGGGCCTGCATTTTACGAACGAAATGCTCGCGAAATTGCCGCACGCATTCATCACCTTGCATGTCGGGGCGGGCACCTTCGCGCCCGTGAAAAGCGAGAACATTTCCGAGCACGCCATGCACGCGGAGCGCTTCGCGATTTCAGATGACGCGGCCGCCGCGATCAACCACGCGCGGCGCATTCTCGCTGTCGGCACAACCGCGGTTCGTGTTCTCGAATCGGCGCAACGACGCGATGGAAAATTGTTCGCGCAGGAATCGACCACTTCCTGTTTCATTTATCCGCCGCAGAAAATCGCACACATCGATATGTTGCTGACGAATTTTCATCTGCCGCGCTCCACCTTGCTCATGTTGGTCAGCGCCTTTGTCGGACGCGAATTTGTCCTCGCCGCTTATGCGGAAGCGATGCGCGAGCGTTACCGATTTTATAGCTACGGCGATTGCATGCTGATCGTGTAACACTCCGCCATGGACGATGCCGATAAACCCAAAGGCGAACTGGTGATCCGAACGATCGCGATGCCCGCGGACACTAATCCGAGCGGCGATATTTTTGGCGGCTGGATCATGTCGCAAATGGATTTGGGCAGCAGCGTCATCGCTTTGCGAACATCGAAAACGCGCGTTGTCACCGTGGCGATGGATGGCATGTCATTTCTTCAGCCGGTCAAAGTGGGAGATCGCGTCGCCTGTTATGCGTGGGTCGAAAAAATCGGCCGGACGTCGATGAAAATTCCGGTGGAAGTTTGGGTGGAACGTTACATGACCGGCGAGCAAGTGCGCGTCACGCGAGCCGTCTTCACTTACGTGGCGATCGACGAAAACGGGAAACCGATTCCGGTCAATCGCTGACGCGCGAAGTCGACTGTTTAGCTTTCGGCCGGGACCGCTTGCGGACCGGCTTCCACGCTGGGAATCGGCTCGCTCGGCGTCGGCGCGGCCGGCATTTTCGGTTTGTCGTTACGAAAAAACATTCGGTGCTGCCTCACGCGCGCCATGCTGTTCTTGCGCACATATTTTTCGTAAGCGTGTTGTTGCCGGCCGGATTTGGAAAAGGCGCAGCCGCTCGATGCGAGCGCGAAAAGGAGAAGGGCCAAAAGCGATTTTTTCATTACTCGTTAGGCTGGAACTTCGACTACTGCCGGCTCCGTCACACTCAGGTAGCCCGCGTGAACCATCGCCGAGACGGCCTGGTAGATTTTCAATTCGGAAACGGAAAGATCCAGATACAGCTGGCGGAGCGAGAGCGGGTGCGAAGAGAGGCGACGCCAAACTTCTTTCGCCACCGGACGCAGTTCCTCCGGCGAGATCTCATCGATTTCGAATTTCCGATCGACTCGCGTGAGGACGGAGTCGGCGCTCGATATCTCGCCGCGCAACACGGTCAATTCATCGCGCGATTGCATGGCGTGGATCAGCATCTCGCTTGGATGACGAGCGATGCTGGCGCTTTGAATGACGCGACTGATCCGCTGGGCGCCGGAGTGAAACGAGAAGGTGCCGCGTAATTCTTTCGCCAGGAAAAGTTGCCAGAACGCTTCTTCGCCGGTGAGATGCTGGAACTGGCCGGAGCGCGGTTGGCCCGATTCGAAAAAGAAGGCCGAGACCACTTCGCCGTCTTCGTTCAGGATCGAAAGCTCACCGGTTTGCGATGAGTTGACGATCGTCTGAAAAACGGTCACGAGATCGAAATTGGCCAGGTTGCCACTGAGTTCGAGGCACTGATCCTGCGGCGAAGTTTTATCCTGCAGGCGATGTAAACGCGAAGCGAGTTGGCCCGAAAGAAAATGGAAAAAGGAGGGCACGCGCTTGATCAGTTCCGGAAAATCCGCGCGCGCGAAACATTGCAGACTGGCGACTTCGCGGGTCCGCGCGGTCGCTTTGCGGGGAAATTCGAGGAGCAGCTCGAGGTCGCCAAAAACCGCGCCGCGCGTTAAAATGCGCCCGCAACCTTCGCATTCCGCATTCTCCGGCATGACTTCCACGACGCCGCGATTGATGATGTAAAGCATCTCGGGCCGGTCGCCCACGGAGTAGATCGTCTCCGTTTCCTTGGTGTGGCGGACGTGCGAAAGCGCGCCGAGGCCTTTCAGCTCAATCGGCAGGAGCGAAGTGCAAAATGCGAAGAAGTCCTTCTGGGGCACCCAGCCCTTTAAGCAAGAGTTGTGCACAGTCGGACGCTTGAATGCGTTATTTTCCTTCAGGCCAAACGATTTAGCGCGGTCTTTGCAAGCCGGTTTTCCGCCGTTAATTGCCCCATGCTCCGGGTCGCCTACCTCTTCGAACGTTTTCCTTCTTTCGGGCAAACGTTCTGTTATCGCGAAGTCGCTGAGCTCGTGCGGCAAGGCGCGGAGTTGAACGTTTTTTCCATCCGCCGGCCGGCTAACGAACCGCCGCAAAACTGGGACGAGCGCATTGCGCGAGGCGTCCATTATTTGCCCGGCGAAACGGAATTGGTTCGGGAAATCACGAACGCGATTCGCACGAAAAAGCTTCCGACGGACGCCGTCGCGATGATCGAAAAATGGAATCGGCAGCCGGATTTTTTGCGGCTTTACCAGGCGGCGCATATCGGGCTGCGTTTGCGCGAACAGGGAATCGAGCGCGTGCATGCGCACTTCGCTGGCATGGCCGCGCGCACCGCTTACTGGATTCGCCAATTTTTCGGAATCGAATACAGCCTGACCGCGCATGCGAACGACATTTTCGCGCCGCGCGATTTCGCGGTGAGTCTTGCGCTCTTGTTCGAAAACGCGCGCGCCGTCATCACCGTGAGTGACTTCGCGGTCGCGCAATTGCGCGAAAAATTCCCGCGACTTTCAGCGAAATTTCAGCGCGTCTACAACGGCCTGCAGCTCGCTGATTATCGTATCGCAAGTTTCGCGAATGAGGTTCCGCTGCTTCTCGCGGTCGGCCGGTTCATCGAGAAGAAGGGCTTCGTAGATCTCATCGCCGCTTGCGCGATCTTAAAAAATCGTGGCCAAAATTTTCGCTGTCAGATTATCGGCGAAGGCCCGCTCGAAGAAACTTTACGCGCGCAAATTGCCACTAACACGCTGGAAGATTTCGTGCACCTGATCGGCCCGCAGCCGCAAAAAGAAATCGCCAATCGTCTGGCCGCGGCCACGCTTTTTCTACTGCCGTGTCGCAAGGACGCCAACGGCGACATGGACAATCTTCCGACCGTGATCATGGAAGCGATGGCCGCGGGATTGCCCGTCATTTCCACGCCCCTCGCCGGCGTGCCCGAGATGGTGCAAGCCGGCGTCACCGGCGAACTCGTTCCATCGGCCGATGCGAGCGCGCTCGCGCAAGCGATCGAAGTTTTGCTGAGCGATCCGGAGCGGATTCAGGAATACGGTCGACGCGCGCGCGCGGCCGCGGCCGCGAAATTTTCCATCGAGAAAAATGTGGACTCGTTAGGCCAAATTCTCCGCGCGCGATAATTCACCCGCTCGTCGAAAAATCTAAAGCAGCTCGCGCACGATCTGCACCGCCCGGAGATAAACGCGGTGCGGGCCGCCGCGCAGTAACTCCTCACTCATGAGAGCGACTGGATCGTTTCGACCGGCCGGCATGAACTGATGTTTTCGCTCCGCGCCGTCGATTTGCACGGAAGCGATTAACGTTTCCGCGGCCGAGTTTTGCGCGACGCGAAACTCCGTCGTGCCGCAATGCAGACTGCAACGGTTGATCGGTTCGCCCGCGATTTCGCGGAGCGCGACGCTGATCAATTCGCCAGCGCAATCGGAAAAACTTAGCGTCATTTCATCCGCCACTTCCTGCAGCATCCAACCTAGTTGCGCGGCCAGCCAGCCGATCATGAGCAATGCGGTCGAACGATATTCCGGCGCAAAATCGATCTCGACCCGCTCGATTTGCGCGAGCTCATCGTGCATTGCGCCGCAGTCGAAAAACTGCGCGAGCGCAAGACGCCAATGAACCAGGCGCGCCCAATTCAAATCGCAAAGAACCATGCGCCGACCCGCGTCTGCTTGCGCGGTTTCGACCAGCCGCATTTGCGTTTCGAATTCGGACCAGGGCTGGCTATCGAAGATCAATCGGTCGACCCAACTCCAGAGCTGCGGATCGATCGGGTCGGGAAATTCGCCGCGCCACCAAAGATAAAACGGAAGATCGGAATCGAGATGCGAGAAGACAATATTCGGCAGCAACTTGGCGAAGGAACCGGCCAACGAAAACGAGAGTTGTTCCGAGCAAACTTGCTTGCTGCCCGCGCGGCTGACGTGGCAATGCGCGGCGATCCAAGCCTCGATCCGTGGTTCTTTCGCGGATGGATCGGCCGCAATCACAATCGCGCGGCAGGCATGATCTTCGGTGATCTGCGCGACGATTTGCGTGTTCTCCGCGAGCGAGTTCGGCGCTTCGCTGTAGACCGCCAGGTTCACGAGTGACGCGCGCGTCATCTTCTCGTCGCCCTGTTCCCAAAGTTTTTTCAGCGCGCGATCGATCTGCCCGATCTCCACCGGAAGTCCGGGGCTGATGTTCTCCGCGACCGCGTTCATTCGTTAGGCGAAATCATCACACGCCTTATTTTTACCACCGATGGAAAGCCGGATGGCCCTCCTTGACCGCAACAAATGTTCCACGGCAAGTCGCGCAAACCTTGCCGCCGGCCGTCAACGTTCCCTCGACCGTGGCGCGATCTTCCCGCGCTTCGACGACCTTTGCCGAGAGATGGACCGCATCATTCGTCGGCGTCGGCCGGAGTAACTTGATCTCGTAATCCGCCGTCACCGTGCACGGCACGCGATCCGCTCCCGCGTTTTTCATCAAATGAAAAGCCGCCGTCCAGTTGCAGTGGCAATCGAGCAACGTGCCGATAATTCCGCCGTTCAAGACGCCGGGAAACGCCTCATATTTTTCCTCGGGCCTCCAATCCGCCACGACCTCGTCGCCCTGCGCGAAACTGCGAATGCGCAAACCCTCGGCTTTCGACGGCCCGCAACCCCAGCAGGAATTCGCCGGCGCGTATTCTTCCTGAAGCGATCGTGATTCCATCGTGATAGTGGCGCGAGCTTCTAGCTTGCGTTTTTCTGAATCGCGCAAGCTGGAAGCTCGCGCCACGACTCGTTAGGCGCCATTGCTCGCCGGCGCTTTGTAAGGCCGCTCTTCCGGGCCGACATAAAGCGAGCGCGGACGAATCAGGCGATTATGATCGTGCTGCTCGATCACGTGCGCGCACCAGCCCGCCACGCGCGAGACCGCGAAGATCGGCGTATTCAATTCCGGAGGAAACCCGAACATGGTGAAAACCGGCGCGGCGTAGAGATCGACATTCGCGCAAAGATGTTTTTCGCGCTCCATCGTCGCTTCGAGTTTCTCGCAAATCGGCACCCAATTTTCCTTGCCGATGCGCTTGCCGTAATCGCGCGCAATCTCGCGCATGATCGGCACCCGCGAGTCGCCCGCTTTGTATACGCGATGGCCGAAGCCCATGATCTTCGCTTTCTTCGCCAGCGCATCCATCATCCACGCTTCCGCGCGCTCAGGCGTTTTGATTTCGTCGAGCATCTTCATCGACTCTTCGTTTGCGCCGCCGTGCAGCGGACCTTTCAGCGTCCCGCAAGCCGAGGTGACCGCGGCATACATGTCGGCCAAGGTCGACGCGGTCACGCGCGCGGCGAAAGTCGAGGCGTTGAATTCATGGTCCGCATACAAAATGAAAATCGTGTCGAGCATGCGAATCTGCCAGGTCTCGGGCACCTGGCCGGTCAGTTTGTAAAGAAAGTTGCCCGCGTGCGTCAGTTCGTTCTTATCCGCGAGCGGCTCTTTGCCCTGCGAGATGCGCCAGCCATCGCTGATCAACGTCGAAACGCGCGCGATCAGCCGGATCGCTTTGCGCATGTTCGCCTCGTGCGATTGATCGTTCAGATCGGGATCGAACGCCGCCAACATCGACACGCCCGTGCGCAGCGCGTCCATCGGGTGCATCGTTTTCGGAAGCAGACGCATCATCGCCAGGACCGGTTCCGGCAGCTCGCGGTTCGCGGCGATTTCGCGGCCGAAATCCATTAACTCCTGCGCATTCGGCAGCTCGCCGTTCAAAAGCAAATACGCCACTTCCTCGAAGTTCGCCTGCTTCGCCATTTCATGAATGTCGTAGCCGCGATACATCAACCCGGCGTTCGGATCGACCCAGCAAATGGCTGTTTCTCCGGCGACCACGCCGGCGAGACCGGGACTGTAACTTGGTTTCTCGGTCTTGGTTTCAGTGCTCATAAATTTCGTCTCTCAAATTGCCTAACAACGCCTGCCCTCGGCGCACGATCGCTCGTAACCTGAGCGCCAGCGAGGATCTCGACAAACAACGTCATGCGAACCCCGCGCGATGTTTCGCTGCGCTCAACATGACATGCAAAAAGCCATCGTGCGCAAGGGAATCCCAGCGCGCCCTTCGAACGCTCTACTTCGTCGGATCGTAATCCAGCAAATCGTAAAGATCTTTCCGCGTCTGCATCCGCTCGAGCCAGCCTTCCTGCGTGCCGGCCGATTTCAAATCGCGCAACATCTGCCCGGCGGCAAACATGGAAACGCGAAAGGCCGTTTGCGGATAAATCACCATCCGATAACCGAGCTCGCGCAATCGGTCTAACGAGAGCAACGGACTCTTCCCGAACTCCGTCATGTTCGCGAGCAGCGGCGCTTTCACTTCCTTCGCGAAATCGCGGAACTCCTCTTCGTTCTGCAGGGCTTCCGGAAAAATTGCGTCCGCTCCGGCTGCGAGATAACTCTGCGCGCGCTCGACCGCTTTCGCGAAACTCTCCACCGCGCGCGCATCCGTCCGCGCGATCAGCAGGAAATCCTGGTCGCGTTTCGCCGCCGTCGCGGCCGCGATTTTCTCATTCATCTCTTCCAGACTAACGAGTGATTTTCCGGCGAGATGTCCGCAGCGCTTGGGAAATTCCTGATCCTCGATATGGCAACCGGCCAAACCCGCGCGCTCAAATTCCTCGATCGTCCGCGCCGCGTTTTCCGCCCCACCAAAACCGGTATCCGCATCCACGATGCACGGAATTTTCACCGCCCGCGCCACGTAACCGGCCAGCTGCGCCACCTCCGTCAGCGTAAGCAACCCAATGTCCGGCACGCCCGCGGTCGCGTTACACAAACCCGCGCCACTAATATAGAGCGCATCAAA
>CAXSCV010000026.1:0-35734 GCA_964235895.1 uncultured Chthoniobacterales bacterium
GAAACGCTTCGAGCAATTGCAGCGTCGCTGCCGTCCAGGTTAAATTTGCCGGATTCGTCCAATAGCTGCCCGGCGTCGTGTCCCAGGCGAAATGGAGCAGGCCCATCGGCTGCACGTTTTCGAAAAGGCTGTTCACCTGTCGCTGATCGAAGAGGTCGCAGGCGTGCCACTGCCAGTCAGCCGCCGGTTCGTCTGGCGGCGTTCGGTGGTTAAGCGCATGAACCTGGAAATTCCTGCGCACGAGCGGCGCAAGAACCTGCCGCCCGATAAAGCCGGTGGCTCCGGTGACAATTACCCGGTTCACAATTTGAAATCCGGCGCGAAGCGATCGCGTTCTGAAAGAATGATCTCACCGGACGGCCAGGTGATCCCAAACGACGGATCGTTCCAGCGAATCGTCGCCTGAGATTCCGAGGCATAATCTCCTTCGATCAAGTAAGCGATAATCGTATGTTCTTCCCGGGTCATGAATCCATGGGCACACCCCGCAGGGACGTAGAGCGACGATCCGCCGAGTTCTCGCAACTCCACGGAGTCCCAGACCAGGTGCGTCGGCGAAGATGGGCGCAAATCCACAATCACGTCGAAGGCGGCGCCGCGCGCGCAGGAGACAATCTTCGGTTGTCCGTGAGGAGCGCGCTGGTAATGAATCCCACGCAGTGTTCCGGACTGGCGGTTGTACGAATGGAACGCGCCACAGGGCGAGAAGCTCAGCTCAGGATCGCCCGTCCGCCCGCGTTCCCAGACGGTTTGAAATGCGCCGCGTTCATCACGAAAACATTCGGTTTCGATCAGGAAAGCTCCATCGACTTTCAGAGGTGATTTCATACTCCTGCCTAACGAATCCCGCGCTTAAGAAACGAAAGTCGCGTGCTCGTCGAGATGATTCTCAGCCAGCCACCGCTTACATTCTTCATATAACAGCGGGAACGTTGGAGGATAAGGAATCCTTGCGGTCGGTCTCCACTTTTCGGCCAGAGCACGCAGTCGCGTGCGCAGACGAAAGATTCCTCTGATTTTGTCGAGAACGGTGGGAGCTCGCCAATCGCGCGGACACTCGACGCCAAAAAACGCATGGAGCCGGCGAATATCCGCCGGGATGCGGGAATTATATTCCGGGTTCAGGCCCAAGCTGGCAGCAGTCATGATGTGGACCGCGACCGTACCGGTGTACCAAGCCAGTTTCACCTGGCGCAGAGAAGTCAGGCGGAGAGTCATCTCCACGTCGATGCAGTTCACGCCGGTGCTCCACAACCCGATGATCGGAAGACTCGACCGGCGACAGATAAAACTTTGGTCCTGGAACCAAAACGGCTCGCCTCCGCCTAACCAACGCTCGAAGTGCGGTTGTTTTTTCTCGTCACGGAAAATGAGAAAGTCCGGCGTGTAGCCACACAGCCCTACGTTTGCACCCATAATATCGATCGCCGGATTGGCGTGCATAAAGTCGGCGCACTTCTGCATCGAACTATAACGTAGGACATCGTCATCGAGCACCACCTTGATGAACTCTCCGCGCGCGCAAAAAAGCGCCTTGTTCAACGCGTGTGCTTGGTTGCGGTCCGGCTCCGAGCGGTAAACCCGAAACTTTCCGGCTTCGAAAAAACTTTGCAGATATTCATGGGAGCCATCGGTGCTGGCGCCATCGAAAACAACGATTTCGTCATCCTTCCGGCATGCCGCGATCAAGTCGGGGACTGTGCAGCGCAACTGCGGTAGTTTGTTCCGTGTGCAGAGAATGTAGGTGATGCGGCGATCACTGGGAATGAACATGGTCTGGTGCAGATCCTGCGAGTTATAGCCGGCTGGAACTCCATTCCAAGGCTGGCAACACCGCCATGTAATCCAGAGGGGTTTTCAACGCTCCGCGCGTGATGCAGTTAGCATCCATCGGATCGTGGACATTAAAGTGAAGAGCGTCCAAATGGACATCGAAGCAAAGTCGCGGACTGGCCGAGTCGAGCGCCAGGTGGAGCGAGTACTCACCGGCCGGAAGCATGTGTTTCGGAATCATCGTCCGAGCCCGATAAGTTCCTTTTGCTTTTTTGGCGCTGCCATCCCAATCGATGGGCGTGTCGTAAGCGGTCATGACTACAACTCCGCTGAAGTTATTAAGCTGAAACCCGACAATCGTCGAGACGGCAGCTTCGTTCACCCACTCCATCTCAAGAACGATATCTTCGTACATCTTGAAACTGCTGGTCAAGTTTCCGGCCACGGTCTTGAGGGCGGCATGCTTTATCCAAGCGTTCGGGTTCCGGCGAGGGGAATGGAATTCGGGTGAGAAATCCAAGCCGTCAGTGCCCGCGTACCGTCGCAGAACAGTTTGGGTCGGCCCGTGCTGCACAATCTTTCCTTCGTCTAGTAGGATGCAGCTGTTGGCTAGGGCCGCGACGGAAGCCAGTTGGTGGCTAACGAGCAGAACGGTCCGCCCGCCGTGGGCCACTTCACTCATCTTCCCCAAGCATTTTTTCTGGAAGTCCGCGTCACCGACGGCCAGCACTTCGTCGACGACCATGATCTCCGGCTCAAGATGGGCCGCCACCGCGAAGGCCAGCCGAACGTACATTCCGCTGGAGTATCGCTTCACGGGAGTGTCGAGAAACTTTTCTATTTCAGCGAACGCGACCATTTCGTCGAACTTACCGATGATCTCGGCACGCTTCATGCCGAGGATCGCGCCGTTTAGGAAGATGTTCTCCCGACCAGTCAGCTCGGGATGAAATCCGGTGCCCACTTCCAAGAGGCTGGCGACGCGCCCCTTGATGGAAACTTTTCCTTCGGTTGGTTCGGTGATGCGACTGAGAAGTTTGAGCAAGGTCGATTTCCCGGCGCCATTGCGGCCGATAATACCCACAACTTCACCTTGATTGACATCAAAACTCACATCGCGGAGTGCCCAGAAGGGCTCCCGCTTCGCTCCATTCCCGTTTCGACGAAGCCACTGTTGCGCTCCCTCGGTTAACGTATCGCGCAATGTACGATAGCGAGATCCCTCCTGAGTGTTTTGACCCAGGATGTACCTCTTTCCGAGGTCCCTGACTGCGATTACGACTTCGCTCATCGCCGTTAGATCACATCCGCGAACGTGCGTTCGGTTTTACGGAAATACCAAATCCCGCTTATGAGCAAAAGCGATGTGACCGCGAGTGAGAGGAAGAGACTTTGCTGCGGAAAGGTGGTATTTCCGCCTGCAATGGCCCATCGGAAACCGTCGATCACACCTACCATCGGATTCAGAGAATAAAGTAACCGCCAATTAGCCGGTACAATCGCGCTGCTGAAGCCAACTGGAGAAATGTAGAGGCCAAATTGGACGATGAAGGGGACGACGTAGCGAAAATCGCGGTACTTGACCGTGAGCGCTGCCAGCCAGATACCAGCGCCGGCGGAGGCGAGTAGAGCAAGGCAAGTGAAGAGCGGTAAGGCTAGGAGCGACCAGCCACCCCAGACCTTGTAAATCGCCAGCAAGCCTGCTAGTAGGACCATTGAGATGACGAAGTCAACGAACGAGACGATTACCGCGCTAGCTGGAACGATCAGTCGTGGGAAGTAGACCTTTGAGATAAGGTTTGAGTTATTAATCAGGCTCCCGCTGCCCTCACTAAGGGAAGTCGCAAAGAGCTGCCAGGGGAGCATGGCGGCAAAGACTAACACTGGATATGGAATGCCTTCGGAAGGAAGCTTGGCGATGCGATTAAAAACGACAGTGAAAACGAGCATGGTCAACAAAGGGCGCAGCACAGCCCAAAGAACGCCGATGACCGTTTGTTTGTAACGCACTAGCACATCACGCCACGCGAGGAAGTAAAACAGCTCACGATAGCGAAAGAGGTCGCGCCAATAATTTCGCTCCGTGTGACCGGCTTCAATGACGAGTTCAGTGGCTTGGTGTGACATAACAGTCAGGATGCTAGTCGTTTTAAAGCTGGCACGGACATCCGCACCGGTTCACCAGATTTTCCATGGTGCATTTCCCTCGCTCCAGATGCGGTTAAGTAAGGTGAACTCCTGATAAGTGTCCATGGGTTGCCAGAAACCGTAATGCTTAAAGGCAGCTAACTCGTTTTCGGCCACGAGCTGCTGCATCGGCCCCCGTTCCAGGAGAGTCGAGTCGGCTTCTTCATCCAGGTAATCGAAGAGGCGACGTGAGGCAACGAAGTAGCCGCCATTTATCCAGCCGCCTTCGGCTTGCGGTTTTTCGTTGAAGCCGGTCACGCTACAATCGTCCGTTAAGCCAAGCTCTCCAAATCGACCGGGCGGACGAACGGCGGTTACCGTAAGCGTTTTTCCCTGCTGACGATGAAACTCCACGGCCGCCTTTAAGTCCACATTGCCTACACCGTCTCCGTAAGTAAGGAGAAAGTGATCGTCATCGCCGATGTAACGCTGGATGCGCTTAACGCGTCCGGCCGTGAGGGTTTCTTCGCCGGTGCCGGCTAAGGTGACCGTCCAATCTTCTTCTTCATGCCGGTCCTGGAATTTCAAGGCCGGTTTCTGTCCGAGCTTGAGGGTAACGTCGCTGGTCATCCACAAGTAGTTTCGGAAATACTCTTTAATGCTGTCGCCCTTGTAACCCAGGCAAAGGACGAAATCTTTGTAGCCGTGGGTGGCGTAGGTTTTCATGATGTGCCAGAGAATGGGACGATCGCCGATCGGTAGCATCGGCTTAGGGCGATACTCGGTTTCTTCGCGGAGACGTGTGCCTTTTCCACCACAGAGAATGACTGCTTTCATAGAACTGGGTCGGGTTGTTCGGCACGGGATTGCGAAGAGAGGCGGCTGGCGATTTTCTTGTAAAGGGTGAGTGCCTGCCCAACGACCTGGTCCATGTTGTAATACTTATACGAGGCCAGGCGTCCGACAAAATAAAGTCCGGGCGTGTCATTTACCAACGCCTGATATTTCGCATTGATCTCGGCATTTTGCGGCCGCGGAATAGGATAATAGGGATCGCCTTCGGCCTGCGGATATTCGTAAACGATGCTCGTTTTGGCGTGCTTCTGGCCGGTCAGATATTTGAACTCCGTGATCCGCGTGTGCGGAATATTTTCGTCGGGATAATTGACCACCGGCGCGTCTTGAAAAACTTCCTGGTCATGCGTTTCGTGGCGAAAGTCTAACGAGCGATAGGGCAACTTGCCGTAGCGAAAATCGAAGAACTCATCGATTGGCCCGGAGTAAATCATTTCGCGATACGGAACGGAATCTTTCACCTCGCGATAATCGGTTCCGAGCTGGAGTGTGATGTTGTCGTGATCGAGCATGTTCTCGAACATGCGCGTGAATCCGTGCAGCGGCATCTGCTGGTGGGCATCGGTAAAATAGCGGTCGTCGCGATTAGTGCGCGTGGGAATACGCGCGGTCACTTGCGAGCTCAATTCCGAGGGATCGAGTCCCCATTGTTTGCGCGTGTAGCCGCGGAAAAATTTCTCATAAAGATCGCGGCCAACAGCGTTGAGCACGACGTCTTCGGAAGTGCGAATATTCTCAATCGGCTCGCGCACGGATTCGAAAAATTTCTCGAGACCGGCCGAGTCCAGATTCAATCCGTAAAGCCGATTGATCGTGTCGAGATTGATCGGGATGGGCAAGAGTTCGCCGCCGATGCAGGCGCGGACACGATGTTCGTAGGGCCGCCATTCGGTGAATTGCGAGAGGTAATCGAAGATCTCCCGCGAGTTCGTATGAAAAATGTGCGGGCCGTATTTGTGGACCAAAACTCCCGCGCCATCGGGATGATCGTACGCGTTTCCGGCAACGTGCGGGCGGCGATCGACCAGCAGCACTTTCTTCCCGGCATCGCGCGCCAGTCGCTCCGCGAGCACGCTGCCCGCGTAGCCGGCGCCGACGATCAAATAGTCATACATAAGATGATTGGCGGGAATTTTCTGAAAGGGCGGAGAAGTTAGCAGAGGCGACTGCACCCGATAGCGAAATCTCGCTTCCAGACGGAGTAGCGAGGGCCGTGCCTCGCAGCGTTATCCGAAGAATTTTTCTTCCAATTCGGTGCAGAGCCAATGGTAAATCGGCACGTGCAGTTCCTGGATCTCGGCGACCCGATCCGCGTCCGCGCGAACAATGAAGTCGGCCATGGAGGCGAGGGTTCCGCCATTGCGTCCAGTGAGAACAATGGTCTTCAAACCAAAACTTTTCGCGACCACGACGGCGTTGATCACGTTCGCGGAATTCCCGGAAGTGGTGATGCCTAACAAGACGTCGCCGGGCCTGCCCAAACCGTAAACCTGCTGCGCGAAAACCATTTCGGCCGAGACGTCGTTCGTGATCGCGCTGATGAGCGAGGTTTGTGAGACGAGCGAAATGGCGGGAAGCGCGGCCTGCAATTTCTCGCCGATGGTCGTGCCGAGTTTGCCTTCTTTCTCGGCCAGTCGTGCGGAATCCGCCGCCGGAATTCGGCGCGGATGTAGAAAGCCTTTCATCAATTCCGCGACGATGTGTTCGCTGTCCGCCGCGCTGCCGCCATTGCCGCAAACGAGAACTTTATTTCCGCTTTCGTAAGCACTCGTTAGGGCGGAAAGCGCGGACGCAAGATCATTCCGGCACGACTCGAGTGCCGGATACCGCTCGATTAAACGCGACAAATGCTCGCTCATTCAGGCAGCGGTCGGTACCGCGAGCGCCTCGCGTTTACTTTGCAAACGCAACTGTCCGCAGGCCGCGGCGATGTCGTGCCCCTTTTCGCACCGCAGCGTGGCGACGATTCCGTGATCGCGCAAAATGGAATGAAAACGTTCCTGCCGCGCGCGCGAAGGACGCGACCACTCGAGCCCGTCGACCGTGTTGTAAGGAATCAAGTTGATCTTCGCGGACAGACGCGCGGCATGTTTGGCCAGTTCACGCGCCTGCTCATCGGTGTCATTCACGTTCGCGATCAAAATATATTCGAACATCATCCGCCGCTTCTTCGCCACGTAATAATCGCAGGCCTCGAGCAGCGTTTGCAGATTGTACTTTCGATTAATCGGCATGATCTGGCTGCGCACTTCGTCTGTCGCGCCGTGCAACGAAAGCGCGAGTCGGAATTGCGTCGGCTCGGCTGCGAGCTCGCGAATTTGCGGCGCGAGTCCGCTGGTCGAAACCGTGATGTGACGCGCGCCAATCCCGAGCCCCCAAGGCGCGTTGATGATGCGAATGGCGCGTAGCAAATTCTTCAAATTAGCCAACGGCTCGCCCATGCCCATGAAGACGACGTTGTCGATTTTCTCGCCGCTCTCCTGCTCGACCGCGATCAGTTGTTGCACGATCTCGCCCGCGTCGAGATTCCGCGTCCAACCATCCAATCCGCTCGCGCAAAATTTGCAGCCGTAAGCGCAGCCGACCTGGCTGGAAACGCAGATGGTGCGGCGATCGGATTGTTCGCCGTAAAGCGCGGGCGACGCCGGAATCAGCACGCTCTCGATCAAATTTCCATCGCGCAGGCGGAAAAGAAATTTCTGCGTCGTATCGCGCGAGCCGAGCACGCGCACGATTTCCGTTTTTTCGAAATCGAACTCCGCGCCGAGTTGCGCGCGCAACTCGTTAGGCAAATCGGTCATCGCCTCGTAGGAATCGACCCGCTTTTGATAAAGCCAATCCGCGATCTGCTTCGCGCGATACGGCCGTTGCCCTCGTGTCGCGAGCAGAGCGGAAAGCTCGTCGAGATCGAAAGAATGCAGCGATGGTTTCAGCGGACTCGGCACATCGAAGCTTAAATCCGCGCGTCCGCGCCGTCCACAATTGAGCGCGCCGCCGACAGATTTGCACTTGATCGCGCAACGGATGTGAGAACCTTCTGCCGCCATGCCTTCCGACGCTGCCGCGCGCCACCGAACGCCGCTCGCGCTCGGTTGGGAAGCGGCCAAGGCGAACGCGATTCCGGCGTTCATCCTGCAGGCGCTCATGCTCGCTTTGCTTCTCGGTTATTATTTCAACGCCGCAGTCGCGCGGGCACTCGATGCGCTCGCGGAATATCGTCAGGCGCACGGCCTCGCCTTCGTCATCGGCGCCGCGATCATTGCCGGCGCGCTCGTCCCGGAAATTTTCCTGATTTGTTTTTTCCAAAAAGGCCGGCCGCGTCGCGAGAATTTGCGCAACCTCGCCTTCACCATTCCGGCGTGGGCGATCGATGGAATTTTAGTCGACCAAATGTATCGCTGGAACGTGATCTGGTTCGGCGAAGCGGTGACCTTCCGCGTCGTGCTCGCGAAGATTCTGGTCGATCAACTTGGCTACAATCCCTTCTTCGCCGCGCCCGCGGAGGTGCTCGTTTACGAATGGAAAAATGATGGAATTTCCTGGCGCTCGCTTTGCCGCACCTTTACCGCACATCATTACCTCGACCAAATCATCCCGACGCTGCTCGCGACCTGGTCGGTCTGGGGGCCGTTGATGGCGATTATTTATTCTTTGCCGCTCGCCTTGCAGTTTCCCTTGTTCAGTATCGCGCTCACCTTTTGGGTTTTGTTGCTCACTTATATGACGAATCGATTCGCCGGAAAAATCACCGCAGACGCGCCGCCCGCGCTCGCCACCGCCGCACAATCTCACGCATGAAAGCGCATCTGCTTTTCGAAAAAATGTCGCCCGCGATGGCGGCGGAAATGATCGGCTACCTGCACAAGGAACAGAAAGACGTTTACAAGGCGATCATCCAGGGTTTGGCCAGCCAAAGGAATTTGCGCGGAGTTTTTATCGAACGAAAACCGCCTAACGAGCGGCACGCCTGGATGCAGGCCGCCTTGCGCCGGCCGATCAGCGAAATGCTCGGCAATCATCTTTTGCAGGCGTGGTTGGTCGGCGCGCAGAAATTGATGCTCTGCGATTTCCTCGATGCGCTCGACATCGCGCATGATGAAAACGGCATGGTGGAAGATTTGCCGGCTTGTCCGCCGAAGGAAAAAATCAGCGCGGCCATTAAGCAACTACTTGCGAAATATCCGGCGGAAGCGGTCGCCATTTATCTGCACGCTTTTCGCGATATGGACAGCGAAGTGCAGTGGCCGGCCTTGAACGAACTGCTCGACGAAACTCTGGAGCTGCAGTTCGCGGCCGCGTAATTTCTACGAATCGGTGAAGTGCCGAAGCGCTTCGTAAACGCCGGCGCCGCATTCTGTTTGCGCGACGTAGCCGCCGGCTGCGCGCACCACTTCTTTGACCTCGGGAATCGCGTTTGCCGGACACGCGGGATATTTCGCGAAGCGGCCGTCCAACATTGAGATGTCGTTGAAGTGATCGCCGGCCGCGAAAATTTCGGCGCGCGGAATTTCCAGTAAGCGCGACAACTCTGCCAGCGCCGCGCCTTTGTGATAATCCGCATGACAAAAGCGCAGGTAAACGGTGTTGCGTTGGTAATGAAATTTCGGATGCGGCGCGCGCGCTTCGTCGATGAAGGCGACGATCCGCGCCATCTCCGCTTCATCCTGCGCGATTAAACCTTCCGGCCCGTAACGTTCGTAGAGAACGCGCGCGCGCGTTTCCTCTTTCACGAAATCGATCACCTCCGCGTAAACGGCCGAGGCAGAAGTAAAGAGCTCGGCGTGATCGCGCGCGACGCGCTCGTTCCAATCGCCATACGCTTCCCAACGGCCTCCATTTTTCGTTGGCCGAAAGATGTCGCGTTCACTCGTTAGGATAAAATCCGGATGCACGGAGAATTCGAAATCGATCAGGCCGGACTCGAGCAATTGCACGGAGCGGCCGGTATTGATCGCCCACAAAGTGCCCTCGGCTTGCAGAGCTTTGATCATCGCCATGCATTTCGGATCGAGCACCGGATCGCTCGCATGCGCGACGAGCGTGCCGTCAAAATCAGTGCTGAGAAGGCGAAGATTGGCGGGCATTTTGCGGTCTGCAAATTAGAGACGGGCGCTGTCTGCGCCAGTGACGGATTGGAATTTTTCACAAACCGCGGACGACGGCGGGAAACCTGCTCTGCCTCTTGCCCTCGTGATTTTCAAATATCTTCGCGCGTTCGCACTCGCCAGTTTTTGCACGGTCTTCTGTTGCAGTTGCGTGTGGCAGGAAGAACTGGCCGCACAACAAAAACGTCCGAGCGATCTCGCAAAAACCGTGGCGGCCGCGCCGGCGCCCGTGCCGGTTTATTGGAACGAAAACGACGCGAAAGGCGCGCCGAAAATCGTGGTCCATCTCGGCGAACAACGCGCCTTCTTTTTCAAAGGTAACCACTTGATAGGCGAATCGAATATCTCAACCGGCCGCAAAGGTCTCGAGACTCCGCCGGGCAAATATCGCGTCATTCAAAAAGACGAGAACCACTTCTCGAATCTTTACGGCAACTACGTCGGTAAAGATGGCGCGGTGGTGAAAGCCAATGTCGAAGCGGGGAAAGATCCGGCGCCCGACGGGGCGGAATTTCGCGGCGCGGCCATGCCATATTTTTTGCGCTTCACTCGCGGCTACGGAATGCATGCGGGCTTCGTTCCGCGTTATCGCGCATCGCACGGTTGCATCCGCATGCCGCGCGAAATGGCGAAGCATTTTTTCGATGCGGCGGAGATGGACACACCGGTCGTGGTCGAAGAATAAATTTAGCCTGGCGGCCAACTCAGCGGGCGCTTGCCCAAAACATGCAGATGTAAATGCGGCACGCTTTCGCCGGCATCCGGTCCGCTGTTAATGACCACGCGGTAACCGCTCGTTAGAAGATTGAGCCGCTCTGCGACGATGCGCGTGGCCAAAAGCAATTTGCCTAACAAGTCCTGATCGCTGGTGCTGGCTTCCGCGAGGCGCGGGATGACGCGCTTCGGCACAACCAGCGCATGCGCTGGTGCTTTCGGGTCGACGTCGTGAAAGGCGATCACGTCCTCGTCTTCCCAAATGATTTTCGCCGGGATTTCACGCGCGGCGATTTTCTCGAAAATGGTCATCGCAAACGTTTGCGCCTAACGAATGGAACAGCGGATGTGATCGAGATGATCGGCCGCCAATTTTTCGCGAACGAAACAAACCACCTCCTCGCGCAAGGTATCGCAGGCGCGCGTCCAGGCTTTCGCGCCGCGCAAATGTTTCACGCACGCTTGCAGGCCGACGAGTTGCAAACTGTCGGTGCCGGTATGCACGAGCGCGTTGATGCGTTTTTCCAGACCATCGAAAAATGCCAGCTCGTAACCAGCTCCCGCGGCCTCGGCGATTTCGAATAACGAGAACGAAATCGGCGGCGGAGCAGGGGAGAAATAGGGGATGATTTCCTTGTAGCCGATCACTTTTAAAACGTAGCGCACCGTTTGCGAAAGCTGGCTGAAGGGCACGACCGGCTCGTCGTTTCGCAGCCGCAAATAAAACGCGATGCTCTCGGTGATGTGATCGGTCAGCCACCAGCTCGGATAGCCGGCCTGATCGGCCGCGCGCGTGATCGCGGCGTGCAACCATTGTTGATTGAACTCGAAGAGCTGCCCGGAATCGCAGCGCAGATAGGGAAATTCTTCCTTAAACGCTACCATGTTCCTTCACCGCAATTTCGCGCACGGCGGCGCTTGTTTTTGTCTGGGCCGCTTTCTCCGCGGGAAATAATTCGCGCTGCAACGCGTTCGGTTTTATGCGCCGGCCGAGCGCGTGGATCTCATCGACAAATTGATCGACGTCATCGAAGCGACGATGCACGGAGGCGTACCGCAGATACGCTACTTCATCGATCTCGCGCAATTTCTCGAGCACCTTCGTGCCGATGTTTTGCGAGGAAATCTCGCGGCCGCCGGTTTCTAATTCATGCACGATTTCGTCGACCGCTTGCTCGAGCGTAACCAAACTGATCGAGCGTTTCTCGCACGCTTTCGCGAGACTGCTGACCAGTTTGCGGCGCTCGAATGGTTCATGGGTTCGGTCACGTTTGATCACGCGAAGCTCCGAACGTTCGATCTCTTCGTAAGTCGTAAAACGGAATGAGCATTGCAAACAAACGCGGCGGCGGCGGATGCTGGAGCTATCACGAGACTGGCGCGAATCGATGACCTTATCGTCACGAAATCCGCACTTGGGACAACGCATAGTGTCGGTGCAAGTAACTACACACCGCATCTTGTGGCGTCAACGCGTGCTCTTTGTTTTCTAAAAAATTTCTGCGCGCATTTTGAAATCGCGATTCCGCGCGCGCGAAAAAATCACGGCATCTCTGTCACGCGATAAAACATGCGCGCGCCGCTGATTATTTGTTTGATCGCAATCAATCCGCCGTCGCCGGAAATCGGATCGCCGTTTGCTTGCCAACCCGTCTGCAAACTCGCGCTCGTTTCCAATGAATATGTCGTGCCCGCGCGGCCGACGAAGTAAATCATGAACTCGTTAGGCGAATTCGCGCGTGCGTAAAGTTGTCCTGGATTTATTTCCGCGATGCGATCGAGGCGGAACGCATGTGTCGCCACTGGCAGCGGACCGGCGCCGTCCGGATCGACTTCGCCCCAACCGGCGATCTCTCCGTTTTCATTAATGCCCTGAGCATATCGGAGCACCCAGTTCGCGCCGCTCTCGTCGACCAGCGAATTCAAATCGACTAAGCCATCGACTTCGGTCCAAAGAAACGCGTGGTCGCCATCCGCTCCGTTGGCGTTGCCAACAATCTGGCGCGCGTCGTTGATCGCGAACGCATAACTAAATTGCGTGCCGCCGATGAAGTCACCGAGATCGATCATGCCGGCGCCGTTCGCTCGCCACAGAAAAGCATGTGTGCCGTCGATCATCGTGCAGGTGCCGACGACATCGCCGGATTGGTTAATGGCAATTGCCTGACTTGATCCGGTCGTGCCGGGGAGGGAGCCAAGATCGATCATCGAACCGCTGGCTCCGTTTGGCGTTGTCGGAGTCCAAATGATCGCCCGTTGCTGCGCGGTCGAGGCGCTCGCGCCGACGATTTGGCCGGCGTCATTGATGCCGAAAGCGAAGCTGCGTGTGTCGCCGGGCAATGCGCCGAGATCAAACGCTGTGCCGCTGGAACTGTTCGGCGTATTCGGATTCCAGAGAAACGCGGTCGGCTGCGTGAATCCGGCGACTTGTCCGCTGCGGTTGATCCCGGTCGGGCTGGCCGCGTTTTTTTCGCCAGGCAATTTCAGCAGCTCGAAGATCGAGCCGTTGGACTCGTTAGGCGAAACGGGATTCCAAATGAACGCGCGCGATTTGTCGCCCTCAGTGCATGAGCCGACCAACTGTCCGCGCGCATTAATCGAGCGCGCGATGGCGTGCGAAAACGAAGGAAGCGATCCGAGGTCGGCCAGCAGTGGAGTGCCATCCGAATTCGTGCTCGCAACGAACGCGCGCGCACCGCTGCTGATTTCGCCGCGTCCCGCGATTTGGCCGGAGGCATTGATTCCATAGGCCTGACTTTGATCGGCGCCGCCCGCAAAATCGCCGAGATCAACCACGCGATAAAGCGGGAGCGCGTGAGCGCAACTCAGGCAAAAGATGAAGAAAATTCCGACGCCGGCGGCACGCATGAACGGAAGCGTAATCGCTCGCGTGCGCGCAGCGAACATTCCAAAAGTTACGCCGCCGTCACTTCGCCTAACGAGTAATCAACGCGGCGGGAATTCGAATTCCGCTTTGTCCTTCTTCGACGAGAGGACGAGATGCGCCGCGAATTTATTGCCGCGCTTGGAAACGAAATCGTCGATCAAATGCGAGCGGCCCTGCCCGAGAAGTTCCTTCACTTCTTCCGGCGTGATTTCGTGTTCGCAAAGTTTTTTGGTCAGCTTGAAAACCGGCCGGTTATCCTGATCCGGTTTGCGCACGTAATAGGCGTCTTCCATTTCCACGAGCTCGCCGCCGTGCGTTTTGCTTTCGCCGATGACGGTCGCTTGGGAGAGATCGACTTTCGCGCGCGCCTTCCGCGCGACCGGTTTTCCATTCTTGTCCGTCTTCGCGGCGCGCGCCGGAAATTCCCAACGGATTTTCGCATCGTTGCGCACGAGAAACGCATCGAAGGGCCGGCCTTTTTTCGAGGTGAAATTTTGAATCAAATCGGTCTTCCCTTGCTCGATCAAACGCACCGCTTGCTCGCGCGGGATTTCCTTTTTGCACATCAAACGCGGCAAGCGAAAGGCTTGCTTCCATTCGCCGTTTTCTTGCTCGCGCAGCACATAACTGGAACCGACTTCGACAAGTTGCGCGCCGGTCGCGGGATCGGTCCAGAACGGATCGACCGAACCAAGATCGACTTTGTCGCCGAAATCATATTCCGCTTTCCACTTGCCGGTTTTCTCGTCTTTGACCATGCGCAGTGTGGCCGCAAATTGCGCCCGCGTTTTCGCGGAAATAAAACCATCAAGCGGTCCGATCGTCCCTTTTTCCACCAGCTCGCGGATCTCCGTTTCGTCCATCTTCCGGCCGCCGATGACCTTGTAGATCATGAACTCGCCATCCTGCGATTTGTAACCGCGCAACGTTTCGCGAAGCGGTTTCTGGTCGGTCGGCGAAAGAATATCCGTCTCGCGCGCGATGGAATCGTCTTCCTCAAAACCTTTCACGCGTTCGACGATGCCTTTGGTTTCCTCGACGATTTCCGCCATGAATTTCTCGCGCGGAAATTTTCCCTGCTCCATCAAACGCAGCTGATGTTCCCATTCACCGGTCATGGCCGGGCTGGTGATGTCGGTCGCTTTCACGGCCGTGAGAAATTCGATCAACTGTTCCGCCTTCGCCGTCGGCACCAGCTCGCGCTGATTGCGGTCCATATATTTTTGGTAAATCAAACCATCGATGATGTCCGCGCGCGTCGCGGGCGTACCGAGCCCGCGTTCCTTCATCGCTTCGGCCAGCTCTTCGTCCTCGACTAATTTGCCCGCCGTCTCCATCGCGGAAAGTAAAGTCGCTTCCGAATAACGCGGCGGCGGTTTGGTTGTCTCGGAGTGCAATTTTGCCTCGAGTGTTTGCGCCTGATTTTTATCTTCTGCGCTTAACGCGGGCAGCGCGGGGTCGGCATCGATCGCGCCTTTGCCGTAAACTTCCAGCCAACCCGGCGACTTCAGCACTTTGCCTTCGGTTTTGAATTTGTGCGCCGCGACCTGGCTGAAGCGCGTGGTGACATCGAACTCCGCTGCGGGATAAAACGCGGCCACGAAACGACGCGCGACCATGTCGAAAATTTTTTCTTCCGCGTCGTCCAATTTCTTCGCTTCCGAAGTGGTCGGGATGATGGCGAAGTGATCGCTGATTTGCGCGTTGTTAAAGATCCGCTTGTTCGGCCGCACCCAATCCTGCGCGAGCGCTTTTTCGGCATGCGCTTGCAACGAGCCCGACAGATTGCCGAGCGTTTGCCTAACGACTGGTAGGTAATCTTCCGGCAAGGCGCGCGAATCGGTCCGCGGATAGGTCAGCATTTTGTGGCGTTCGTAAAGCGACTGCGCGATCTGCAAAGTGCGCTTGGCGGAGAATCCGAAACGGCCGTTCGCTTCGCGCTGCAACGTCGTCAGATCGTAAAGACGCGGCGCGATTTGCGAGCTGGCTTTTTTCTCTTCCGAAACTTTCGCGATCGGTTTTCCCGCGCAGGCATCGACGATCGCTTGCGCGGCAGCTTCATCCCAAAGGCGATCGATACGATCGTGTTCGTCGCCGTTGCGTTTGAAATCCGGGCGTTGATACGCGCCTTCGTAATCGCCTTGCGCGATTTGGAATTTCGCGGTCACACGCCAGAAACCGCGCGGCTTAAAATTGCGAATCTCCAACTCGCGTCCGTAAACCAGCGCGAGCGTCGGCGTCTGCACGCGACCGACGGATGCGACGTTGCCGGCGCGCGAACCGAACATGCGTTTGGTGATCGCGCGCGTGCCGTTGATGCCGATGAGCCAAGCGCTTTCGCTGCGGGAACGCGCCGCGTCGGCCAGACCGCGCATCTCCGCGCCGTCGCGCAATTTGGTGAAGCCATCGCGGATGGCTTGCGCGGTCATCGATTGCAACCAGAGGCGTTTGACCGGGTGTTTATTTTTCGCGAGCTGACAAAGATAAGTGAAAATCAACTCGCCTTCGCGGCCGGCGTCACAGGCGTTGATCACTTCGGCGACGTCCTTGCGCGCGATCAGTTTCTTTAATTGCGCGAAGCGATCCTTCGAATTCTCGCTCGGCTTTAACTCGAATTGTTCCGGGATGATCGGCAACGTTTCGAGACGCCAGAAGCCATATTTTTTCTTGTCGATATCTTCCGGCATGAGCAACTCGACGACGTGACCGACCGCCGAAGAAACGATGTATTCGTCGTTTTCGAAAAAGTCGCCTTTCTTGGAAACTTTCAGCACGCGCGCGATGTCCGCGGCGACGCTTGGTTTCTCGGCGATGACCAGAATTTTGGACATGAAGGGATGCCAAGTAGACCTCGGGCCCGAGGTTTGCAAGTCTTAGAGCAAGTCGCGAACGAGCTATCCGAGTTTGACGAAATATTTTCCGGGGAGCTGTTTGACCAGGCGTTTCAACTCCAGACGCAGGAGCGTGGACGAAACATTCGCGCTCGATAAATCGGCCTTGGTCGCGATGTCGTCGATGGAAGTTTCGGTCGCTTCGATTGCGTCATAAATGCGTCGTTCGTCCTCGGTCAAACTTGGCAAGGGACGCGCGGCCGCTTCGGGCGAAGGCTTCGCTTCTGGAAGGAGAATGCTGAGATCGTCGAGAACATCGCTCGCTTCCATGACGAGTTTCGCGCCTTGCTGAATGAGGCGATTCGAACCCATCGCGCTCGGCGCGTTGATGTGCCCGGGCACCGCGTAAACGGAGCGACCCTGCTCGAGCGCTTGCGAGGCGGTGATGAGCGCGCCGCTGTTCAAGCCGGCCTCGACGACGAGAATGCCGTGACTCCATCCACTGATGATGCGGTTGCGCATCGGGAAGGTTTGGCGATCGGGTTCGACTTTCATGGAAAACTCGGAGACGACCGCTCCATTGCCATCGCGAATTTTCTCCGCGAGCGCGGCGTTTTCCGGCGGATAAAGATTCGTTAGGCCGGAACCGATCACAGCAATGGTGCGGCCTTTGGCGGCGAGCGCGCCCTGATGCGCGGCGGTGTCGATTCCGCGCGCCAAACCGCTGATGATCGTTAGGCCGGCGTAGGCCAGTTGATAGGACAACTTCTTGGCCGACTCCGTTCCGTAATGCGTGGTGCGCCGCGAACCGATCACGCCGATGGCGTGTTGATCGCGCTCGCTGATTTCGCCCCAGACGTAAAGAACGATCGGCGGCGCATGAATCTCGCGCAGTTGCTTTGGATAAAGCGGCGATTCGGCCGTCATAATTTGCGCGCCGAAGTCGCGAACGCGCGCGAGTTCCGCCGGCAAATCCACCGCGTTTTCCCAATGAACGATTTGCTCTGCGACTTCGCCGCCGATGCCCTCGACGGCCCTCAACTCCGCGCCGCGCGCCGCCAGAATTCGCTCCGGCGTTTCGAATACGCGAAGCAACTTCCGCAGCCGCACCGGCCCCATGTGCGGAAGCATGTTGAGCGCGATGCAGGCTTCGGTGGAGTTCATTCCGAGAGGAACCGCCGGATAAAATCGGAGGGCGTGATCGCGGGGAGAGGCGAGCCGCGGTAGTGGCTCGGATTTCGAGTGACAACCCACTCCACTTTAGCCGACATGGCGGCCGCGACCTGCAAAGCGTCTTCGAAATCTCTCATGCTTAGCTCCAGCGCCCGTCGCACTCCATCGGCGTCTCCGCCCGCGACCTCCGCAAAGCGGAGCGCCTCGGAAATGAAATGACGCGCCGCCTGATCGTCGCGCGCGCCGCGCAGGACGTAATAAACATTAGAAATGGAGTGCCAGGCAATTACCGCAGATCCGACTTCGTCCTGACACCAGATCAATACGCGTTTGCTCTCCGTCACGAACTCAGCGCGATCGAGGGCAACGTCCAAAAGGACATTGGCATCAAGCAGGAGCTTCACCTAGCGATAGCCGTACTTCTTCAGGAGATAATTCATCCGATGATCGTTTGGATCGTGCTTGGGCAATTTGAACTTGCCTTGCCACTTATCGGCGAACGATGGCTCTCCCCAGCGATTGAACTGTTGTTCGACTAAATCGGAGACGGAAGTCTTCTCTTTTTTCGCGAATGCTTTAGCGCGCTTGATCGCCGCGCGATCGATCGTGAGGGTCAACTTTTCTTTCATGACACGTGCACTTTATGAACTGCACGTGTTCCGGTCAAGAACGCGCCGCTAAAATGGAATCTCGTCGTCGTCTGGCTCGGAGGGCGGGGGACGAGGCGGGGGAGCGCTGGAACGCGGGCGGCTGCTGGCGCGTTCGCTGCTGCCGCCGCCGCCCATCGATTCCTCGGATTCTCCACCGCTGGATTGACGGCTGCCTAACAACTGCATGGTCTCACCGACGACGCGCAATTTCGTCCGCTTCTGTCCGCTTTGTTTGTCGTCCCAACTATCGAGCTGCAAACGGCCTTCGATCAAAACCGGCCGGCCTTTCTTCAAATATTCGCCGGCGATTTCCGCGAGTCGCGCCCACAAAACGACATCGACAAAAGTGACTTCTTCACGCTTCTCGCCGTTCTCGAGACTGTATTGGCGATTCACGGCCAAACCGAGATCGCAGACCGCGCTGCCCTTTGGCGTGTAGCGGACTTCCGGGTCGCGCGTCAGATTTCCAACGAGGATGACTTTGTTGAAACTGGCCATCCGCTCGTTTTAGCGAGACTACTTCGCCTCAGCCAACTTTTTCGTCTGCGTCTTCGCCGCTTTCGGCCGGAGCTTCTGGTAATGCTGGCGATAGACTTCGGCGTCGAGTTTGAATTTCGAACGCAGCTTGGTGATGAGCTGGGAGTCGGCGTGGAAAATGAAGTTCACAAAAAAGCCCGCATCGAGCTCGCCGGCTTGATAAGAGAATTGCCGCTTGTCCATCTTTTGCACCTGTTCGATCTCGGCGCCTTCTTTTTGAAATTCGGACTCGAGCCGGTCGACGATGTCTTTGATGGTGTCTTCTTTGCCTTGCGCATTGAGCACGAGCAAAGCTTCGTAACGATTCTTCATGATTCGGGATTTTTGTTGAACGTGTTCATCGCGGAAACGACGCCTTTGTCAATCGCCCATTTCACCGCTTCGGCCGCGCGCGCGATCGACTTTTCGACGGTCGTTTTCTCTTTGTCGAAGAAGCGTCCGAGGACGTAATCGACCGCGCCGGCGCCGGGAGCCGCGCCGATTCCAAGACGCAATCTGGCGATCTTATCGGTGCCCAAATTTGTGATGATGGAATCGAGGCCATTGTGCCCGCCCGTTCCGCCCTCCAGGCGAATCCGCAGACGTCCCAAGTCGAGCGCGAGATCATCGAAAACGACCAGGATTTCGGCAGGCGTAATTTTGTAAAATTGCGCGATGGCCTGGAGCGGTTCGCCGCTGCGATTCATGTAAGTCATCGGTTTGACCAGGATGGCGTCGCCGCTTCTGAGCAAATACGCGCCCCATCTTTTCTCGCGTTGCCAGGGCAATTTTGTCTCCGCGGCGAGATGATCGAGGACCGCGAAACCGATGTTGTGCCGAGTACGTTCGTATTCGGGACCTGGATTGCCCAGACCGACGACCAAACGGATTGCGCCAGCGTCGGCCAAGACTCGTTAGGCGGAAGGAACCGCGCGAGGCTATTTCTTTTCCTTGGCCGCGGCCGCCGCAGCTTCGGGATCTTCCTTTTTTTCCTTGATGACTTCCGGCGCAGTCGGCGCCTCCGCTGTCGCGGTGGTCGGCTCTTCTTCCACGGTCGGCGCCATTACGGAAAAGACCGTGAGATCCGCCGAAATGCGCGTGGTCACGCCGTCTGGCAAAGGAAGATCGCGCACGTGAATGCTATCGCCGACATTGAGCGCGGAAACGTCGACCGTGATCACGTCGGGCAAATCGCGCGGCAAACATTCGATCGCGAGCGCACGAATATTTTGCTCGAGCAAACCGCCGAAATTCTTCACGCCATTTGCAGTGCCAGTTGGCTCGAGCGGGACATCGGCTTCGATCATTTCATCCATGGAAATGGCATGGAAGTCGATGTGCAAAACCGTGCCGCCGAGCGGGGAATGCTGCACTTCCTGGATGAGCGCCGTGCGGTTGCCCGCGCCCGCGATTTCCAGATCGACCAAAATGTTTTCGCCGGAGGCGTGGCTGAGCAGGGCGTTGATGTCGCGTCGCAAAACCTGCAACGGTTCGGGCTTGTCTTTCGCGCCGTAAATGACCGCCGGCACAACGCCCGCGGCTTTGAGTTTCCGAACCGCCGAACGACCGGTGACGGTGCGTCGTTCTGCTGCGAGTTTTACTTGTTTGGCCATGATGAATTTCTACTCTTTTTCGTCTTCGATTTTGAACAGCGACGAAACGGACTCGTCATTATGAATCCGCTTGATGCCTTCGCCGAGAAGCTCGGAAATGCAGAGCACGGTGATTTTAAATCCTTCCACCGTGCGCACGGGCGTGCTGTTGGTCGTTATTAATTCCTTGATCTGGGATTTTTGCAAACGGGGAATGGCCAGGTCGACCAGGACGGCGTGCGAGACGGCGGCGTAGATATCTTTCGCGCCGTGCTCTTTCAAAACGGCGGCCGCGGAGCACAAGGTGCCGGCCGTCTCGGTGAGATCGTCGACTAGAAGCACATCGCATCCTTCCACTTCGCCGATGACGTATTGCACTTTGGTTTCGGTGGCGCTTTGGCGTTGCTTAGCCACGATGGCGAGATTCGCGCCCAGCGTTTGCGAATAGGCCGAGGCCATTTTTAATCCGCCGACGTCGGGAGAAACGACAACCAGTTTGCCCGTTAATCTTGTTCGCAGGTATTTGATCAACACCGGGAGCGAATAGAGATGGTCGACCGGAATATCAAAAAATCCCTGCACCTGTTGCGCATGCAGGTCCATGGTCAGAACGCGATCCACGCCGGCGGCGTGCAGTAAATTTGCCACCAGTTTGGCCGTGATCGGCACCCGCGGTTTGTCTTTGCGATCCTGCCGCGCGTAGCCGAAAAACGGAATCACCGCTGTGATGCGATACGCGCTCGCCCGCCGCGCCGCATCCACCATGATGAGCAACTCCATGATGTGCTGATTGGTCGGAGGACAAGTGGGTTGCACGATGAAAACATCGCGACCGCGAATGTTTTCCTCGAATTTCACGTAGGTCTCGCCATCGGGAAACGAGCTGATTGTGGCTGCGCCCAGAGACGCGCCGATGGCATCGCAAATTTTCTGAGCGAGGTCCGGATTGGCGGACCCGCTGAAGATTTTCATCTCGGGTTGAAGCGCGTACATAAGAGAGGGAGCCGAAAGGGCGATAAGGTAGGCACGACCGGCGGCGTTGCCAAACATCGCTTCGTTGTGCTGGGAATCCTTTCGCCCGCATTCAAAAGGGCCGGTGAGTGTTCCCCACCGGACGCTAGCGAGGCGACGCCCGATCTGCGAGTTCCGCTGAATTCGAGGGGAACATCTGTTTCGCCGAAGCTGATGATCTTCTCGAATCCTTCGGGCAGCGGTTGCGACGCCGCGCGCTCGAAACGCCAGTCTCGCGCTTTTAAAAATAATTCCCCAGCCCCACATCGCGACGAGTTCGACAGCGAGTATTTGCGGCGCGGCCTAAAGAGATTGGAGCGTCGGAAGCCATGTCCGCCGCGACGAAGTGACGGCGGATGGCATTTTTTGCTGAAAGATTAGGAGACAGAATGAACAGAATTCGCAGGATTGCGGAGAGGTTTGATTACTCTCGCGCGGGGCGGACAAAATCTCCGAGCAACTGAGCCGCGTCGGCGCATTATCAGGATCGGCCTCCTTCTTGCAGCGAGATCTAGGCTGAGAGCAAAATCAGCAGTGCGGGAGCACTTGTGCCCCTCAGCCGGCCAAATCCACGTGTTTCGGCGCTTTTTTTCGCAGTCTGAGGCGATTTTATCGATTTATTTTCCGGCCGAGAGTTTTCGATCCTTGTGCGAGTTTACCCTCGTAAACAGCCGATATTTTGCAATTCCGGAAGATATTTCGGCACGTGGCATGAAGATTTTATTGACGCTGCGAAACGATTATGAGAATTATAGAAATCGTTGGAGATAACAATTCGCAATAATACAAACAAATATGATTCATCGCTCTAGTAAATCCGCTCTTCGCACCGTCGCCACCGCATTCATCGCGCTCGCTGGCATGACAATTGCCGCCCGCAGCCAGGCTGCCATGGTCAGTTATCAGCCTTCACCGGCCGATCTGAATGATCTCGATCACCACTCCCTTTATACCTGGCGCATCGACAACATCGACCTGAATGGCGGCACCATTTCGAGCGCCAGCATCTCGTTCGCCAACATCGCCAACTGGGATTCGACCGCGAACGTCCTGCACATGTGGCTCCTGGACACCGCCAAGTCGAGCGGCGTCGCTTCTTTCGTCGACGATCCAAGCAACAGCTCGAACGTCACCGACATGACCGACGACTTCCAGAATGGCCGTTTCCACTCCGACCCGAAATGGGTGGTGGCGAACGGAACGGCACAGACGTTTTTGGGCGACAAGAGCTTCACCACCACGCCGTCGACCTACACTTTGAACTTCAACGCTTCGCAACTCGACGCTCTTCGTCAATACGTGGCCGCAGGTAACAACGTCGCGTTCGGCCTCGATCCCGACTGCCATTTCTACAATGACGGCGTCACCTTCACCATGAATGTGACACCGGTGCCGGAGTTGAATTCGCTCTTTCCGTTGGTTGGTTTACTGGCGGCTGTTTCCTCCACACACATTCTCCGCCGCCGGAGAATGGCTCGCTTGACCGTGCCGGCGACACGGCGTTAGTCTCCGTTTGCTGTTTGTTTAAGTGTTTGTTTGATTCGCGGCCGTCCTGAAAAGGGCGGCCGCTTCTTTTTTGGAGACCGGCCGGGCGGGTACCGTCAATTCAGACTGTTCTCGGCTTTCGTCACTAAAGCCTTTTCCTCGGGCAGGAGAGTGGCCTCAGAGCTGCGGCGGAGAAATTCCCGCGCCTTATCTTTTTGTCCTGCGCCTGAGAGAACGAGGCCATAATAGGTCGCGACCGACGGATCGCGCAGCTCTTTAGAATCGAGACCATCCATGACCTTAACCGCGCCTTTGCTGTCGCCTTTGCAAAGAAGAGCGAAGGCATAAGTCGACCGGAAAAAAGGATTAGCCGGGTTCTTCGCCGCCAGGTCACCCGCGATCTTGCAGGCGTGCTCGATATCGGTGCCGAGAAGAAGAGAAACCTGCGCCAGATTATTTTGAATGATGTCGTTCGGCGTGATTTCCGCGTACTGGCTCAGAGTTCGATAGAGGCCGGCCGTGTCCGCGCTTTTTGTGTAGTGCTCGTAAAGTTTCTGGAGAGCCTGCATGCGCGTCTCGGGATTTTTCGTTAGCGCCCAGAGCAAATCGACGGCGTCATCTTGCCAACCCCAATCCGCAATCGTTTGTGTAAGCGTGAGAAGCGTTTGGGGATTGTTCCCGGCCTCCTTTTGCGCCGCGGCCAATTCCCGCGTAGCGGCTAATTTATTTCCTTCGCCGCGGAAAGCACGCGCCAGATAAGCGCGCCGGAGGAAATCGTAGTTTGCCCAGTTCCCGTCCTTCGTTAATCGCTCCAATCGCGGCCAATCGCCCCCCTGCGCGTTTGCTTCGGCGAGCGCGAGCGGCACCGGCCATTTCGCCAGCGCCTCGGGCGGTAAAGTTTTCGCGAAGGCGATCGCCTGTCCGCTCATTCGATCGCGCGTCATCCAGGAAAGCAGGCTCGAGAGATTGGTCGCGTTTGCCGGAACCTGCTCCTTCAATTTGTTTAGGTAGGCCTCGAACGCGGGATCTTGCTGCTGCCGGAGAATTTCTAGATAGAGAATGCGATCGCTAAAAGGCGCGTCGTTATATCCCGCGAGCTCTTTCGCGAGCGCTCGATAACCCTGCGCATCGGTGTGGTGGGCGATCGCGTCGATGATCAATGCCCGTGTCGCCGCCGCGCGTTCCTTCGGTTCGGCGCGCAATTTTCCGAGCATCGCCAGACCACTTTCGCGCTTCGCAGAATCGTTCAGCGCCAGGCGGGTTAACGCCAGTTGCAGGCGATAGCTCGCGTCGTTCGGGGCAAGCTCCGCCGCTTTCGCCCAATGCGTTTCCGCGGCCGTGAAATCTTTTTTCGTCTCAGCGAATCGGGCCGACGCGGCTTGAAAATCCGGTTTTTGTCGAGCCGATTCCGCGACCGAGGCGAGCGCTTTTTCAGCTGTGGGAAGATCGCCTAACGAAAGCGCACAACGAACCAAGGCCAACGCATCGTCCGCAGAACCGGGATTCAACTCCGCCACCTTCTTGCGCCAATCGAGCGCCCCGCGGTCGCCGGTTTTCTCCGCGACTTCGGCGATCATTCGCATGGCATCGACGTTCTGCGGATTCAGCTGCAACGCTCTCCGCGCATTCAGGCTGGCCGTACGCGTGTCGCCTCCGCTTAGGAATGCCGCCGCGCGCCGGATGAGATGTCCTTCCTGCCAATGTCGATAAACGCGGAAGCCGCCCACGCAGATCACGACGAATACGATCAGTGCGCCGGAGCCGCCCAAGATTAGCTTGAGATAAGCGCGTTCGGTTTTGGCGATGGAAGCTTCCAATGGATGAAAAGTAGTAAGAGGCGGCGACTCGCCTCGGAAAGAGCATGAGCAGAATGCAGGCCCGACTTGCCAAGCGCCCGGCATCCGGCATCGTAAAAACCGCTTCCGATTACGAAAATGACTTCCGATCCGATCCGAGTTGAACGCGTCGTGACCGACTCAAAAATCTTTGCGCACACGCGCTGGGATATTTTGCCGGTGATGGCTGCGCTCTTTCATCTCGCGTTTTTCTTCAGCATGTTCGTCCTCTATCCACGCACGCCGCTCTGGATCATGCTGCTGATGGGCTTTTGCTATTCGCTGATGGTGAACGCGAATATCAACGGCGTAGCGCACAATTTTATCCATAATCCCTTCTTCCGCGCGCCGCTACTCAACCGCCTTTTCGGCGTTATCGAATCGGTCGCCTGCTGCTTTTCGCAGAGCTATTACGACGTCGTCCACATGCAGCATCACAAAGGCAATTCCGATCGGAAAGACGAGAACGGCGAGACGATCGACTGGCTCTCCATTTATCGCCACGGCCACGACGACGAGCCGGAAAATCCCTGGAGCTACGTCTTCCTCAGCTTCTTTCGGGACGATCCAAAAGCCATCGCGCGCGATCTGCGCAAGCGCGGACGGAATGAATTAATTTGGGGAAACATCGAGTTGGCCGCCTTCGCCAGCACGTTGCTCGTGATGTTTTTCTTTAACTGGCGCTACGTCATTTTCTTCTTCCTGCCGTTCTTTTATCTCGGCCATTGCTTCAGTTATTTGAACGGTTACTTCCGGCATTACGGCGCCGATCCCGACAAACCGATCGCCTGGGGCGTGAGCAGTTACGGCAAAATCTACAACTGGATTTTCTTCTACAACGGCTATCACGCCGAACATCATTTCCGTCCGAAAGTTCATTGGACCACGATGGAAAAATTCCATCAGCAAATCGCCGAGCTGCAGAAAGAAGAAGGCACGCGCGTGATCAATCGCGCGCACATGCTCGGCTTCCTCGATCCGAATTTGCCGAAACGCAGCGAGATTAAACGCGAAGCCGAAGCGATCTCGTAAAACGCTATTCGGAATCGAGTCGCGATTGCTCGCGCCCTCGGATTTTTTGATCGTGCAAAAGGCTGCGGATCTCCGTGAGCAGCAATTCGTTTTTCAAATTCACTTCGTAATCGAGATCTGCCCGGAGCCGATCCTTATGCGATTGCCGGTTCTGCGACATCATGATGAACGGCGCCTGCAATCCGGTAATCATCGCCAGCACGAGATTCAAGAAGACGTAAGGAAACGGATCGAACGAACTCTCGCGCAGGAACCAGGTGTTCACTGCCATCCAGGCGAGAAGAAGCGCAACCGATAGCCCGATAAATTTCCAACTCCCGCCGAAATTCGCGATCACATCCGCCGCGCGATCGGCCGCCGTCGTATGCGCGGCCTCCTCCGTGTTCGCGTTTCGCGAAACCCGATGTCGCAGCAAATTATCCGTGCGCCGAAGTCGCCGCGCCATGTCGGCCAGCATCGCCAGCATGATCTGATGATCGCTCGCGACGAACGACAGAAAATCATCGCGCGTCAGCACAGTTAACGAGGAATCGTCCAACAACGTCGCGCCCGCCGAGCGTTCGTGTCCATCGATCAGCGCCATCTCACCGAAGAAATCGCCGTCATGCAATTCCGACAACGTCACTTCGTGCCCGTCCGCATCCACCACCGAAATGCGCACCCGTCCGTGCTCGATCAGGTACATCGCGTCGCCGCGGTCGCCGGTATTAAAAAGTCGAGTCGACGCTTTCAGTTCTCGACGTTCCAGTAACCGGCAAAGCTTGGCCCCGGCCTCCGCCGTTAAACTGTCGAAAAGCTGAACCTTGCGCAGTTGCTCCAGCAACACCGGCCCGCACGCTGACGTTCTGTTATTGGCATCGGGCATCGGAAGTGGCGGCGCGATTGCCATCGCACTCGACTGTAGGCGACGCGAGGGAAAAACCCAAGCGCAAGATGTGCCTAACGAGAAGTCCCTGTCTGACCTAACTGGCGAAGGAGCGGCGCAACTTCCCCTTCTTCTCCTCACAATCTTCCTGCAGCCGCCGCACCTCCACCACCAACTGTTTTTCCAGCGCCTGGACTTCTTCGTAATTGCCACCGCCCCGCGCCTTCGCGATTTCGCCTTTCAGGAACAACTCCTTCTCCGCGATCTTCGCCCGATAGGTAGAATCGATTTCCGCGATCTGCGCCTTTTGCACGTCCGTCAACGTCACGCTCGGCGCATTTTTTTTCGAGCCGTTCCATCGCAAGTTCGTAAGCAGATTTCATTTGGGCGAAGGGGACAACAGTGAAGGAATCGAAAACTTCGCGACGAGCTTAGCCAACTGATCCTAAACGGCAAATGGTGCCGAAAAAGCCCGTCATCATCCGCGTGATCGCGCCGACTTGCTGTAAGCCGGCGTGAACGGGCGCTGATCGATCCGACACTCGCGCTACACAGCAGCCAAGGCGAAATGATCGCAGTGAACGATAACTGGCAGGACACACAAAAACCCGAGATCACCGATATCGGATCAGCGCCGGCTGACTACCGCGAGAGCGCAATCAGCACATCGCTCGAGCCCGGTGCATACACCGCAGTTCGCTCGATCCTTCGCTTGCGGCCCGATGTAGTGAGGGTCCACGCCGGGCATTTCAAATGACTTCCATCCCCCGCGATGCGGCCTGACTTGGATGACGGTCGTTGCAGACACTGAGTTAGCGACCGCTAAGAAAGCTCAGCAGAAGGACGAAACCTATCACGACCAAAATAAGCAGAACGGCGACCGCCCCTGATCGTTGGTTTTTCTCGTCTGTCTTTGTTTGCTCATATTGGATCATGGCATCCCTATCTTTGATGAAAGCGTCGATCATAAAAGATGCCTGATCGCGTCCGAGATGTCGGATCGACTCAGGATTTTTGCAGCCAAATTTCATTAGCAAGTTCAGCTGCTTCGAGGTGGCATTAGGTTCGAATGGGCCTCTTTCCGGGATCTCAATTTCGGTGTCGGGCAGTTCATCCGAATGCGTGATCGTCAAAGAGCGAGCATGCGTAATGGCTTCGTCAGGAATTGGAGGTGGCGACGGAAGCACCCCATCGGCAAAAATCTCGGCGGCTACCGTTTCAATGGGCACCCATTCCGGCATGCCCTCTCTCCACAAATAAGAAGACTCCTGAATCTTCCCTTGAGTAAACTTCGTTCGAAGCTGGGCGGGCGTATAAGGCCCTGCCTGCTTATCGTCGATGATTACGAAATAAATTTGTCCCGCAGATTTCGTCACGTTTGGTTAACCTCTCTGCTCGGTGTTCAAGCTGAGAAAAGCTGACAAAAGAATCGCAACCCCTTCGCTCGGAGCAAAACGGAGCAAAGATTCTTCGCGGAAACTGCAAAGAGACCGGCGAACAAACTGTTAAGATGCTCAGTAAAGCGCGCCGATACGAGGGAGGACCGCTGTTTCATGGAAAATGAAGCGCGGTGAGGGAGGGATTCGAACCCTTGAACGGTTAGAATGAAGCGTGGGGATTCACCAACGCAAGCTGACAAATTGCTGACAAATTCAGGCGCTTACAGACCAACGCAGCTCGAGAATGTTGCTGCCTTCGTGCGGGACGATCGCATTCCATTTATCCGCCTGGCTCCGCGTTTTTCGCTCGAGATACTCGCGTTTTAGTTCGCGCTCGGAAGTGCCGTGTTGGGCGGCGACATATTTCAGATCGTTGGTGAGTGCGTAGAGATAGGATGTGCTCGACCCGCGAAGAATGTTGCGCTTCCATTTGAGTCCTAGCTTTTGAGCGAAGCGACGGACGTGGTTATCGATGCGGGTGATTTTGGGGCTCAGGACGTGGCCGTGCGGTCGCACATAGAGAGTGAGCCACTTCGCCAGGTTCGGCGGAATTTCGACAATGCGCGCCATTCCGGTTTTGCCTGCGACGCGGCCACTGACGTCAATCTCCCCCGCGATTTTCCCGGCCTGGCCATCCTTGATCTCTTTGAAAAGATGCACCGCAGACCAATCGAGCCGCGCGATTTCCGACATGCGCATGCGTCCGAAAGCGCCGATCGCGAATGCCGGCACGAGCTCGCGCTGACGCGCGTCACGATGCGCGGCGTTGATGAGAATATCGAACTGATCGGGTTCGAATGTCGGCTCTTTTTCTTTAACGACTTTCGGCCGCGCCGTCATCTCGGCCGCGTGTTTGGAACCCTGCGGAAGATGACGATTGTCGCGCGCGTCATTCCACAGAGCGACGATGCACTCGCGAATGTGCCGGCGTCGGCGCGGACCGACGACAACCCCTTTGCGATCGCGATGATCGTTGAGAAGATCCTGCAATTCGTCTTTGCCTAACGAGACAATTTCTCGATCGCCGAATTTGCGCATGAAAGCGCTCGGCCGCGGAGTACTTGGGTTCTTTTTGGAGACGGTGCCTTCGAGCACGCCGGCAAGTCCGTCGATATGCACTGCGCTCAAATCTTTGTTGAGCATGGCGGTGCGCTTGCGGCGCATGAAATCGTCGACCACGAAACGAACGGTGGCGCGGCTGCCGTTTACTTTCGGGATCTGCTGGTAGGCATCGATCGCGTCCGCGAGTGAAGAATTACCGAGCCGGTCTTTAGCGCGCGCGAATTGCTCGACCGCATCGTGAAGAGCGATGCCATCCGGAAGCAATGCTTTCGCGCGCAGATAAGATTCCCGATCCGCATTACTCAGCTCGATGATTTCTGCGCGGCCGTTGGCCAAGGCCGTGGCGATTTCCAGCGCGCGAGTTCGCGCAGCCTTTTCTCCGGTGCGGACTTCGCGCGAACGGCCGGCGCCGGCGTGCTTGCGAAAGCAAAGGGTGAATTGGTTGCGGCCGTTGCCTGACTTGTAAGCGACAACGTTGACGCTGCCCTGCCTAACGACAAAGGCTGGGCGACGCTTCATCGTGCAGCGAAGTCGGTCGCCGAGATCGGAATGTCGAGTGAGAGATCGGCATACCTCACGCGAATACTAGTCGCGTCGAGCGGAGTTGCAGAGAGGCGCGTTCCTTTCGGAATAGTGATTTCGCCGTAAGGAATTTTAACCGCCGTGTTCTGTTGTATCTGAACCAGCCGTTGCGCTGGCCGCGGGGGCGACGATTGCGTTACGGGTGCGGGAGTGATCTCCTCTTTGTGCCGGCCGGCTTGATTCGTTAGGCGAAGATCGCGAAACGCGATGACGACGAAGCCAATCACGAACAACACGCCGATCAAACCGATCAGGCCCGCTGCGAAAGATGTGCTGGATTCAGTTTCGACCAACGCTGGCGGAAGCTCGCGATGACAATGCCGGCAGATGACGGCGTTCGAGCGAATGCTTTCGGCGCAGAAGGGACAGGTAACCGTATGGCCTTTCGAGCAGAGCGCGATGATCCACCCGATTGGTCCCAACAAGACGCAGATGAATGCGCTGGTTCCTGCTTGCCCTTTGGGTTTCCCGATGGCGTAGCCAATCAAAAAATTCACACCGAGCCAGAAGACGAAAAGCATAAATAAAGCAGGGTCGATTATTGATATTCGCGTGACTCTGAGTCGAGCCGGAATTGAAATTTTGTTCAGCCAGCTTTGTCTCGAAGCGCATCGCGCGTGAAAGCGGCCAGCTCTTGGATTAAATCCTCGAGCGCTTTGTGACCAGGCATTGCTTCCAGAACTTCGCGAAGGGCTCTGACTGTTTCGGTGGGAGTGGCCAAGCGTTTGATTACTTCCTCCAGTGCCGCGCCGAGAGACCCGACGCCGTGGACGCCTTCCGCTGCTTCCTGCATGCGCTGCGCTTTTTTGCCGGGCGCAGTCACCCGGACCCACGCTTTCATTTCCGGTAGCGCTTGATCGCGGAAATAGGCTTCGAGTAAGCCGGCGCGGACTTCGGGTTTTTCGCTTACGCCCATGACTATCTTGGCGAGCGTCTCCACATTCACGCCGGGGCCGCCGCGAACCCATCGGCTGACTTGGCTCGGGTCAGCTCCCAGCCGAGCTGCCATCTCTTTACCGGTGATGCCGGAGGTTCTGATCGTATGACCAAGAAAATTGCCGAATTCGCTCATTTGTTTTGAGGCTCAAATAATTGATGAAATGAGTCAATTGAATTTATTTCAATATATTTGATTGACGATATTCGCACATTGCTTAAAACATCAATTCATGAGTGAGAACGAGCGGATTGGAAAGCAGATGATCGCGATTACCAAGGCTGCGGCGCAAAGTTCAAATCCCGCCTACCGAGATGCCGCGCAACGCTGGCAAAAGATGGTCGAACGCCAGCTCGAAAAGGACCGCGCGAACATCGGCAAAAAGAAGGCTCACCAGCCCGCGTAAGTCGGGCAAAGGAGAAATAAGTGAAGTTGGAGTTCGACGACGAGCTGATCATCGAAGGAGTCGCGCGCGCCGCAGAGCGATTGCTCAGCTCAGAGCAGTTCATGGAGCGGATCGTGGACGCGATCATTCTTCGCTTTGACGCGTTGACTCCGCTCGAGGCCGCGAAGTTTCTGGACGTGACGACGCGGACGCTCTCGGAGAATCATATCGAGTGGGGACTTGATAAGTCAGTCGTGCTCGGTGCTTCGAATCCGCGCTATTTCCTTTCGCAGATCATCGCGCGGTTAAAGACGAAAATCGTCGCCGGCCGCAGATCGGAACTGAGAAGACTCGTGGCATGAAAAACACATCATCATCGCCTAACGAGTTATCGATCACGGTTCCCATTTCGCTGCCGAGTGCGGGGCGAATGGAGGAAATTTATCGCGAGGCGTGTCTGGCGACGGCGGTGAAGCGCGCGGCCTGGCTCGACTTTGCGGAGGCGGCGGAATATTTGCGGCTCTCGCCCCGGACGTTTATGCGCCGGCGAAAGACCTGGGGCTTGCCGATCGCGGAATTGAGCCCGGGTTTGAAAATTGTTTTTCGCGCGGACCTGGATGCGCTGGCGCTGTCGAAGCTGGTGAAAGGACGCTCGCGAAATGTGATCGAGTTTCCGTCGATCGTTGCGCACGAGGAGCTGAAGAAGGGAGCGGCGGCGTGATGTTGCCTAACGAGTCGTCGAAATCTTCGGCGCGGCCTAACGAGAAGCCGCTGTGTGCATGCGGGCTCGGGCATCAATCACAACACCGGCCGGTGTGCTGGGATTGTTTTGTTGCTTCCCCTCGTCATTTGCGGAGCACGTTTCAGCACAGTCCGAATCGGATCGCGCGGGTGGATGCTGCGAATTTGCTGGTGCAGCAAGCGCGGGAGCGCGGGCAAAGAAGAATTGCTGGTTACAGCGCCGCGCGGCAGAGCGGGTCGACAGGCCGCGCGGCGCTTCATTTCTCGGGAGGTCGATCGTGAGTTTTTGGGGATGGATTGCGGTGAGCTGGTTCGCCGGCGCGGTCGCGCTGATTCTGTCGCGCGCGTTTGGCCTAACGAGTTTGAATTGGTGGCTGACTTTTCTCCCGCTGGTTTTGCTGGTGTGCACTGCGGCAGGCGTTCTTTGCTTTTTCATCCGGAACTGGGGGCAGCCTTGAAGAAGCTCTCTTTCTTTTTCATGACTTTCTTTTCGCTGGCCTTGGCGATCTGGTGCTTCCGTTTCCGCGATTACCTCTTTTTAACAATCAACTGCGCCGCAGCGTCTTTGTGGTGGTCGACTTGGAGGATGTCATGAGCGCGCACGAGGAGCTCGATGAAACTCGGAAGCTGGTGAAGGTGGTGAATCTTTTCATCGGTCACTACCGGCTGATGGTGACGCCTGGCACGGACGACGAAGAAGTGTCGAAGGCCGCAGCCGATCGCGTGGAAGAAGCGCTCATCGAATGCATGCGCAAGGCAACGGATGAGCTGGCGGCGCCGGCGCGGCCGGATTCCGTGCGCGCGTTTTTGCAGGAGTCGTTCTCATGATGAATTCGGTCATTGAGTTCATCGGCGATCTCTCGTTATGGGAATGTTGCTTGATCGGTCTGGCGGGCGTTTCGCTTTGGGTGGGATGGGAGTTGGCCGCGTCCTATCTGCATCGCCGGCATCAAGCCGCGATGGCGGCGCAGTATCAGCGCAGAACGAAGTTCTTCGCCTGGATGGAAAATGTGCGGAAAGAAATGGCGTCGCGCGGATGCGCGACGATTCCATTGCCGGCGCTCGATTTCGATTGCGACTGGCATCATCGACAAGAGTCGGAAGGCTTTCGATGGGAGTTGTTTTTCGATAACGGCCGCTCGCCCCAGCATGCGTTCGATGCGTGGGAAGCGGAGCGGAGAGAACTCGGAACTCGGAAGGTCGGAACTCAGCTATGAGCGAAGAGCTTCTGGCCGACATTTTGCAGCGCTCGTTAGACGCGGCCGGGATTCATGATGCGGACCCGCGCGAATTGCCTGAGCGAATCGGCGAACTCCGTTTCGCCGGCGCGTGTTTCGTTACCCAGGAAGAATATCCGCGGCGCGGTCCGGAGAAAGACAAGCCAGTCGATCGCGTGAAGGGCGGCGGCCGGCTCGGCCACGCTTATCTCGGCAAAGCGCTGAAGTCTGCCTCGGTATGAGAACGCGCAACTTGATGATCATTTGCGCGACCGTCGTGGCGATCAACTTCGCGCATGATTACGTGAGTTACTACAAGGCCCGCGTGGAACATGAGATTTGGATGCGGAGCTTGCTGCGCCCGTCAGTCGAAATCTTTCCGAGAGGCGAGAGGCTGTGATGGACATCGACGATGTTCCCTATTGGAAGCTGGATTACGACGCGCGAATGGAACGCCGCCGGGCGCGACGCGAGGCTGAAGGTTTTGAAGCCAGGCTCGCCGCGATGGCTGCTCGAGTGGAAGCGCGTCGAACCGCGGAACGCTCGCGTGAAATTTGGGGAGCGATCCATGCCTACGATCGCAGCAAGGCTGAGGCGAATCAGCTCCGACGTTCGCCGGCGCAGGCAAAGAATCTCAAGCGATGAATGCAGCGCCGCTAGCCGTAGAGACAGCTGTTCGGTTCGTCCGGGCTGTGTTCGATTCGCTCGAGCACTTCGCCATCGAAGGCGCGCATTTCGATGATGATCGGCACCTGGCGTTCGTTGGAGAACCAATAAGGCCAGTCGTAGGCGAGCTTGAGCAGACGGTAAGAAATCGTCTTTTTGCTTCGCTCGTCGGGCGGCGGCAGGGCGGGGAATTCCAATTCAAAACGCCAGTCCGCGGTCGCGCGAATGATGAAAAGGTAGGGCTCGGCCCGCATTCTGTTCGACTGAACATATTCGGTGCCGGAGGGCAAGTTTTGTCATGAGCAAGACGTTGCAAATCTCCAACTCGCTGGGCCTGCCGCTCGATGCGGTGACGCAAAAGTTTGCGGTGCTCGGGCGGACCGGGAGTGGGAAGAGTTATTGCGCAACAAAGTTGTGCGAGGAAATGCTCGACGCGAAAGCGCAGGTGATCGCGCTCGATCCGGTCGGTGTTTGGTACGGGCTGCGCGTCGATGGCGCGTTCGACATTCCGATTTTCGGCGGGCTGCATGGCGACGTCCCGCTCGAGCCCGGCGCCGGCGAGTTTGTCGCGAATCTGATTGTCGATCGCGGAATCTCCGCGGTGCTGGATGTCTCGCAGTTCGAGAGCGACGCGCAGAAGGCCAGGTTCGCGCGCGATTTCGCGACACGGTTTTTCTTCCGGAAGAAATCAGCCCCGAGCGCGGTCCATCTCTTCCTGGAAGAAGCGCAGGAGTTCGTCCCGCAAAATCCTCAGCGCGACGAAGCGATGATGCTGCATGCGTTTCAGCGCATCGCGAAACTCGGCCGCAATTTCGGCATCGGCGTGACGCTGATTTCGCAGCGGCCGCAGGAAGTGAACAAGAAGGCGCTTAATCAAACCGAGTGCCTCTTCGCGTTTCAGATGACCGGCCCGCAAGAGCGCAAAGCGATCGAGACCTGGATCGCGGAGAAAGGGGTTAACGAAGACATCCGCGAACTCCTACCGCATCTGAAGGTGGGCGAGTGTCACATCTGGAGTCCGCAATGGCTCAAGACTAACGAGACGATCAAGATCGCGAAAAAGCGCAGTGCGGATGTCTCGAGCACGCCAACGAGTGGCGGAAGCAAGCGCGCGGAACCGAAACCGCTTTCGCAAGGTGAGCTGGAAAAGTTTTCCGCGCAGATGTTGGAAACGATCGAGCGCGCGAAGGCGGAGGATCCGCGCGAACTGCGGAAAGAGATCGCGCAATTAAAGAGATGCTTAACTGAGGCTGTCGCTAATAAAGGAAAGCCGGCAAAGGTTGAACAACGCGAAGTGCCGGTGCTGAGGGATGGGCAACTCGTTAGGCTGGAGAAGTGGTCTAGAGATTTTGAATCGTCGTTCGATAAACTTTTCGAGAAGTTTGCCAAGGTCGGCGCTGATGTGGTCGCTCCGGTGCGCGATGCCGTTTTGAAAGTTCGTGATGGCGGGTCGCCATCACCAGCACGCGAGTCGCGTGCGCTCCCCAATCCGACGGGAATCTCGCCGTCGCAAATATCGAGATTGCGGCCGCTTGGGAACGCGCCGCGTAAAATAGAATCGACGGATCGCGCCACTCCCGGCCCGAAAGCTGGCGCTGGTCTTTCAACCGACGGAGAGTTTCGCCTAACGAGTAAGCAGCAACAGATTCTCGATGCGATCGCGTTCTTTGAATCGATCGGAAATCGAACACCTTCGACGCTGCAGGTCGGCGCGATCGCGCTGATCGATGCCAGCGGCGGTCACTTCTCGAATGTGGTTGGTCCGCTCTCGAGCAATGGCCTGGTGAATCGCGGGCAAGGCGTGATCGAGTTAACCGATAAGGGCCGCGAGTTCGCGCGTGTGCCGGATGCGATCGGTTCGTTAGGCGATTACCACGAGATGCTGCGCGCGCGTGTGCGCAAAGCGAAATCGGCCGGCGGGAAAACGATCGAGATTTTGAATGTGATCATCAGCCGCGGCGGCGCGGAGGTCACAACCGAAGAGATCGGCCGCGAAGCGAGCATCGATCACACCGGCGGGCATTTCTCGAACATGATCGGACCGCTCAGCACGATCGGTTTGATCAAGCGCGATCGCGGACTCGTTAGGCCAACGGAGATTTTGTTTCCGGAGGGAATCGCATGAGCTACGACCCGGAAGAGTTAAAAGGTCCGCGGGTAAAGTCGTCTCACCGAGGAACCGGCGAACGGTGCGAGTGCTTCGAGAAATGTAGCGTAGGCGACTACGTCTTTAAACGGCCGGGGCTCGGCCTGA
>CAXSCV010000026.1:35744-38217 GCA_964235895.1 uncultured Chthoniobacterales bacterium
GAGGGAATGAAGTTTGCTCCCGGTCCGTGGCGGTCGACCGGCTACTCGACCGAGCGAACGGTGGTGCGTGTATCATGAGCAACCTCCGCGCGGGCGATCATTTAGAGGTTCGATTGATCCGCAAGATCAAGGGCAAGCCCACACTAGAACGTGTGGCCCTGGATGCTGACGACGTTCGATTCATGTCGACGCCGGAACTGTTACGAACCTTTGCCGGCGCGATCGAGAACGCGAGCCAGCGGCTCGATATCGCCGAAGAGTATGCGACCAAAGGCCGCGAAGATGAAGGCGATCCATGGTGCGAACCTTGCCAAAGCTGGCATCCGCGGCCGCGTGATCCCGCGCATCATAAAGCGCTGAAGTGTTTCGCGCCGTTCGAGGAGGCGAGTTCGTCGTGAGTCCGCCCAAAGAAAGAGGCCCCGCGCCGGTAAGCAACGGGGCCCACATCCGATTAACAAACGAACTAACGAAGTCTGAAAGTAGCACAAGGCGTGCCCGTTCACGATTGCCGCAGGTGGATCCGAATCTGTCGGTGCGCGGTTGGGAAGAGTTTGGAAAGCGCAGCGCGAAAGCTGAGCGCGCGAAAGCGAAGTGCGGAGGCGCTTACCGATGAAGGTAAAAGAGATCGAGCGCATCCGTGCTGCGTTCTTGAAGTCTCCGGGCGGCCGCGCTCGAAAAGGTGGTCCTAAGTCTTACCCGCGCGAATGGATCGAAGCGCTCTATGCAGACTATCTTCTGTGCGGTGAGGTAGTGGCGCATGTTGCTTCTCGGTGGCGCCGCGCGCCTGGATCGGTTGCAACGCTTCTCGAAGTTCATGGCCTGCGAAAAAAATCGCCGGAGCTCTCCGAACAGATCAAGCGACGACAACGCGATGCGGGCGGCAAAATGATGGCTGACCAACACGCCTCACCTGCAGAGCTGGAAGCGATCATTCAACGAGAGGTGCAACGCGCGCGCGGCCCTCTTGGGAAAGGGACCGCGCGCATGAGAATTCCGCCCGAGCTGGGTTGGGAATTCAAGACGTGGACTATGGACAAGCGCGGCTGGTTCATCACGCGATTGCGCGCAGAAATTAAGTCGCCGAATGACCGGCCGGAAACGCCGTTCTCGAGCAACGTTACGCCCTTCGATTACACGACGCCGGCGGCGCGCGAGATCATGGCCAGGCTGAACGCCGGACTGAATTCCCGCGAAGCGGTCTGTAAAATCAATCTCTGTAGCCAGGGAGTGATCTACGAAGGTGCACTCTATTTCTGGGCGGGCGCTAACACCGGTTATTGCAAGCAGGGGAAATGGACGCCGGAGAACGGCCGTCCTCAGTTGAACCGGGTCATTTGGGAAAAAACCAATGGCCGCAAAGTGCCGCCGAAGCACGTCGTCTTCTACAGGGACGGCAACATGAACAATCTCGACCCCGATAACCTCGGGCTCATGTCGATGAACGAGAATGCGCGACGCAATCAAGCAGCCTCGCTTTTTCGGAAGTCACGCGAAACCACCGCGCTTCTCCTGAAGCGCGCACAACGAAAGGAGAAATCAGATGGTCTCATTGAGACGCTCCGCCGCGCAGCTTGATCGAATCGAGCATCGGCGCACGAATGGAATTCCGGCTCCGGATGAAATTCGACGACTCGTTAGTTTGGCGAAGGAACGCGGGCTGATTCGCGATGCCAGCGCGGCCACGCCGATCAAGAAGAACGGCGAAGAAATTTCCACGCTCGGTCCATTGCGATCGCAATGGATCGAAGTGACGCCGACAGTGGCCAAGCGCTGGTTGGAAAACAATTTTCGGAACCGGCCGCTGCGAGACGATGTGGTGACCGCGTATGCGCGGGACATGATCAACGGCCGCTGGGTTTACACTCACCAGGGAATCGCGTTCAACGACAAGGACGAGCTGATCGACGGTCAGCATCGCTTGAGCGCGATCGTGCTCGCGAGTGTGGCGGTGCGGATGATGGTCACGTTCGGTCTGCCTTCAAAAATCGAAGGGCAGGAAATGACGACGATGGATGCGGTCGACCGGGGCGCGACGCGGTCGGTAGCCGATCAGTTGAAGATTCAGCATGGGCTGAAGAATGGCAGCGCGATCGCTTCCATCTGCAGCTCGATCGCGCCGATTTGCTCGAGCGAACGGACGCGTCGCTTGAGCGTGGGACAAACGCTGGAGATTTATCGCGCGTTTGAAACGGCCGTGCTCTGGGTGCTGGAGCATCGATCGCGCGAGGTCGGTTTGCGCCAGGCCGGAGTGATGGCGGGATTTGCCTTCGCGATTGCGACAGAGATTAGCGCCGGAACGAGCTCGACACCGATCATGCTCATGTTCGAAGCGTTAGTGAGTGGCGAGGGAATCAATGCGCGATCGGGAATGGCGCGACTGCGCGAATTCCTAACGAGTCCGGAAGCCAAGCTGCTGACGCGCGGGAGCGATCGCGCGCTGGCTGAGTTGGTCCTGCAGGCGATTCACTTGCAG
>CAXSCV010000027.1:0-37482 GCA_964235895.1 uncultured Chthoniobacterales bacterium
AGAGCGCGCTGAAAAGCAGCGCGAGAAATCCGGCGCGCGCGCCAGCGATTGAGGTGGCTAAAAATCCCGCAAGCGCGACGGTTGCGACGCTGAAAAGCGCGACGACGGTTCGGCCGATGACGATAATTTCCGTCGGCGAAATGAAGTCGTAATAGGCGCTCCGCGGCAGGTCGTCGCGCCAACTGTGGCCGTGCACGTGCCGATAAATCGGCGAGTACGCGAGCACGGTCGCGGCGATTAAATAACTCGGCAGCGCCGGGTAATTATAGAAGCCGGTGTCGAGCGTATGCTCGCGCAAGATTTGCGTGACGTGATGGAGCACGTGGCCTTCATCGATGTAAGCGAGATAGGGCAAACCGGAGCGAATCGGCGCGACGCGCAGGAAAAACGCCATCGCCAAAAGGACGATCCAAAGAATCGCGCGCGCGTAGCGTTGGCGGCGAAAAGTTGATCTGGAAGGGAATGCTTCCACCGCGCGAGGTTGCCACGTTGCGGTGAGTTAGAAAGTCTGGAAAGCTGGCCCGCCGCGCGCGGCAACTATGCAGTGGTTCATCGGGATTAACGAAGGCTGCCCGGCGTGGAAGGAATATGCCGACATGGCGAAGGTGGCAATTCACACCGCGCTGCTGCACACGTCGTTGCGGCCGCATTGCATTTACGACGGCGGTGAAAACGAGTTCACGGCCTGGCTGAAGCGGCGCGACGTGCCGATCATTCATCAACGAACTTTTCTTTACGACGAGCTGGCGCGGCTGGGCGCGAAGCTGAAAAATCCCGAGCTGCTGCCGGCGACGCGCGGAGTTTTTTTACGCGTGGAATTACCCTCGCTGCAAAAGCGTTTTGGTTTCGATGACCGCGTTCTTTACACGGACTGCGATGTGATTTTTCGCCAGGAAGTCGTCGATGTGCTCGAGCCGATCGGCTGCAAATATTTCGCAGTCGCGCCAGAGTCGGATGTGAATCGCCCGCACGAGATGAACACCGGCGTGATGTGGATGAATTTGCCGGAGATGTTCGCGTTCGACGCTCCTTTTCGCGAATATCTGCGCGCGAATGTCGAGGCGCTGCCGGCGATGAGTTGGGACCAGGGCGCGTATCGGAATTTTTATCGCTCGGCCGAGGGCGCGCCCCTCTGGGACAACCTTCCGCCCGAGTTGAATTGGAAGCCGTATTGGGATGATTACGCGGCGGCGAAGATCATCCATTTCCACGGGCCGAAACCGTTTCAGCGTCCGAACATCGACTCGCATTACGCCGAGCTGAAATTCCTCACCGGCGGTTGCTACGACCAGATCTGCGATCTCTGGGAAGAGCTTCTGCGCGACGCGGAATAAATCATTCGTTAGACAAAACTCGCGCGGCGCGGCGTCTCATTTTTTGAGAAGCGATCGCGCATGTTTTTTGAATCCGGAATGCGCAGTTCGTGCATCTCATCAATGAAGATGAAGACGAAAATGCAAAACCACACAGACAAATCCGAAGAGTTCGAATCGACTTACGCGCTGCTCGTGCGCTCGGAGGAGAAGGAACGCGGCGTTTCCGAGAGCGCGGTTTATTTGCTCATCATGTTGAGCGCGATCTTTTCCATCTGGCAGGTCGCACAACAACCGATCGAGCTTCCAGTGGGCGGCGTGATCCATACGTCCGCGATCGCCGCTTCTGCGCGTGCGGGATTGGCGCGCTCTTAACCATTTCCGCAGAAACATCGCGCCATGTTCCCGGAATCATTTCTCCAAGACGTCCGCATCGGATTTCGTGTACTGACGACAGAGAAAATCTTTTGCGTCCTGGCCGTGATGGTTTTGGCGCTCGGCATCTGCGGAGTGACCACGCAATTCACGGTGGTGAACGCGTTTTTGCTTCGCGGATTTTCGTTTCCGCATCCGGAGCAACTGATGAGCGTCGGCCTGATCGATCCGCAGGCGACGCCACAAAACAATAATTTCGGCGCGGGAAATATTCCCTCCGCGCAGGACTACGAGGACTTGCGCGCAGGGCAGCAATCGTTCGCGATGATGGCCGCGTATCTGAACGGCTCGACGATCAACGTGGCCTACAAAAACAATCCGCAGCGCTACACGGGCGGTTACGTCACGGAAGATTTTTTTAGGATCACCGGCGTCGCGCCGATTCTCGGTCGTGATTTCACCGCGGCGGACAACAAACCCGGCGCCGAGAAAGTGGCGATTCTCGGCTACGAAATTTGGCAGCGCGATTTCGATGGCAATCCAAACATCGTCGGCCAGGCCATTCGGATAAACGGTCGCGCCGCCACCATCATCGGAGTGATGCCGCGGAATTTTAAGTTCCCAATTTCCGAGCAGCTTTGGGTTCCATATTACAACGAATATCCGCTGAAACCGCGTGGCGATCTCGAAGGCAACGCCGTCGGCCCGTCGATCATCGGCCGATTGAAATCCGGCATTAGTATCGACCAGGTGAACGCCGAATTTGTCGGCCTCGCCAAACGCCTCGCGCAGGATAATCCGAAGACGAACGGCCAGCTCACTTCCGCGAGTGTGCAGCCGCTCCTGAACACTTTCACCGGACCGCAATTGCGCCAGACCGTCTTCGCCATGCTCGGCGCGGTCATCGTCGTTTTGCTGATCGCCTGCGTGAATGTGATGAACATGCAATTCGGTCGCGCGGCCTTGCGCGCGAAGGAATTGGCTATTCGCGGCGCGCTCGGCGCGACTCGCTGGCGACTCGTTAGGCAAATGCTCACGGAAAGTTTTTTGGTGGCCTCGTTAGGCGCATTTGTCGGCGTGGTCATGGCTTACTGGGCGGTCGGTTTGCTCGTGCGAACGACGAACGCTCTCCCCTTTCCGTTGCCCTACTGGGTCGTCTTTCAGATCGACACACGGGTACTGGTTTTTACCGTCGGCGCTGCGTTGCTGGCCACGGTCGCGTCCGGATTTATCCCGGCCTGGATCAGCTCACGCGCGAACGCGGCCGAGGCGATGAAAGAAGGCGGCCGCGGCAACAGCAGCCGGCTGGTCAATGCGATCACGCGCATTTTGGTCATCGGCCAGATCGCGCTGACCGCGGCGTTGCTGGTCGCGGCGGCGTTGCAGATCAAATCGATCCGCAATCAAATGAAACTCGATTACGGCTACGACGAGAACGGCGTTTACTCCGCGCGCATGGGTTTGTTTGAAGGGGATTATCCGAACTCCGATGCGCGCCAGCAATTTTTCGTGCGCACGCTGCGTTCGGTGCGTGCGAATCCAGCGTTCGCGGACGCGGCCATGACCGGCCGTTTTCGCATGACCTTCGGCGGCTTCGGCCAGTACGAAGTGGACGGCAAAAATTACGTAACCGATCGCGATCGCCCGCAAGGCAATTTCGAATTCGTCTCCGATGGATATTTCAAAACCATGGGCCTGAAGATTCTCCAAGGCCGCGATTTCACGATCGACGACAACGACACGAAGCAGCCGGTGGCGATTGTCAGCGCGGGTTTCGCGCGAAAATATTATGGGAACGAAAGCGCGCTCGGCCGGCGCATTCGCGTTTTTAATCCGGCGACGCCGGCGCCGTGGCGGACGGTCATCGGCGTGGTGCCGGACACGCTCATGCAAGGCCCATTCAACACCGAAGCCGATAACACCGGCTTCTACGTTCCGATCCTGGGCGTGCCGCCGGCGCCACAGTTCGTCACATTGGTCGTTAGGCCGCATCCCGGGCAAAACGCGGAAACGCTCGCCGCGCCGCTCGGCAAAGCGATTGCGGAAGTCGATTCGAATTTGCCGACTTACTTCGGCGGAACGCCGGCGCGTTTGCACGATGAAATCCTCGGCGTCAATCGGATCATCGCTTTGCTCTTCAGCATCTTTGGCTTCGTCGCGTTTCTTTTGTCGGCCGTTGGACTTTACGGCGTGATGAGTTTTTCGGTGAATCAGCGAACGCAGGAATTCGGCATCCGCATGGCGTTGGGCGCGGACGCGAAACGGATTTTCCGTTTGGTCATGACGCAAGGCGCGTGGCAATTGCTGATCGGCCTCTCGTTAGGCACAGGGGCCGCCGCTTTGCTGCTCGGAGTGCTCGCGGCGGCTGCGCTGCAAAACATTTTGTTCAAAGTGAACGCGCTCGATCCGTTTATTTATTTCGCGGTCGCGGGTCTACTGACTTTGGTGGCGGCGCTTTCCTGTTTCGTTCCGGCGCGCCGCGCTACGCGCGTGAATCCGATCGTGGCCTTGCGCGCGGAATAGGCGCGCGATCGCTTACTGCTCTTCGTAGTGGCGGAGCAATCCGCCATCCACGACGAGCGTCGAACCGGTGACGTAATCGCCATCGCTCGACGCCAGATAAACGACCGCGCCGGCGACATCGCTCGGCTGTCCAAGCCGCCCGAGCGGAATGTTTTTCAGGAGCGCATCAAGCTTCGGTTTATCCGCGAGCAACTTGGTATTGATCGGAGTTTCGATCGCGCCGGGCGCGACGTTATTGATCGTGATGCCAAGCGGCGCCAGCTCGACCGAGAGTGTGCGCGTGAGCATGCGCAAGCCTCCTTTGCTCGCGCAGTAACTGGCGAAATGCGGAAACGCCAAGTCCTCGTGCACGGAGCTGATGTTGATGATTTTGCCGGGTCGTTTCGTGTCGCGCAAATGCTGCGCGAAACGTTGCGTGGTGAAAAACACGCCTTTCAAATTCACATCGAGCACGCTGTCGTAATCTTTTTCCACGACTTCGAGGAAGGGTGCGCGCTTCTCGATTCCGGCGTTGTTCACCAGGAGATCGAGCCGGCCGAAGTGCGCGATGCTTTCGTCAACTAAACGCTGAATGGCGCTGAGCTCGCCGAGATCGGCCTGGATTGCGAATCCCCGCCGGCCGGTCTTTTCCACTTTGGCGACGGTCTCCTCCGCGCCTTCCGGATGCGAGTGATAATTGATCACGACATCCGCGCCTTCTTCCGCCAGGCGAAGGGCGATGCCTTCGCCGATGCCCTGGCTGCTGCCCGTGACCAACGCGATTTTTCCCGAGAGTTTCATGGCGGAATCTCGCACGCGGTGGCGCTCGGCGCGTGGTCCATCTTCCGGTTCTTTTCTCACTTGGCAGCGCTGGCAAATCTGCTTGCTCCGCGCGCGGCGCTCGGACAGGCTATCGCTCGTTAATTAACTCCCTATGAAAACAACCATCCTAACTATCCTGACTGTTTTGCTGAGCGCGGCTCTTTTCACTTCGTGCGCGAGTAAGAAGGAAACGATGACCACGACTACTTCTTCGAGCAGCACGCACATGACGACGAAGAAAGACGACATGGGCATGAAGAAAAAATCCATGACCCACAAAAAGACGATGAAGAAGAGCTCGGACGAAGAGGCTTCTCCTTCGCCTTCGCCGTCTCCCTCGGCTTAGTCAGCGAGCGTGGGCTACGGGCTAAACGGAAGAGGGCCGTAGATTATCCGGCAGGCAAAATGCCTACCGGCCAGGACAGGCTGAAAGCCTGTCTTCCAGTGCCGTAACGTGCCGGTGGTTTGACCTCTGACCACGCGGATGCCAACCTCGCGCCGTGGCGCAACGCGACCGTTATCTTTTTGTTTGCACCAATCGGCGGGCCGAAGATCACGAGAAAGGGTCGTGCGCGGCTTGCGGTGCGGAAGCGGTCCACGCTGCGCTGAAGGAGCAATTGAAAACGCGCGGCCTCGCTCGGCTCCAGGCGCGTGTTTGCACGGCCAGTTGCCTCGATCAATGCGCTTCCGGCGTGACCATTTTAGTCGAACCCGATCATTTCTTTTACGGACGCGTCACGCTCGACGACGTCCCGGAGATTGTGGAAAGCATCGTCGCGGGAAAACGCGTCGAACGTTTAGTGCTGACGGCCGACGATCTCGCGAAAGGGTAATTCCTCGCGCGTCGCCCATGACTTGTTAGGCTAAGCCATGAGCAATTCCGAATCCGACGCCACCATGGCCATGTTTCTCGACCTGGAGAACATCGCCATCGGCGCGCGCGAGGCGCTTTTTCCAGAATTCGACATCCGCAAAGTGATCGAGCGCCTCTTGTTGAAAGGCCACATCGTGGTGAAAAAGGCCTACTGCGATTTCGCGCGTTACAAGGATTTCAAACGCGGCCTGCACGAAGCCGCTTTCGAGTTGATCGAAATTCCGCACGTCCGGCAATCGGGCAAAAATTCCGCCGACATCCGCATGGTGGTGGATGCGCTCGATCTTTGTTACACGAAGCACCACGTCGACACCTTCGTTATCGTAAGCGGCGACTCGGATTTTTCGCCACTGGTCAGCAAGTTGCGCGAGAACAACAAGACGGTCATCGGCGTGGGCGTGAAGAAGTCGACCTCCGATTTGTTCATCAGTAATTGCGACGAATTTCTTTATTACGACGATTTGGTTCGCGGCGAACAGGCGAACAAACGCGCCGCGGCCGCAGCCGTGCCGGCGGGGGAAGTGGCGACCGCTCCGCGCAAACCGGAAAGTTTGTCGGCGGCGCGTGCTTTAGATTTGCTCACGAAAACCCTGGACGCTTTGCGCGCGGAACGCGGCGATGATTATCCGATTCACGGCTCGCTCGTGAAAGAGGCGATGAAGCGGCAGAACCCCGGATTTAACGAGCGCGCGCACGGTTTTCGCGCCTTTAACGATCTGCTTTTGGAAGCGCAAAAGCTCCGGCTGTTAAAGTTGGAAGCGGAAAAGCAGGCGGGCAGTTACATCGTTCGAGGCCCCGAGCCGCGCGCGAGAAAATCTTCCTGATTCGCGGAGCATCTGGCGCAAAACACAGCAGCAGCGCTCACCTGCCCGTGACGCTGACGGCTTTTGCCGCCCGCCGCGTCACCAGCGGGCGGCGTTGGACCTAACCTGAAAAAAACTGGGCTTCGCCACCCCTAGCGATGGCCCAGCCAGGTTGTTTTCACTACCTGCCTCTTTCTTCTACGGAGTCTCGGGATCGAAGTTCTCAAAAAAATTAATTTTTTTTTGAAGGGAGAGATTTCGCGGACTTTTGCCGCGCTCCGATCCGGCACCAGCAGCTAGCGCCGTTCGCGTTTTAATCCGAGCATTCCGACGATGCTGGGCGGAGTCGGAGCGTCTTCATCGTCTTCGATTTCCGTCGTCGCGAAGGTGGCCAAATCCGAGACAAAAGCCTGGTAGCGTCGGTAGGTCCATGCGCCCGCATGGTAGTCGGCGGTGAGAGTAAATTGCGTGCGCCGGATGGTTTTTTCGGTGGCCGGATCGATCACGTTTTCGTCGCCGCGAATAACCGCCATCCACGGCGTTTTGCTGGCCAGCGATTTCTGCATGTTGACGCTGACGTCGTAATAAAATGTGTTCAGCGGAGGCTCGGCGCGCGCCGGCAATCGGTCGATTTTTTGGCGAAGATCGGCTGCCGCTATATCGCGCAACTCCGTCTCGGTCGGGGGCGGGTTGGGCGCGGGAACGGACGCAACTTTCTGCGTAGCGATAGGCCGCTTTTGGTCGCGATTAACGTCAGGAGAAGCGCGAGCACGAGGGCGGCCCCAAGCGCGATCGGCCAGGCGACGCGATGTTTATAAAACGGCAGCGGAGCCGGCGGCGGTATCGGTTCCCAGATCTCGGCCGCGAGCAAATCTTTCAGCAAGAGCCAATCCGCCATGCCGTCCTGCCAGTAGTAGTCGTTAGGCAAAAGATCGCCGTCGCGGGCGAGTTCCTCCACGCGCGTGCGGGAGTATTCGCCAATCTCCACCCCGTCGCGCGCGATGTAGATTTGCACGGCCGATTGCTAGCCAAGCGTTCTCGCGAAAGCAAATCCGGAACACGCCGGCGCACATCGCGAGGGCGGGAACCTCACTCGTTCTTTTTCATCACGCCGGTGATTTTGAAAACGCGATACGGATCGACGCGCGGACTCTTCCCGTCATTAAAACGCGGCATGTTTTGGATCTGCGAAGTCGTGACGTAGAGCGCATCGTCCGGGCCCCAGCTCATCGTATCGGGCCAGCTCAAACGCTTGTCCGCGATGATCGTTCGCACTTCTTTCGTGACCGGATCGTAGCGCACGATCGCGTTCTGCTCGATCGCGGTCAGATACAGAAATCCATCGGGACCTTCGAGCATGCCGTCAGGCGCGGGCGTTTGCACGAGCGTCTCGACTTTCGAGGCCAGATCGCTCTTCGAGAGTTTCGCGTCCTTCAAGTAATCCGTTTTAATCCGGTAGAGCGTGTGACCGGTCAGCGCGTGGTAATAGAGATAACCATTCTTCGCATCGAGCGCGATGCCGTCGGCTTGAAACTGCGGCGCCGCTTTCTTTTCCTGGTCGTATAACTCGCGGCCGTCGACGGCGATTTTCACATCGGACTCGGCGGCGGTCGATTTATCGCCGTCGAGCAAACGCCGCGCTTTTCCCGATTTCAAATCAACCACGACCAGCGCGCCTTTTCCCGATTCCGTGATGTAGGCGACGTTTGCCGCCGTATCGATGCGGACATCGTTCAGGTAACTTTTCTTCGGCGCGACATCCTGGCCGAACGGAATGGTCTGCACGACCTGGTTCGTCTTCAAATCCACCTTCACCAACTTCGGTCCGCCTTTGACGATCTCTTTTAGTTTCGGGGCCGCCGGGTCGAGGATCCAAAGATTGTCCTCCGCGTCCACGACCACGCTTTGCACGCAGACGAAATGCGAACCGGGCGCGCCCGCTTTGTTCCATTCTTCGTTCGGAAACGGTTTCGGTTTTCCGTCGATAATTTCCGCGACCGAAAGGGTGTGCTTGTCCGACCAATCAGGAAAATTAACGAAAATGCGCCCCGTTTTCGAAACCGATACGCCGGTCACTTGTTGATCCGGAAAGCTGGCGACTTCATGCAATTCCGCCGCCTGGCAGAGCGGGAACGTCGCGGAGAGCAGGATCGATGAGAGAAGAAAACTGCGATTCATAAAATCGAATCGTAAGCGCGCGGCGCGCCGGCCTGCGCAATCTCCGCGGAATCGCCGCGCTCGCCACTAACGCGCGGCGAAGAACAAGAAATCGAGCGAGAACGGCCCCGGCCCGAGCAACATGAGAACAACCATTAGCATGGCGAGATTGAGCGCATATTCGTTTCCGGGCGGATTATTCGTGATCAAATAACCGCCGCCTTTGTGACCGACGGCGATCGCCACCGTCATGGTGAAAAAGCAAAAGAGCGCGGCCATGCGCGTGAACAAACCGCAGGCGATACAAGTGCCGCCGAGAAGTTCCGTTACCATCGCGGCGCGCGCCTGCAGTGCCGGAAAAGGAAAGCCGAGCGAACGGAGCCATCCGGTGAAGCCGGCCATGTTGCCCGGTCCGACCAAACCAAGTTTACCGAGCCCATGCACCACGAAACAGAGGCCGAGAAATATGCGCAAGAGCAGCAACGCCCAAGGCAAAAACCACGGACCCGAATAAGTGAAGAAGTTCGCGAAACTCATCGACCACAGTCGACATCAACTAGTCGCGACGGTCGAGAAGGGAATGAAAGCGCGCGCCGGAGTTTCCCGCTCAAAAAAGAGCGCGAGCAGGTTGGGGGTCGCACTCGTTAGGCGATCATCGCGCTTCGCGGCGCGCACGATAAATGAGCGCGCCGACCAATTGCGTGGCGACGGTCACGATGATGATTTTGGCCGCGAACCATGCGCGGCTTTCCACTTCCACGATCGGGATAATGGTAAAAACAATGTAGAGCAGCGTGGTCAATCCGCCGATGGCTGAGACCGCTTTTAACCAGAACGGCGCGCGCGTTTGTAGCCGGCGCAATCCGCAGATCGGCAGCGCGAACAAAACCAAATAGGCCAGCGCGTAGAAAAGTCCGCCGGCATTGTCGATCAACTGAAATGCTTCCTGCGCACCGACGCCGGCCAAGCTCGCGATGGCAAAAAGAAATGTGACCGCGCCGACAAACACAATGGAATTCACCGGCGTGCGATAGCGCGGATGTAATTTGCTGAACCACGGCGGCACGATGCGATCCCAACCCGCGACCATCGGCAGCCGCGTGTTGCCGGTGAAATAAATACTGACCAGCGCGATGGTCCGGCCGGCCATGAGCAGGATCGCTATTGATGCGATGATCGAACCCGCCGCGCCAAAAGCATTCGCGCCCGCTCGCAAAGTTTGCGGCACCGGCCCGATGAGATCGAGCGCGTCCGTCTTTACGTAGGCGAGGACGGAACTGGTGCCGAGGATGAACATGAGCGCGATGATCGGCGCCGCGATGATGACCGAGCGCGCAATATTTTTCGCAGGCGCGCGCGTTTCGCCCGCGAGAATGGCGACGTATTCGAAACCGGCGAGCGCGCCCAGCGCCATCTTGCTAAAGATGTTGATGCTGAAAAGCGATGCGGTCGGCAGGACAAATTCGATCGGCCGATAATGCGGCAACTTGCCGCTCGCGTGGGCGATGAAAGGCAAAGCGATCACCGCCGTAAAAGTGATTAACAGCAAAATGGCGCCGACATTGTGGACCCACTTGCCGAGGCTAAGTCCGCGAATCGTTACCAGCACGAGCGCGCCGACGAAGAAGCCATTGAGCGCGGCGAGGAAGATGCGGTTCGACGGCATCCAGGCCGCGCTCGCGCCAAAAGCGTAGGAAAAACTGGTCGCCACCACGAGGCCGGTCGCGGCCATGATGGTGATGCCGAGCAACCAAAGATTCCACGCGACGATGAAGCCGGTGAATTCGTTGAAGCCGAATTTGGCCCATTGATAAAGGCCGCCTTCGAGCGGCATGATGCGATTTAAATAAATGACCACCGCCGCGCACGGCAGATAAAAAAGGAGAATCGCGAGCAACCAATACGAAGTCTGCGCTGGCCCGAGTTTTGCCGCCGTGCCGACCCACGAACCACCGACGACGAAGACAATTTGCGTGAGCACCAGATCGCGCAGGCCGAGTTCCTTATGGAAAGCGGCGCTCTGCGTTTCGACGCGGCGTTCTTCTTCGCGAAAGGAATTCGTCAGCGGCGATTGATCATTCATCGGACGAGCGACGGAAGAGTCATAGCATGCGATTACTCGGCGTGAAGCTTTCCCGCGCGCAACCGCCGCAGTGGCCAAAACTTCTCGGCGCGGCCGCGCTCGGCGGACTGGCCACGGCCTTCGTCGCGCGCAATTTTTTTCCGACCGGAAAAAAGATCCGTCACCAAATCACGGCGAAGTACAGCGTGGGCGACGACGTTTTTATTCGCACCATGGGCCAACTTCTCGGGCCGCCGTTGCTGCCGGGAAATAAAGTGACGCTCCTGGAAAACGGCGACGAAATTTTCCCGGCCATGCTCGAGGGCATTCGTTCCGCGCAGCGCACGATCACCTTTGAAAATTATCTTTGGAAAGAAGGCGCGGTCACCGATGCCTTCGCCAACGCGCTCGCGGAACGCGCGCGCGCCGGCGTGAAAGTGCATTTCCTGCAGGACGCGCTCGGGAGCGATTCCATCCACGGCGCGGCCATGAATCACATCCGCCGGTCTGGCGTGCAGTTGGAAATTTTTCGTTTTCTCGGCCTAACGATCAATTACCGCACGCATCGCAAGTTGCTCATCATCGATGGACGGACCGGTTTTATCGGCGGCACCGGCATCTCCGACGAGTGGTTAGGCAACGGCCTCATCCAGGGACGCTGGCGCGATTCGCATTACAAACTGCAAGGGCCGGCGGTCGCGCAAATGCAGCAGGCTTTCATGGATAACTGGCTGCAAACGCGGACCGAGCTGCTGCATGGCGATGAATATTTTCCGCGCCTGGAAACATTTCCGGAGGACATGTGCTGCCAGGTTTTCAAAAGCTCGGCCGGCGAAGGCTCGGATAGCGCGCGGCTCATGTTGCTCGTTTCGGTGGCGGCGGCGCGCCGCATTATTCGCATCGCGAACGCGTATTTTATTCCGCGCGGTTTGGGTTTGCAGACGTTGCTCGAAGCGCTGCAGCGCGGCGTGCGGGTGGAGATCATCACGCCTGGCCCGGACGTGGATACGCAGATCGTGCGCGCGGTCGGGAAGAGATATTGGCGGCCCTTACTGGAAGCGGGCGCGCGTTTCTTCGAATACCAGCCGGCGCGTTTTCATTGTAAATATTTCTTGGTCGATGACGTCTGGGCTTCGGTCGGCTCGGCTAATCTCGATAACCGTTCCCTTTCGCTGAACGAGGAGGCAAATCTTAACATCCTCGATCGCGATTTCGTGGCCGCGCACACGCGCGTTTTTGAGGGAGACAAAGAACATTCGCGCGAAGTGACTATGGCCGACTGGGAAAATCGGCCGTGGCGGGAAAAGGTCGAGGGTTGGGCCGGATCTCCTCTCCGCGGGCAAATGTAGCCCGCGATTTTTTTAGCCTAACGAGTAATCGGAAAACGCGCGCGTTCCGCCTAAAAACAAAGCGGCGGCGATCCCCCGATCGCCGCCGCTTCTTCCCCCAGTATAAGTGTTCTTACTTCTGGTGCGCCTGATGCATTTCCTGCATCGCGTCCATCATGTCTTCGTGCGCCTTTTTGATGGCGTCGAACTTGGCCTGCTGCTCGGGGTTGAGCAGCGGGCGGATCTGCGCGCCGGCGTTTTCCATGACCGTGCGCGCCTTTTCCATCGCGTCGCGATGGATGGCCTGGAGCTGCGGTTTCGCCTGTTCGACGATCGGCGCCACCTTGGCCTGTTGGTCTGCGGTTAGGTCCAATTCCTTGGTCAAATGTTCCAGCGGATCGCCACCCATGCCGCGATGCATTCCGGGACCGCCGTGCGCGCCCGGTTCGGCATAAGCGCCGATTGTTCCCAGCGCGAGCGCGCTGCCGATTGTCAGTGCAATAAATGTTCGTGTCATTGTTTGTGTTTGGTTTGTTTGTTTCAGCGCTTTCAATGATTGCGCTTCTGTGATGAATGACCGGGAGGCGACGGCGAAGGTTACAAAAAAATTCTGGCCAAGAGCGCCAGCTCTCCGACTTCACGGGAAGTTTCCGTAACCGGCTTCCTTCGCTTGCTGTCATATCGGCTAGTGTGGACACGTTGTGGAGCGCATGGCTGATGATCTCGATGTTGCCGCGCTGGTTCTACGCGCGCTTCATGATGATGACGACGCGGCCTCCGAACTGGTCCGGCACCTTTATCCCCTCGTCGCCAAACTTGTCCGCTCGCACCGACCGCAACGCGCCGCTGAAGAGGATCTTTGCCAAATGATTTTCATCAAAATCTTCCAGAAGCTTTCGCAATATTCCGGCGCTGTCCCGCTGGAGCATTGGGTCTCGCGCATCGCGATCAATACTTGTCTCAATCAAATCGCCGCGGAGAAAGCGCGCCCGGAATTGCGCCGGGCCGATTTGAGCGAAGAGCAGGACGCGGTCCTGGAAAATCTAGCCAGCTCTTCCGATGAACTCGCGCCCGATCAGAGCCTGGCCGCGCGCGATTTGGTGGAGCATTTGCTCGACGCGCTGAAACCAGCCGAGCGACTCGTGCTCGATCTGCTTTATCTGCAGCAGAAATCGGTCGACGAAATCCGCCAACTGACCGGTTGGAGCAAAGCGCTGGTCAAAGTGCGCGCCTTTCGCGCCCGGCAGAAATTGAAGGAACAGCTCGCGCGCATTCAGCAAAAGGAGAATTATGAACGAAGTGGACGCTGATCTCGATCGCCTCTTGCGGACCGCCGCCGCCGCGCCAAAACCGGCGGAAATGGAAGCGCCATTTGGTTTCGAGACGCGGGTGGTCGCGCTCTGGCGCGGACGTGGCCTAACGAATGGTAATGGCCTGCGTTCCTTCCGCCGCGTCTTTCAAGGCGTGGTCGCAAGCGCGTCTCTCGTCATGGTCTGCGCGAGCCTCGGCGCCTATTGGCAATTCTCCGAAAACGATGAGCTGACCGAGCCGAGCGCGAACGCTTATGCGATCGCGGATACGACGATCGAAGCCGGCACTTTGCAATGATCAAAGGTTGGAAATGGAAATTCGCGCTTGCGCTGGCCGTGGTTTTTCTCGCCGGCATCGCCACGGGTCTTTTCGTCGGCGCGCGCCACGCCCATTTCGTTTTCATGGGCCGCCATGCCGGGCAACCGGGCGATCACATGCGCCGCGTTTTGCAGCGCGAGTTGCAATTGACGCCGGATCAATTGGCGGAGATTTCGCCGATCATCGATCGCGCTTCCGTGCAACTGGAAGCGCTCCGCAAAGAAACCGGGCATCGCGTTTCGCTCACCATCAATCAGGCGCACGAAGAAATTAAAACGCATCTCACGCCCGAACAGCAATCGCGTCTGGAAGAAATGAAACGCCGGCATCAGAGCATGCTGCGTGCACATGATCTTCTTCCGCCGCCGAATATCCCCTAACGAGTCGTGGCGCGCTCAACTTGCGCGCGCCGCCTTCAGATCCGCGAAGACGCCGGCGCCGATTTCGTAGGAACGCAAACGCGCCGCGTGATCGAAGATTTGCGCGACCGCGATGAATTCGTCCGCGTTCGTTTCCTCGAGAAATTCCTGCAAACGCCGCCGCACCGTGGTCGCAGAACCGACCGCGCTATAACGCATGCGCGCGCCGATGGCCGCTTCTTCCGCCGCGCTCCAGCGGCCCGACATGCTGGCGCTCGGCGGCGGAAGTTCCAGCGGATGACCGCGGATGAGATTGAGCGACATCTGTTGTGCGGAAGTGAAAAGGCGCGCGGCTGCTTCATCGCTTTCCGCGGCGTAGAGACCGATGCCGACGATGGCGTGCGGTTTTGCCAGAGTCGCGGAAGGTTGAAATTCACGACGATAAATATCGAGCGCGACGTGCAAATAATCCGGCGCAAAATGCGAAGCAAAGGCGAAAGGCAAACCCAATTCCGCCGCCAGGCGAGCGCTGAAATCACTCGAGCCTAACAAGTAAAGCGGCACTTCCAAACCCGCGCCCGGAACCGCCATGACCGCGCGCGACGATCGCTCGTTCGCGTGAAAGTAGGATTGCAACTCGAGCAAATCGTCCGGGAAAGTGTCGCCGCTGCTTCCGAGATAACGACGCAACGCGCGCGCCGTCAGTTGATCGCTTCCCGGCGCGCGGCCGAGCCCGAGATCGATCCGTCCCGGGTAAAGCGACTCGAGCGTGCCGAACTGTTCCGCGATGACGAGCGGCGCATGATTTGGCAACATGATGCCACCCGCGCCGACGCGAATTTTTTGCGTCGCGCCCGCGACATGTCCGATCACCACCGAGGTCGCCGCACTCGCGATGCCGGGAATGTTGTGATGCTCCGCCAGCCAGTAACGATGATAACCCCAGGCCTCCGCGTGCCGCGCGAGATCGACCGTATTTCGGAATGCAGTCGTGGCGTCGCTGCCTTGCACGATCGGCGAAAGATCGAGAACAGAATAAAGCGGCATCGGAGTTCACGAATCTAACGCGCGCCGTCCGATCGTCACTCGGGCCTCGTGAGAATTTGTGTTAACCTGCGCAACCTGTGGACGAATCTCCTGCTCATATTTTGGTCACCGGCTCGACGCGCGGCATCGGCGCGGCCATTCGCGCGGAGCTGCTCGCGAAAGGCGCGCGGGTCATCGGCCACGGTTCGCGTGCGGAAGATCACGACGTCGTTGCCGCGGATTTGCTCGAGCCCGCGGCCGCGGAAAAATTGTGGCAGGAAGCGCTCGAACGACTCGATGGCCGCATCGATGTGCTGATTAATAATGCGGGCATTTACGAAGCGGTTTCGCTCGGCGAATCACCGGAAGTTTGGCGCGAACGCTGGCAGCGCACGATGCAGATTAATTTGCAGGCCGCGGCCGATCTTTGCCGTTTCGCCGTCGGACATTTTCGTGCGCGGGCCGGCGGCGGCCGCATCGTGAACGTGGCCAGCCGCGCCGCCTATCGCGGCGATTCGCCGGAGCATTGGCATTACGCCGCCGCGAAAGCCGGGCTCATCGCGGTCACGAAAACAATCGCGCGCGGATTCGCCGCCGAAGGGATTTTTGCGTTCGCGGTCACGCCAGGATTCACCATGACCGGCATGGCGGAAGATTATTTGTCGAGTCGGGGCGGCGAAAAATTGCTCGCGGATATTCCGCTCGGCCGCGTCAACTCCGCCGAAGAAGTGGCCAGCGTCGTCGTCTATCTCGCGCTGCAAGCGCCGGCCGCGATGACCGGCGCGGTCCTCGATATCAACGGCGCCAGTTACGTCCGTTAAAAACTGGCGCGGTCGAAATTCCCTCATCGGCATTGAAATAAGCGCGAGCGCCGCAGATAAAGGCTTATGGGATTCGAACAATATCACGAACCGGCTAACGAGTTGTCCGCGGCTACGCGCACTTTCGCGCGCATGATCGTTTCGCTGACCGAAGAAGCGGAAGCGATCAATTGGTACGAGCAGCGCATGTCGCTGGAGAAAGACAAAAGCGCGCGCGCCATCATGCAGAATGCGCAGAAGGAAGAGTTCAAACATTTCGCGATGGATCTGGAATGGCTCCTGCGCGCAAAACCGCTCTGGCGCGAGATCGCGCAAGGCGTGCTTTTCACTTCCGGCGACATCGTGGAAGAAGGCGAGGAAGCGGAAGAGAAGGCGGATTAGCACTCGTTAGGCAAACGCGCCCGCTCGCGCGGCGCGTGCGATTTTGAAATAAACTTCCGTCTCGGCTAACGAACGATTATTCCTCGGCCCGTGGACACTCCGCCGCCTTCCTCTTCGCTTCCGCCGCAGCAACCGCTGGCCTATCCGCCGCCGAAAAAATCTTCCGGTTGCGGATGTTTCGCCGGTGGTTGCCTGAGCGTTTTTGTGGCCGCGGCCTTTGGCCTCGTCCTCTTGTTCGTCTGCGGCTGGTTCGTTTTTTCGAGGGCGCTGAACAGCTTTACCTCGAACGCGCCGACGGAAATCACAGTGACGGTGCCGAGCGAAGCCGAGTACGCCGAGGCGAACGCAAAGTTCGAGCAATTCCGCGATGCGGTCCGGCGTGATCAGACCACGACGATCGCCTTTACCGCGGCGGATTTGAATGCGCTGATCGCGCGCCATCCGGATTTCGCCAGCCAGAGAGGCCGCGTCCATGTCTCGATCGACGGGACCGTCGCCACCGTGGAAATGAGCGTGCCGCTCAAGACCGTGCCGTTGATGAAGCATCGCTGGTTCAACGGCAGCACGCGTTTCACCTTTTCTTACGAAGACCACGATTTCGTTTTCGATCCCGAATGGATCGAAGCGAACGGTCACCACTTCACCAACAACACCCTGAGCTCCTTCACCTCCTCGTTTAATCGCAGATTCACGACCAGCTTTCGCGATTCCATGGAGGAAAACGGCGCCGGCAAATTTTGGGAAAGTGTGAAAAGCATGACGCTGCAGGATGGCCAATTGATCATCACCACGCGGGGCGAGCCGGGTAGCAGCGTTTGAGCGGCGAAAGTTTCCATTGACCGGCCCGGGCCGACCTGAGTTTCTGGCGCATGTTCAAGCGCCTTCTGAAATGGCTTCTCGGCATTCTTGCCGTCCTGCTTTTGGTCGTGGCGGTTTTTGCCGTCAACGCCATCTGGTTTCGCCCGTGGTTTCTCAATGTTTTCTACGAGAAAATTTTCATCGAAGTTCTTTTCAATGAACCCGAGTTGCTCTCGAGTTTGGGCATCGCCGAGCAATTCGGCATCACCAGCCATAACGGAAAATTAGGCGACGTCTCGCCCGAGCATCAGCAGAAAGAGTTCGATCGACTGCGCAAAAATCTGGCGCAGCTCCATCAATATCCGCTCGAGAAGCAGAGCGCTTCGCAGCGGCTTTCCACGCAAGTGCTCGATTGGTTTCTGACCGTTCAGGCCGAGGGCGAAAAATTTCAATGGCACGACTACCCGGTCAATCAGCTCTTCGGCGTGCAGAACCAGTTTCCTTCCTTCATGGCCAATACCCATCGGCTGCTCGTGCCGAAGGATGCCGATTATTATGTGCAGCGCCTCGACGCGTTGCCGAAAAAATTCGATCAACTGATCGAGGGTCTAAAAGTTCGCGAGGATAAAAAAATCATCCCGCCGCGCTTCGTGGTGGAGAAAGTGTTGAAGGAGATGAACGACTTCGTCGGCCAACCGGCTGCGGAAAACGTCCTCGCCACTTCATTCAAGACCCGCATCGCCAAGATCGGAAAACTGAATGATCAGCAGCGCGCCGATTTACAAAAGCGCGTGGAGAATTCCATCACCACGAAAGTTTATCCAGCCTATCAAAAATTGATCGCCTACTTCACCGCGCTCCTGCCGAAGACCACCACGGACGACGGCGTCTGGAAGTTGCCCGACGGCGAAGCCTACTACGCGCACATGCTGCGCGAGAACACGACCACGACTTTGAATCCGGCGGAGATTCATGCGCTCGGACTTTCCGAAGTCACGCGCATCGAAGGCGAGATGCGCGCGCTGCTCGATGCGAATGGCTTTGCCGGCCAGCCGATCGGCGAAGCGATGAAGACGCTCGGGAAAGATCCGCGTTTTCTTTTTGCCAATGACGACTCCGGCCGCACCGCTGCGCTCGCGGAATACACACGCCTGATCGACCAGGCGCTGGAACGTTCCAAGGATCATTTCGGCATCATGCCGAAGGCGAAAATCGAAGTACGGCGCGTGCCGGAATTCAAACAAGCAACCGCGCCGGGCGCGTATTACGAATCGCCTGCGATCGATCATACACGCCCAGGAATTTTCTACGCCAACCTGCGCGCGATGGACGAGGTGCCGCGCTGGAGCATGCCGACGCTCGCCTATCACGAAGGCGTGCCCGGCCATCATTTTCAAATTGCCATCGCTCAGGAATTAACGGGACTGCCGCAATTCCGGAAGTTCATTCCGTTCACTTCCTATGTCGAAGGCTGGGCGCTTTATACCGAGTGGCTCGCCAAGGAAGCGGGCTGGTATAAGGACGATCCCTTCGGCGATCTCGGCCGTTTGCAGGCGGAACTTTTCCGCGCGGTGCGTTTGGTCGTCGATACCGGCATTCATGCGCAACGTTGGCCGCGCGAACAAGCGATCGCTTACATGCTGGAGAAGACCGGCATGGGCGAAAAAGAAGTTACCGCCGAGATCGAGCGCTACATCGTTTCACCCGGCCAGGCCTGCGCCTATAAAGTGGGCATGCTGAAATTCCGCGAGCTGCGCGATCGCACGCAACGCGAGCTCGGTCCGAAATGGAACGAGAAGGAATTTCACGACACGGTCTTGAAGAACGGCGCGTTGCCGCTGGAGATTTTGGAGCAACAGGTCAACGCTTACATCCAGAGCAAGAAAGCCTAACGAGTTGTTATTCTGTGCGGAGCGCGGTCATCGGGCTGACGCGGGTGGCGCGGCGCGCCGGAAAAAAACAGGCGAGCAAGGACGCGCTCGCCAGGAGCGCGGAGGAAACGATTAGAGCCCACGGATCGCTCGGGCTGACCTGGTAGAGCATTTGCGAAAGGACGCGGCCCGCGCCTAACGAGAGCAACAAACCAACCAAAACCGCCAGCCCGGTTTGCAGCGCGCCCTGTCGCATGATCAGCGCGAAGACATCGCTGCGATGCGCGCCGAGCGCCATGCGAATGCCGATCTCGCGCGTGCGGCACGCGACCGCATATGCTTTCACTCCGTACACGCCGACGACTGCGAGGAGCAGCGCAATTCCGCCGAAGACGCCGAAGAGCACCGCGCCGAGGCGCACAATCCAAAGACCTACGCTGCGTTCCATTAAATCGCGGAAAGGCGCGATCGCGAGAACTGGCAGCGCCGGATCGATCTTCTGCAACATTTGTCGCACGGTCGGAAGGAAAGTCGCGACCGCCGCGGCATCTTTCGTGGCCAGCCGGACGTGCAGATAAACATCGCCGCTGTAACCCTGCGCCAGCGGAACAAAGAGGCGGCGATTGAGCGACTCGCCTTGCACGTCGTGGCGATGCGCGTTCACGATGCCGACAATTTCGAAGTCGTTAGGCGAACCGTCGCGCGGCGGTTGCGTATAACGAATGTGCTGGCCGAGCGCGTCTTCGTTCGGGAAAATTTTCCTGGCCATTTCGTCGTCGATGATGACCACGCGCGGGCCGTCTTTGTTTTCCGCTTCCGCCTGCGTGAAATCGCGACCACGCAAAATGTGCACGCCAATGCTCTCGAAATATCCGGGCGTGATCGCGGTGTAGAGTCCGCTCGCGCCGGGATCGGGCGCTTTCGGATCAGTCGGAAGCGCTTGTTTGGCCGACATGATCCGGCGCGTGTTCGTGAAATTTCCGTAGGGCAACATGGTGCCGACCGCAGCCGCGCGGACGCCGGGCAGTTCGCGCGCGTGTTGGACCATGGCGAAAATAAGCCGGCGCGCTTCGACCGGATCGTTTTGGCCTAACGAGAAGTCGAGTTCGGTCACCAGGTCGCCGGTGGGATCGAAACCGGGATTGAGCCCGCTCGCTTTCAGCGCGCCGTGAAAAAACAATCCGGCGGCGAAAAGGAGCATGAGCGAAAGCGCGATCTGCGCCATGACCGAAATGTGGCGCGGCGCTAAGAAGCGACTGAAACGCCCGCTGCGCGCCGGTTCGCCAGCCTGTTGTTTGAGATCGTTCACCAAATCGGCGCGCGTCGCTTTCAAAGCCGGCCCGAGGCTGAAGAGCACGGTCGCGAGAACGCAGAACACGAAGGTCACGAGGAGAACCGGAACGTCCGGCCGCAGCCTAACGACAAAAGAAAAATTCATCGAACCGAGCAGCGTGGCGAGCGAATGAAGGAGGAGGCTGTTGCACCAAACGCTGATAATTAAACCGACCGCGCCGCCCAAAAACGCGAGCAGCAAGCCTTCGCTGAGCAGTTGCCGAACGATGCGGCCACGCGATGCGCCGAGCGCCAGACGAAGCGCGATTTCCTCAGCCCGCGCGGCCCCGCGCGCCAGCAGCATGTTCGCCAGATTCAAACTCGCGATCAGCAAAACCGCGCCGGCCATGCACATGAGCAGCGTGCCGATGAGCGTGATCGGGCCATCGTCTTCCGGGCTTGTGCTCAAGCTAAAACGCGAGGGCGGATGAATCTGCAACTCGCGCGCGCCTTCGCTTTCGGCAGGCTGCATCGCAGTCAGCCGCTGCGATAAAACCGGCAGGCGCGTCTTCGCCATTTCACTCGTTAGGCCGGGACGAAACCGGGCCACGAGATTGAGCGTGTAGTTGTTAGGCGTCTCCAGGCGCGCGTTCACGTCGGAATCGGCGAAGGCCGTGCCGAGTTTCGAGAACATGCCGAGCGGCACCCACAAGTCGGGCGCGATCAGCGCACTCACGCCGCTGAATCCATCCGGCGTAATGCCGATGACCGTATACGGCTGGCCGTTTACCTGCAGCGTGCTGCCGACAAAATTTTCGCGGCCGCCCATCCGTTGCCAGAAAGCGTAACTCGTAACGACGACGGGAATGTTCGCGTTCGGCCGGCATTCTTCGGCCGTATAAAAGCGGCCGCGGATCGCTTCCACGCCCATGAGCGCGAAGAAATTCTCCGAGGTCAGGAACGTAAAACTGCGCCGCATCTCATGATCGCGCCCGATCCCGGCGACGCTGAATTCGAGCGCCGCGACATTCGCGAAAACTTCGCTGCTGTTCTCGCGCAGCTCGCGAAATTCATTGTAAGAAAACTGCCGATAATCGTGGGTCGCGTTTTGACGCGCGGTAAAAACATCGACCACTTCTTGCGGCCGGAGCGGCACCATCGGCCGCAGCACCGCGCCATTGATCAACGCGAAAATGGCGGAATTGACCCCGATGGCCAGCGCCAGCGTGAGCACGGCGATGGCGGTGAATCCGGGCGACTTGAAGAGCTGGCGGAAGGCGAATTTAAAATCCTGGATCATGGCTTTTCGATGGGATGCGGAAAGCGGCGCGGTTGGATTCAAAATTCTGGCGTATAGATGCGGGGTGAATCGTCCCGCTCATCCCACCGCCCGATGGAAAATCATCGCCGCCTTTGGCACGCTTTGCCTGGTTTGGAGTTCGACCTGGCTGGCGATCAAGGTCGGTCTGCGCGATCTGCCGCCGATTTCCTTCGCGGCCATTCGCTTCCTCATCGCGTTCGTCGTTCTGGTTTTGGTCTCGTTAGGCCGCGATTCCTTTTTTCCAAAAAGGCGCGGCGATTGGCTGCTGCTTGCTTTCACCGGCGTACTCATGTTCGCGATAAATTACGGACTGCTTTTTTGGGGAGAATTGCATGTCTCCTCGGGCCTGGCCGCAGTTTTGCAGGCGATCATTCCGGTCGCGGGCATGCTCTTCGCGCATTGGCTCATCCCGGCCGAACCGATTCGCTGGCAACAACTCGGCGGCGCGGTCATCGCGATCGCGGGCGTGGCCATGATCTGCAGCCGTTTGTTCGATCACGGAGGTCCGCTGGCCTTTTGGGGCGGGCTCGGAATTGTCATCGGCGGCGCCGGCGCGGCCTTTTCCAACGTGCTTTTGAAACGGCGCGCCATGACGCTGGCGCCGGCCATGATCGCGGGCTGGCAAATGATTTTCGGCTGCCTGCCTTTGCTCTCGTTAGGCCTGATCGTCGATGGAAATCCGCTGCGTTTTCATTGGACCGGCCAGGCGATCGCCTGCCTGCTTTATCTCGCGATCATCGGCTCGTCGCTGACCTTCCTGTTGCTCTACTGGCTGCTGCCGCGCATCCCGGTGAACAATTTGCAAACCATCTCGCTGGTCACGCCGCCGGGCGCGGTCGTGCTCGGCTGGCTGATCGGCGGCGAAACTTTTACGATCTGGTTGCTTGTCGGCGGAGCGTTCGTCCTCGTCGGCGTCTGGACAATCTTCCGCCGCAGTCCGCAGCCGCCGGTTAAGATCGGCCGAGGAGTGCCGGCGGAATCAGTTGCCTAACGAGACAATGACGATGCCCCAGGATCAGATCGAACACACCTTTGTAGTTGCTTAACCGCCACGGCCACGCCCTAAATTTCGAGTATGAATCAGCCCGAAACCCAAATGCCTTCGGATGTCGTTGTTGTGCGCGGCGACTCGCGCGGATTTCTCCAGGAAATCACCGCCGGTCCGTATCGCATGCAGGCCGACGAACCGACCAGTGTCGGCGGCACGGATCTCGCGCCGACTCCGTATGATTACCTGCTGGCCGCGCTCGGCTCCTGCACTTCCATGACCGTTGGCCTGTATGCTCGGCGCAAGAAATGGCCGCTCGATGAAGTCACAGTTTCGCTGCGGAATTCGCGCATTCACGCGGAGGATTGCCAGGAATGCGATACGAAAGAAGGCATGCTCGATCACATCGAAATTGAAATTGGATTGCGCGGATCGTTGACCACCGAGCAACGCGCGAAATTGATCGAGATCGCCGGGAAATGTCCGGTGCATCGAACCTTGAAATCGGAGATCAAGATCGATGTGCGCGGAGGCGAGCAGCTTCCGGCCTAACGAGTAATCGCCGCGGCTCAGGCCGCCGCGGATACGGCGTCGTCTTTGTCGATCCGCCGTTTGATTTCCTCGACCACATCGTCGGCCATGATCTCGAGCAGCCGCTGTTCGCGCTCGTTCAGGCGCCGTGGTTTGACATCGAGAATGCAAAGCGAGCCGACCGCGTGCCCGCCCAGTCGCAAGGGCACGCCAGCGTAGAAACGCAGGCCGCGCTCGCTCAGCAACGGATTGTTCGCGAAACGCCGATCGCGCGCGATGTCTTCCACGGTCAGCGGTTGATCGCTCGCGATGACGTGGCCGCAGATGGATTGCGCGCGCTCGATCGTGCGCGTTTCTTCGATGTCGTTAGGCAAACCGGTCCCGGCTTTGATCCATTGACGTTCGCGATCGATGAAAGTGATGAGCGCGATCGGCACTTCGAAGACGCGCGCCACTTTCGCGGTGATGCCGTTGAAGGATTCTTCCGGAAGCGAATCGAGAATATTGAGTGTTTGCAGTGTCGTTAGGCGCGCTTCTTCGTTCGCGGGGATGGGCGCGGCAATCATCTCGTCGGCGATGCTCAGACAGAATTTTCCAAATTGCAGAACCGCTTCGGCTAACGAGCCAACCACTTCATCCGCGCCGGACGCACGCAAACGATCCGAGGTTTCCGCGAGTTGCTCGGTCACACCCCAGAGACCGACCACGATCTTCGCTTCCGGCAAAGCGGCTCGGAGTTTTCCGCAAATAAAACGCGCGTGAATGTGCGTGGTTGGCGCGACGACCGAGATGCAAATCGCTTCGCGTTCGTCCTTCCGCGCGAGGTCGACCAGCTCATTCGCGCCCAAGGCAGCCGGCACATTTTCCGCCTGGAAACCTTGCTGCTGCAAAAGATGCGTGAGCATTTCCCCGCCGAGCTCATCGCGATAGGCGCGCGCCGGCACGCACAAGACACTGCAGGTCGGCGCGGCTAATGGAATCGGCGCATTCTCCGCCGCGGCCGCGCGTTCCGTTTCGCTGGATCGTTTAGGCGGTGGCGCGGTGCCGAGATCCTCGATCATATCGTGCACGTGTTGCTGAATGGCGGCGCGCTGTTCGCTATCGAGTTGCTGCCGTTGCGCGTCGGTTTCCGCGAGCGTGATAGTCGGGATTAAAACCGAATCGTAGAGCGCGGTGAGCGAGTTCGTTTGCAGGTAATTATCCGCGAGCATGATGCCTTCATTCAAACCGAGCCGCAGGAGCCGGTAATAACATTCCTCGTACGGCGCGAGCGCTTCTTCTTCGCTCAGGAGCACGCTGAGAAATTGCAGGCGCGGCACGTGCCGGCCCATGACCGCGAGGCAAACAGTCAATGGCGTGGAAAGCAAAAGTCCGACCGGTCCCCAAAGCCACGTCCAGAAAACCGCGGCCACGATCAGCGCCAAAGAAGAGACGCCCGTGCTCGCCCCGTAAAGCCACGGCTCGAGCGCATTGGCATTGACCAATTCCAGACTAACGAACAGTGCGAGAACGAGCAGTGGCGCGAGCCAGTTCGTCGAGACGGCGAAGGAAATGAGCAGCGGCACCGCGGCTGCGATCCACGCGCCGACATAAGGAATGAAGCGCATGATGGTGGCGAACGCTCCCCACAAAACCGCGTTCGGCACCCCGATGAAAAACAAGCCGGTCGCGATGCAACTTCCGAAAGTGACGTTGACCAAAAACTGCATGCCGAGATAACGCGCCACGCGTTTGCCGGCATCGTCGAGCGCGCGCGTGGTCGCGCCGATGCGGCCCTGGCCGATCAGGCGAATGAGACGGCCGCGCAAATCTTCGCGCTTAAAAAGCATGAAGATGACCAGCAACAAAACGAGACCGGCCGTGCCGAGTGGCCCGAGCAATCCGGTCGCCGCAGTTTGCAATAAAAACGGCAAACGACTCCCCGATTCGATAATGCGAACGGGCACCGGCGTAGGCGAAGGCTGGCCGCCGCGCGTAATGCTCGGCAAGAGATCGGTCGAGCCCGGCGGCGGTTCGGTCGCGCTCGGCAACTGCTTCTGCAGCTCGTCCACGCTGTGCGTGAACCGCCCGAACGCGCCGCCGGCCGGCAGGCGAATCGCGCTCAGCTTGGTGTCGATGTTCGCCTGATAATCCGGAAGCTTGGCCGCGAGATCGATCAGCTGCCGGGTTAACAACCAGCCCGTCCCGCCGATGATGCCGAACAACATCGCGACCACGATCAACACCGCGGCGATCCGACCGATCCAGCGCTCGATCCGCGAGACTACCGGCGCGAGCAGAAAAGTAATCATGACCGCGAGCGCGAGCGGAATAAGGAGGTCGCGCCCGAAATACAAAACACTCACGACAAACGCCGTGAGCAGGATTGTCCAGATACCGACGAGCGCGGCGGCGGAAGCATTCTTATCGACTCTCATCGTGAGATCATTCGGGAATCAAGCACCGCCGGGCCGTAGGCAAAAGCAAGCGGAGATCGACAGGCAACCCCAAGTCCAAAAACGCTACCCCGTCGTGCCAATTCACAATCGATCAGCCCAATTCCCGAACCCACCCGCCGGTCGCGAAGCGTGAAACCGGAATCAGCAACCAATCCGCCCGATGCGACAACCCGGCCGCGCCAATCCGCAACCGAGCCCCGCGAATCCCGAACCAACCGCGCGAAGCCGTGCGAAGCGAAGACCCGGTGCGAAGGCGTTGCATCCGTTAACCAGCTTCCAGTTACTTACGCCGCACTCCGAACTGATCAGCAGCCTTGCGGCACCATATTGTTCGATGATGACCAGATGGGCGATGCGCTCCATTCCTGCGTCATTGGGTCGTGTTGGAAGTCGCCTGCGCCCTTATCGCCCCGCCGCCTTTTCGCAACGCTCCAGCAGATGCGGCGCTTCCATCTTTTCCGCCCGGTCCGCGAAGGCCGGCGTCGCTCCGCGCCAGCGCAGCGTCTCGATCTTCTTGAAGAGCGGCGCGTCGGTCCGCAGAGTTGCGAGTTTCTTAAAGAGCAACGCGAGGTCGCGCCGTGCGCCGAGCACGCCGACCGGCAATTTTTCGATCGGACCGTGTTGATTGAGGAGCGTGGCGGCGGTTTTGGCGCCGATCCCCAGGATGCCTGGGTAGCCGTCGGCCGCGTCGCCTACCAGCGCGAGCAAGTCTGGAATAGCGGCGGATCGACCCCGAACTTCTCGCGCACGCCAGCCGCATCGCGAATCGTATTCCGCCGGCCATCGATCTGCACCACGCGCTCGCCATGGACGCATTGCGCCAGATCCTTATCGGGCGTCTGGATAGCGACTTTCTCGACCTTCCTGTCCTTCGCCGCGAGGTGCGCGGCCGAAGCGAGCGCATCATCGGCTTCCAGCTCTATCATCGGCCAGACGACCACGCCCATTGCCGCCAGCGCCTCCTCGAGCGCTGGAACTGCGCGCGCAACGCGGGCTCGATCCCAGCCCCGGTCTTGTAACATGCTCAACGTTGTTGAATGCGACCCTCGGCGGCTAATGTCGCTGAGCCAGCGGCAATGTAACTCACCTCTCGCGGCGGCCCGCTATCGCCGGCGTTTGAATTTCGACTCCGAAATCTATTCGGGAATCAGCGCACGAAGCTCCTCGGTCGTTTTGTCTTCATCGGAATGCGAGTTTCACGATTCGCAATTCTTCCGGCGTGAGGTTGTCCATCGCGGTGAGAATTCCTGGACCTTGCTCACCGACGGACGATTACGAAGAAGAGCAAACGACAGATACGTTGAGGATGCAGGCCCTGCTCGACGTGCAACGCAGCGGAAAGCGCTGCCTGCCTTCGACGTAGGGCGGGGACACTGCGACTCAGGTTTTACCGGACCCGACGATCCCGCCTTACTTTTTTGCTTTCGCTTTTTTCCCCGCGGACTTGCTCGCGCCCTTCTTGCCGCTGCTCCTTCCCGGCGCCCGAGCCGCCTGGTAGGTGGCCATGTATTTCTCCGCGGAGACGCGCGCGACGGTGCGGCCGAGTACGTCGAGAGGCAGGTCCTCTAACTTTTTGAAGCGCACGCAGCCTTTACCCATATCGAGCTTTTGGCCGCTCTTCTGATATTCGCTCTGGAACCAGGTGGAGAGTTCGGGGTCCATGTATAAGAACGGGCAGTGCAGCACCATGCCCGTTTTCTGCGAGGCGAGTCCGACAAAGGGCAGCGGCACTTTGCGATTTCCGCCGTAGCCCGCCGGATAAAGGGAGAGCGGGATGTACCAGCCGATCATTCCGAACTGGATGCCTTCCTCATAGCCGTCGGGCAGGTTGTCATTGATCGCCTTGCGCACGGCGCTAAGTGTGGCGCGGCGATCGGCGGGGATGGCGGCGAGGTATTGGGCCACGGCGGAAGCTGTCATGCGGGCGACGATACCCGCGCAACGGTGCAGCGGACAAGCCTCGGGCATTGTGCGGATTAACAACGTCGAGCGATCTGCCGGCGGGAGGCTTTCTGCGGGATGCTCTGAGAGCTGGGCGCCGTTGCCGGTCGGCAGTTTCGGCTTTCGATAGGGGGCTTCTTCATTTTTCTTTAAAGCCTGGCGCTGGTCGTCCCTCAATTTCGGATCGCGGCCGGCTTTGGTTTGGTCCACGGGCTGGCCTTTGCCAGCAGCATCGCAGCCTTCGGATTTTCGCGTTGGTACATGGCGCTGACCATTCTCGGTTTCAATCTCGGGATCGAACTTATGCAGCTCTTGGTTGTAGCCCTGACCATTCCGTGGTTGCTCCTGCTCAGCCGCACTCCGTGGTACATGCCGGTGCGAATGGCGGCGGCGATTTTCGCGGCCATCGCCGCGCTGGCCTGGATCGGGCAACGCGCTTTCGAAATTCCCAATCCGCTCGATCCACTGATCGCTGGAGCGGCGCAGCACGGGTTTTGGATTATCGGAATTCTGGCCGCGCTCGCCCTGCTCGGGACCTGGCAGGAACGCGCACGCGCAACTCTGGCGACAGATGGATTTGTCGTGCTACCCCGCATGGATTCGAACCATGAATAACGCCTCCAAAGGGCGCTGTGTTACCGTTACACCACGGGGTAAATCCGCTGGCGGATTTCGGATTTTCGAGTGCGGAATGCGAATCCGCAAACTGCATTTCAGCGCGCGTTAATTTGTCTCAGGCGCGGGAAGACGAATCTCGACCGTGGCGCCGCGACCGGGCGCGCTCACGACCGAAATTTTTCCGCCGTGCGCTTCGATGACCGATTTCGCGATGGCCATGCCGAGGCCGGTGCCGTGCGTTTTTCCATGCGTGACGAACGGCTCGAAAAGGCGCGGCAAAATGTCCGCCGGAATTCCGTGGCCGGTATCGGAAAGACGAAGGGCGATTTCGTTTTCTTCGCGCTCGGTGCTGAAGGCGAGGATGCCGCCGTCCGGCATCGCTTCGCGCGCGTTCTTGATCAAGTTCGAAAGCACGCGAGTGAAGCGTGCGACGTCGACCTCGAGCATGCCGTCGTAATGGAATTGTTTGAGAAACTGAATGTTCTGGCCGGGCAAGAGTTGGAGCGCCTGCAAATTCAGCTCGTCCATCACGCGCCAGACGGAGACGCGCTCCTTTTTTAATGCGGTCGAACCGCGCGCGTAATCCAGTAATTCCTGCGTCATCTCGAGCATGCCGTCGGCGGCTTTGTTCGCCATCTTTGCTAGATCGCGCAGGCGCGGATCGGTCGTTTGCGCGACAATCAAATCGGCGCAACCGCGCACGATGCAGATGGGATTTTTCAGGTCGTGGATGATGGTGTTGGCCATCGAGCCGACCAGGCTGAGACGTTCCGTGCGCATGACTTCGGCGATGAAGTGCGCATTGACCTGGCGCAAGCGCGCCGAGACCGAGCGGAGGAAATTCATGTGCAGGCGATTCGGCGCCAGCTCGAGAATGTGCTGGAAAGTTCCGTCGGTCACCGCGCCGAGAACGGTGTTCTCTGCCGCGGTGGCCATGGCGGAACGGGGCTCGCCATCGAGCAGCGACATCTCGCCGAAGAAGTTGCCGGATTGAATGAACGCGAGCGTTTCCTGATTTCCGCCGCGGCCGCGTTTTGAAATTAAAACCGAGCCTTGCCCGACGAGATAGAGCGAGTCGCCTGGATCGCCTTCGCGAAAAATAACTTCGCCGCCGCTGACCCGCAGGATCGGCAACTTCTCCGTGACCTCTCGCAACAGTTCCGGCCCCATCCCTTCGAAGAGCCGGTTGTTCGCAAAATGCTCGAGGGCCTCGCCCTGCGCGGCCGGGTTCATGCGCTTAACGCACGACGGTCAGATGACTCGGATTCGCCTGGGTGTAACTGGCATTGGCCAGGACGGTGCGAACGCTGGCGACGTATTCCTTCGGCCCAAGCGGCTTCTGAATGAATCCGCAAAGCCCGGCCTCGAGCATGTGATTGAGCCGTTCCTGTTGCACGCAACCGGTGCAAAGCATGATCCGCGCATCCGGCCGCAAGGCGCGCAAACGCTGGAAGGTTTCCTCGCCATCCATCAGCGGCATGTTCAAATCCAAAAGCACGAGATCGAACTTGCGCGGACTGATCCGAAAGAGATCGAGGCATTCGAAACCGGACTGTGCCGTGACCACTTCGTAGCCGGCTTCACGGAGCAATTCGCCGGTGAGAATGAGCAGCATCTTTTCGTCGTCTACGACCATGATGCGTTGCTTGTTGGATTCCTTCGCCTTCGGTCGCGGCTTCGGCGGCGTGCGCATGCGCCCTAGTTCGGGATGGAGGACGATCTTGCCGTTCATGCTCCCGGAGCGCTGCACCAGATCCATCGTCACATCGGTTGCGCGCGCGATGCTCGAGCGGAGCATTTCGAAATACTTGGACGCGCCCGGTTTACCCTCCCAAATATTTTCAATCAGCGAGCTAGTCCCGGAAATGATTTGCAGGAGATTGTTCAGCTCGCTCGCTATCTCCGGCGGGGAATCGAGAGCTGGCGGTGTGGGTGTCGGTTCTTTTTCGTCCATTCGTGCGCGCGTCTTTCCGGCTCTGTAAGAGCAGTGAATGTGCCGTTGGCCGGAGTTCTTGCGGGGCGGAATGGTCATTCGCAAAATCGCCAAACCGCATTAGCTTGTCGGCTCCGAAAATGAACGAATTAGCGATCCAAGATTTGCGCGCCAGCATTGGCGAACAGGAGATTCTCCGTGGCCTCAGCCTCCGTGTTCCGAAAGGGGAAATCCACGCCATCATGGGGCCGAACGGTTCCGGCAAAAGCACGCTCGCCAAAATTCTGGCCGGTCATCCCGATTACAAAGTGACCAGCGGCACGGTCACGATGGATGGCGAAGATCTTCTCGTGCTGGCACCGGACGAGCGGGCCCGACGCGGAATTTTCCTCGCGTTCCAATATCCGAACGAAATTCCCGGCGTGACCATTGCCAATTTCCTGCGCGCGGCGGTGCAGGCGCGCTTGCCGGAAGGCGAGGAACTGGAGGCGACCGATTATTACGCCAAGCTTTACCAGAAGATGGATTTGCTGGAAATGGATCGCGCTTTTACCTCGCGCTCGGTCAATGAAGGCTTTTCTGGCGGGGAAAAAAAACGGAACGAAATTCTGCAAATGGCCATGCTCGAGCCGAAGTATGCGGTGCTCGATGAAACCGACAGCGGCCTCGATATTGATGCGCTCAAGGTGGTGGCAAATGGCGTGAACTCGCTTCGCGGGCCGAATCTCGGCGTGCTCTTGATCACGCATTACCAGCGGTTGCTCGATTACATCGTGCCGGACCATGTGCACGTCATGGTGCAGGGGCGGATTGCGATGAGCGGCGGGAAAAATCTCGCATTGGAATTGGAAGAAAAAGGCTACGACTGGGTGCGCGAGGATGCGCCTGAAGCGGCGTTGGCCTAACGAGAGGATATTATGCCTAACGAACAATCAGTTCTCGAAATCGAACGGAATGCCGGCAATTTTAATTATCCCGAGACGCATCTGCACGATGCCGGCATCGGGTTGACCGAAGACACGATCCACTACATTTCCAACATCAAGGAAGACCCGGACTGGGTCCGCGAATTCCGGCTCAATGGCCTGAAAACTTTTCTGAGCAAACCGATGCCGACGCATTGGGCGAGCAAAGATTTGGAAGCGATCGTTTTCGAAAACATCCGCTACTACCTGAGCAGCGGAACGCAGCCGAAGCGGAGCTGGGAAGATGTGCCGGACGATGTGAAACGCACTTTCGAGCGGCTCGGAATTCCGGAGCAGGAACGGAAATTTCTCGCGGGTGTGGAAGCGCAGTTCGATAGCGAAGCGGTTTATTCCAACATCAAAGCCGCGGTCGGCGAACAGGGCGTTATCTTTGTCGGCTCGACCGAAGGCTTGAAGAATCATCCGGAAATTTTTCGGAAGTGGTTTGGCAAAGTGATCCCGACCGGCGACAATAAATTCAGCGCGCTCAACAGCGCGGTCTTCAGCGGCGGCTCGTTCATCTACGTCCCGCCGGGCGTGAAAGTGAAGCATCCGTTGCAGGCGTATTTCCGGATCAACGCTGAGAATTTCGGGCAGTTCGAACGCACGCTCATCATCGTCGATGAAGGCTCGGAACTGACTTACATGGAAGGGTGCACCGCGCCGAAGTTCAACACCGCCACCCTGCACAGCGCGGTCGTCGAATTGGTCGCCATGAAGGGCGCGAAGATCCAATACATCACCGTGCAGAACTGGTCGGCGAACGTTTTTAATCTCGTGACCAAGCGCGCAATCGCGCACGAGGAAGCCGAAGTGAAATGGATCGATTGCAACATCGGCTCGCGCCTGACCATGAAATATCCCGGCGTGGTTTTGAAAGGCCGCAAAGCGCGCGGCGAAGTCTTGTCGATCGCGCTCGCCAGCAACGGGCAGCATCAGGACACCGGCGCGAAAATGGTTCACGCGGCCGATGAAACCACTAGCAACATCATCTCGAAATCGATCAGCATCGGCACCGGTCGCGCCACTTATCGCGGCCTCGTCCACGTGCCGAAGCATCTGAAGAATTGCAAAAACAACACCGAGTGCGACGCGCTTCTGATTAACGCCAACAGCCGAACCGATACCTATCCGGCGATCACCGTTCGCGGCACTGGAAATTCCGTGCAGCACGAAGCCAGCGTCTCGCAGGTTTCCGCCGAGCAAATCTTCTACATGCAGCAGCGGGGCCTGACCGAAGCGCAGGCCATGAGCCTGAGCGTGAACGGATTCGTCAACGACCTCGTTAGGCAATTTCCCATGGAATACAGCGTCGAGCTGAAGCGCCTGATCGAGCTCGAGATGGAAGGCTCGGTCGGTTAAGCGGTTCGCCGCTTTTGCGTTCTGGAATCGACAATGAGCAACGGGACCGCTGTTCTGGATGAAGTGATGGAAATCGACACGCCGCAGGACCAGTCTGCGCGCGCGATTCTTTCCGGTCCGCTCGATGAAACCGCGAGTGCGCTGCCCGGTTGGTTCTTCGGGCGTCAGCGCGAGGCCTGGTCGCGTTTTGCGGCTGCGCCAATGCCCACGCGCAAGGATCAGCCCTGGCGTTTCTCCAATGTCGGCGCGCTTGATCTTGCGCCTTATATGGTGGCGTCGTCGCCTAACGAGTCTGCGCGCGCCGAGATTCTCCAGCGCTCGCATTCACTCGACGAAGCTGCCGGGCGTCTCATTTACGCCGATGATTTTCTCCTACGCCGCGATCCGATTTCGGAAACGCTGCAAGCGCAAGGCGTCATCTTCAAACCGCTCGAGCGCGGGCTGATCGAACATGAAGATTTGTTCCGCAAACATTTCATGGCGCAACCGGCGGTGCTCGGTTCGGCCAAGTTTTCCGCGCTTCATGAAGCATTCGTTAGGGCGGGCACTTTCATCTACGTGCCGCGCGGGGTCGAAGTTGAGTTGCCGCTGGAAATTTTCCATTGGTTGCAAGGCGAGAACGCTTCCGTTTTTCCACACACCTTGCTGATCGCGGACGAGCTTTCCAAGGTCACGGTGCTCGAACATTTTCGCTCGGCCAAACCGGGCCGCGGCGGTTTCTCCTGCGGCGTGAACGACCTCGTGGTTGGTCGCGGTGCGAAGGTTAATTACGTCTGCGTGCAGAATTGGGACGAGAGCGTGCTCTCGATTCAAATGAACGCGACCACGGTCGAGCGCGACGCCTCCGCCTTGAGTTTGAATGTGCATCTCGGCGGCGCGTATTCGCGCTTCGAAAGTTTTAGCCGGCTCGTGGGCGAAGGCGCGCGAAGCGATCTGCTCGCGGTCGCGGTCGCAGACGGCTCGCAGGAATTTGATACGCGCACTTTGCAGGACCACGCCTCTCCGCACACGACGAGCGATTTGCTCTACAAGAATTCCCTGAGCGATAAGTCGCGCACGACCTTTGGCGGCTTGATCCGGGTCGAGCCGCACGCGCATTTTACCGATGCCTATCAAACGGTGCGCAACCTTCTCCTGAGCGACGACGCCGAAGCTAACTCCATGCCTGGCCTCGAAATCCTGGCCGACAACGTGAAATGCAGTCACGGCGCCACTTCTGGGCAATTGAACGAAGAAGAACTGTTCTACTTGCTTGCGCGCGGTCTTCCGAAAAACGTCGCGCAGCATTTGCTGGTCGCAGGTTTTCTCAACGAAGTCGTCAAACGCCTCGATCATCCAGTCATCGCCGCCAAGCTGCATGATTTGATCGAAGAAAAGTTCGCCGACACCACTCGTTAGGCGATTTCTTCTGTTTCCGGATTCCCGGCCTTGGATTACTTCCGGTAGAAAGCGCTTGCCGCGCGCGTTTCTCTAAAAACGCGCTCGACTAACTCGTCAGGCGCAAGGACGCGCACATGACTACCCCAGCTTAAAACCCAGCGCTCGATTTCTTCCAAGCCGGCTAGTTCCATTTCCAAGGTCGCGGAGCCATCTTTCGCTTCCCGAAAACGTTGCGACTCGTGCCAACTGCGCTCGCTGACCAGTCGCGCCGCGAAAGAGTCGAACTGCAAACGGATGCGATGTTTTTTTCCGCCTTGGAAGACGCCGAAGCTTCCACTCAGCACTTTGCTGATGGAAAAATTCGCCGGCCGCCGAAAGCGATTACTCGTTAGGCAAACAGCACGCATGCGCGGCAGCGCGAAGGTCCTTAGTTGTTTTCGCTCCAGATCCTCGGCGAAGAGGTACCACTGATTTTCCAGGCAAGCGATGTGGAACGGCCGGACCCGGCGCGCCTCGTAACCTTTGCTGCGCAGCTTGCGATATTCGAATTCCAACTCGACCGAGCGCATCACCGCCTGGCTCACTTTTTCGAACAACTCCAGATCGGCCACACTCGCGCCCGCGCTGTGAAAGGAGATCGCTTCCTCCAGGTCGCTCCAGGAAAAGGAGACGCGCTCGCGCAGACCGTCCGCGATTTTTTTGAACGCCGATCGCAGCGGTCGCTCGAACGGCGTCCCGCGATATTGCGCGAGCGCCTTTTGCGCGACAAAGAGCGCGGCCACTTCGCCTTCCGAAACTTCGATGCTCGGAAAACTCGTCACCTCTTCGGTGTAATGAAAACCGAAACGGAGCGGATCGTATTCGATCGGCAAGCCAAGCCGATCGCGCATGAAATCGATGTCGCGCTGAATAGTCTTCGACGAAACCTCGAGCTCGTCCGCGATCCTTCGGCAATTCGGAAACCGATCGGATTTCAACTGCGCGTGAATCGACATCATCCGCTCGAGTGGCGGCCGCGAATATCCGGTCACGCGTGGCGCGCGCGATTTTGCCGTCTGTTTAGCGATCACAAAAAAATCCAAAAAGTTTTCCGCTAGGACAGTCGATGTCCTACCGGCCCGTTCATGATCGCGGACATGAAAACATATTCCACTCGTTATCGTCGTCACACCTTGTTGCCCGTGCCGTATTCTGTCCGGCCCGATCGTCTCGAGCGCGGCATTCGAATGTTGCGCGCTTTGCGGCTCTCATTAGTCGAATCGAAAACGACGTTCGATCCGTTGCAGCAAACGGAGTTTCAATTCGCGTTTCGGAGATAACGCGCAGTTCCCGGCGAAGAATGCTCGCGCTTCGCCGATCCATTCGGTAGCAACCGTGTACCGCGAGCAAACGATGAGCGCCACAGATCCGACCGTCGATCATGCCACACCAAAACCAAAGCGCTGGCCCGTCGCGCTTTTCGTCGCCGTGATCAATGGCCTGGCGGGCGCCGCGCTTTCGCTGCCGGTGTCCGATTGGGCCATGGAATGGCATCACGTTTCGGCCCGTGAAGGCGGTCGCGCCTGCGCCGCGGTCGGCCTCTGGGCACCGCTCGCTTTCATTCTCAGTTTCGTCGCCGGATTACTCGTTAGTCTGAATATTTCTGGTCTTGGCTTTCCCGGCTTCCTCAAGCGATTGGGCATTTCCTTGCTCGCCATGGCCGCGCTGGTTTTGGGTGGTGGCGCCATCGGCTACGCCACCGCGGATCATCCGCCGTTGATCGACGGGAAAAATCTCGCGCTCGAAATAGAAACGAAAGTGCCGGCGAATGGTCGTTCCGCGTTGGATTTGCAAAAGGCCGGCTTCAGCGTCGCGTTGGTGGCGAGCACTTCGGATCGCGCCTACTCCGACATGCGCTGGAGCGAGGCGAACAAGTCTAACGAGTCCATTTCCGTCAGAGCCTGGGCTCGATTAAATTCGAGCGACGCGAGCCGGGAAATCACGGCCGGCACAGAGAACGAGAGCCGACAGGTTTTCACGGTCATGCTTCCGCCCGCGCCGAAGAAAGTGACCGATGAATGGTCCGATTGGATTCTGCCGCGGGAACGTTTCGACGGAAGCAAGCCTGCTGCGCCGGAGCAATACTCCGTCCGATACCGCGTTCGTTATGCCGACGAATATTCGCCGACGCCGGCACCGACGCCGGTCGAAGAATCGTCTCCGCCTAACGAGTCGCCGAGTGTGCAGGAATCAGAAATAACACCAACGCCCAGTCCGCAATAAGTTCCGGCGACGGGTTCAGATTTACCTCGCGAACAAAAAACGCCGCCGGATTTCTCCGGCGGCGTTTTCTGAAACAGAGTTGGCCTAACGACTAGTAGCGGTAGTGCTCGGACTTATACGGTCCTTCGATTGGCACGCCGAGATACTCGGCTTGTTTTTGCGAAAGCTTGGTCAGTTTCACGCCGATTTTTTCGAGGTGCAGACGCGCGACTTCTTCATCGAGTTTCTTGGGCAGGATGTAAACGCCCGCTTTGTATTTGTCCTTGCCGGCCCAGAGATCGAGCTGCGCCAGGACTTGATTGCTGAAGCTGTTCGACATGACGAACGACGGGTGGCCGGTGGCGCATCCGAGATTCACCAGACGACCTTCGGCGAGCATGAAAATTTCGTGGCCATCTTCGAAGGTGTATTTGTCGACCTGCGGTTTGATGTTGGTGCGCTTCACACCTTTCGCAGTGTTCAAAGCGTCGACCTGAATTTCGTTGTCGAAGTGGCCGATGTTGCACACGACCGCCTGGTTTTTCATCTTCGCCATGTGCTCGAAAGTGATGATGTCGACGTTGCCGGTGGTGGTGACGTAAATGTCGCCGCGACCTAACGTGTCTTCGAGCGTGGTGACTTCGTAGCCTTCCATCGCGGCCTGGAGCGCATTGATCGGATCGATCTCGGTGACGATGACGCGCGCGCCTTGGCCGCGGAGCGATTGCGCGCAGCCTTTTCCGACATCGCCGTAACCGCAGACGACCGCGACTTTGCCGGAGATCATGACGTCGAGCGCACGATTCAAACCGTCGACTAACGAATGTCGGCAGCCGTAGAGGTTGTCGAATTTCGACTTTGTGGCGGTGTCGTTTACGTTGATCGCGGGCACGAGGAGCTTGCCGGCTTGCAGCATTTGATAGAGGCGATGCACGCCGGTGGTCGTCTCTTCGGAAACGCCGCGCCACTCCTTGACCAGCTCGTGCCAGCGGTACGGATTCTCCGCTTTGATTTCGCGCAACGAATCCTTGATCACTTTCTCTTCGTGGCTGGTCGATTCGCTCTCGATCCAATCACTGCCCTCTTCGAGCTCGTAACCTTTGTGAATGAACAACGTCACATCGCCGCCATCATCGACCACGAGCTGCGGACCTTTGCCGTCCGGGAACGAGATCGCCTGATTTGTGCACCACCAATATTCCTCGAGCGACTCACCCTTCCACGCGAAGACCGGCACGCCCGTCTTCGCGATCGCCGCCGCCGCATGATCTTGCGTCGAGAAAATATTGCACGAGCACCAGCGCACATCGGCGCCAAGATCGACCAGCGTTTCGATCAAGACCGCGGTCTGAATGGTCATGTGCAACGAAC
>CAXSCV010000028.1:0-25035 GCA_964235895.1 uncultured Chthoniobacterales bacterium
GCTGGTGTCGCCGCAAATCTTCGCGCATTTGCGATGCTGGCGATTCGGGAAGAGCGAAAGATCGTGCATCGCAAAAAGGATGCGGCGCTGCGACGGCTTCAATCCATCGCGTGCATCCGGCAGCGCGCGCGAAATAATGACCGACATCGAGTAATCGAGGAACGACCTCGAGACTTCTTCGGCGACGTTGATCGGCTCTATTTTTTCGTTCGGGTTATACACGGGAATTGTTGGGCGGGATTAACAGGATTTTTCAGGATTGAAGATTCGCTTGCTCCGGATGCGGAGTCGTTAGGCGATGCTTACGTTTGAACTGCAAACTCGCGGTTCCGAAATTGAAAGCAGACCGTAATCGCGATTTGTCGCGACGAGATAATTTAACAAGTTGGACCTCGTCGGATTTCGTGACCGAGGTTGCTGCTTTGAGTTTACGAAGCAGATGATCATTCACGACAAGGTCAGCGATAAAATCGCCAACGATCACATTTTCGTAACGAACTTTTATGTGTTGCGCAACCTCCACGCCCAATCCATCTCGTCGCAATTCGTAGGCAAACGCATTGAGATAAACCGATTCCAAAAAGCCAGGACCAAGCGTCCGATGAACTTTCATTGCACAACCGATCACTTGCTCGGTGAGTGCGTGCGAATCGTCCATCTTCAATCCTGAAAATCCCGTAAATCCTGTCCAGAAATCAGACGTCGAGATTGCGCACGTTGAGCGCATTGTCTTCGATATATTGGCGGCGCGGTTCGACCACATCGCCCATCAATTTCGAGAACATTTGGTCGGCTTCGACCGCGTTGTCGTCGTTCAGATCAACTTTAAGCAGCTTCCGCTTCTCCGGATTCATCGTCGTCTCGAACAACTCTTTCGCGTTCATTTCGCCGAGCCCTTTAAAGCGCTTGATCTGCACCCCGCGGCGTCCGATTTCCAGAATTTTTTGGAAGATCTCCGGGATGGAAAAGAGCGGATGCGAAACGCCTTTGTCTCCTTCGCCTTCGATGAGATCGAAGATCGGACGATCACTCGCGGCGTAGTGGTCGACCTTCAGGCCCTTGCGCGCGAGTTCGGTCATGATTTTTTGAATCGTGGTCGACTCGTGCAGCTCGACTAATTTTCCGCGGCGGCGATTGGCGCCGTTGGTTTTCGTCGCGGCCGGCGCGGATGCGAGCGGCAACAATTCCTGCTGCGTGTCGTCATCGAAAAGATTGAGGTCGAGATTTTCCTGATGGAATTCGCGCACTTCCTTTTCGTCGTGAAAATAATGAACGGCCTCGTCGTTGCCATCGCGCACTTTGACGAGGTAGGCGGGCAATTTCCCGGACTTCGCTTCGCGCTGGCCGAGGAAGGTTTCGAAGTCGCCACCGTGCCTCCGAATCGACTCACTCAGCTTGGACAAGCGCTCGAGCGATTCGAGGATGTCTTTCAATTGTGCGGTCGAAACTTCCTTGTCGTCCGCGAGATTTTTCAAGCGCACATCTTCTGCGCCTAACGAGATCAAAATCTTGTTTAACTGCACGTCGTCTTCGACGTATTCCTCGCGCTTTTTGCGTTTAATTTGATAGAGCGGCGGCTGTGCGATGTAGATTTTTCCGCTGCGCACCAACTCGGTCATTTGCCGATAGAAAAAGGTCAGCAAGAGCGTGCGAATGTGCGAGCCGTCCACGTCCGCGTCGGTCATGATAATGATGCGGCCGTAACGCAGTTTGCCGATATCGAAGGTGCCTTCGTCCTTCGTCGAAACGACGCCGTTGCCTTCCTCTTTCGGCTTGCCGATTCCGGTGCCGATGGCGGTGATCATCGACTGGATTTCCGTGTTCTTCAGCGCCTGATCGAGCCGCGCTTTTTCGACGTTGATCAATTTTCCACGGATCGGAAGGATCGCCTGATAACGACGATCGCGTCCCTGTTTGGCGGAGCCGCCAGCGGAGTCGCCCTCGACGATGTAAAGCTCGGTGAGTTCCGGATCGCGCTCAGAACAATCGGCCAATTTCCCAGGCAAACCGCCGCCGGTGAGCGCACCTTTGCGAATGGTCTCGCGAGCTTTGCGCGCCGCTTCGCGCGCACGCGCGGCCGTCAGCACTTTCTCGAAAATGCGTTTCGCCACCGGCGGATTCTGATCGAAATAAGTCATCAACCCGTCGTAGACGACCGAGTTCACGACTCCGTCGATCTCCGTGTTCACCAGCTTCACTTTCGTTTGCGATTCGAAGCGCGGATTCGGCAGTTTGATGCTCAAAACGCAGACGAGGCCTTCGCGCGCATCGTCGCCCGAGATCGAAGGATCCTTGTCCTTCATCAGGTTATTCGACTTCGCGTATTGATTAACCGCTTTCGTGAGAGCGGTGCGGAAGCCGGTTAAATGCGTGCCGCCATCCGGATTCGGAATCGAGTTCGCAAACGGCAAAATTTGATCGTTGTAGCTGTCATTATACTGCAGCACGACATCGACAAAAACTTCATCGCGCTGCCGCGAGATCACGACCGGTTTTGAATGAATGACCGACTTGTTTTCGCCAAGTTGTTTGACGAATTCTTCGATGCCGTGCTTGTAGAAAAACGTCTCTTTTCGCGGCGTCTCCGTCCGCTCGTCGGCAAGGGTTATTTCGAGTCCCGGATTCAGGAAAGCCAGCTCGCGCAGGCGTGAGGCCAGCCGCTCGAATTTGAATTCGGTGGTAATCGTAAAGATCGTCGCGTCCGGCAAAAACGTGATCAGCGTTCCTGTGCTCTTCTTATTTCGCAGCTCGCCGATGACGCTCAATTTTTCGGTCGTCTTCCCGCGCTCAAAACCCATGTGGTAAACCTTCCCGTCACGCGAGACTTCCACTTTGAACCAATCGGAAAGCGCGTTGACGCATTTCGCGCCGACGCCGTGCAAACCGCCGGAATATTTGTAAGCGCCTTGCCCGAATTTTCCGCCGGCGTGCAAATTCGTCAGCACCAGCTCGACCGCGGGCATCTTGAATTTCGGATGCATGTCGACGGGAATGCCGCGCCCGTTATCGCGCACGGAAACCGAGCCATCGACATGCACGCTCACGTCGATTTTGCTGCAGTAACCGGCCAGATGTTCGTCGATTGAGTTGTCTAAAACTTCGAAAACGCAGTGGTGCAATCCGCGTTCATCCGGATCTCCAATATACATTCCGGGACGCTTCCGGACGGCTTCGAGCCCTTCGAGTTTATCGATCTGAGCAGCGTCGTATTTCTGGGATTCCTTAACGCCGACAGCGGCGTCGCGGGTGGCCTTGGCGGCGGAGAATTCGTCTTGGTCCTGGAGCATAGAGGGGCCGTCGAATGACGGCTCCGAAATATATGCGGGAACAGGCCGGGAGACAAACGAATATCTGGGTCGAGCGTCCGCTAAATATTGAGACGCGTTCGGCCGCGGGCCCACCATCTTGTGCTCGCCAGGCAGAATATCGTCGAACAAAAGGGCATGCCCGGATTTGCAAATGGTCGGCCGTCATACCCAGCGGCGCTTCGATTTTCTCAACCCTAAATTAGGTCGGCCCGGCCGTCGCCAGCGGAGTATCGGAGAGCGAATTGAGCACGCGATACCCACGCGCGTAAACTTTCCCGTAATCTTCCGGACCGCTCACGACATCCACGATGAACTGCTCTTTCTCGCTGTAGTTCAGAAACGTAATGCTGCGCCGGTAATGAAGACCGAACAGATCATAGGTGAGGACAAACTGATGGCTGGTCCAGCCATTGATGGCGATGGCGTTCGGAATCTCTTCAGCCACTTCCACATTAATCGCTTCAGGGGCAAGCAGGGCTCGCGCGGTCGCGCGATAGGACGGAAGATTCTTTTCGTCGAAGGCGATCGCCGGTTTCATCTGCGAGCGAACTATTTTCATGGCGGCGGCCGGCAAATCATCGAAACGGAAAGCCACCGAGTCGCTATTTCCACTCACCGCCATCTTCCCATCGATCCTAAAGGTCAGACGTTTGCCCTCGTCTTGAAAATAATAGCGCTTAATCACCGGCCCACTGGTGTTCGTCGGGAGCTCGTTAGGCGAGAGGCTAAGAGCCAGCGCCGAGACCGAGGTAAAGCCGAGGAAGAAGGTCAAAGAACCGATGAGGTATTTCATGCTAAGTCTTCTGCAGTTAGTAACGAACAAGCGCGCCACGTGCGATTGTTACAGCTTCGAGGCTTCCCGGCGGCGGAGTGTCGACGAAGTTCGAATCGAAATTCCAGACACGCTTTGGCGGGACGTATGTACTTCCGGTATCCCACTCGCCCGTTGCGATCTGACTAGTGAAAAGCTCAATCATTGAGCCAGTGTAGTTAAAGGTATTATTAGACCAGTCTTCCAGAAAACGAGGGAAGTTATTCAAGCCGCCGGAGTAACCGTAAGTCGCTCCGGTGACCGGATTCGTCCAGCCCGAAGGCAGGAAACCGGCCACAATAGCGGTATTGATCGTGGTGTCGCTGGCATTGCGGCTGGAAAGCGAGCTCGAGGAGTTACTATCGTTCCAGGAGTTTGAGAGAATCGTCACCGCGTCGGCAAAAACGGCAGAGGATACGCGCGTTCCTTGGGTATTATAGTCTCCTTGGATGTAAACCGGATTTTCGCTTGCCACCGTAAGGCCGCCCGAAGGAAGTGTGCTACCGTTCGCTAGGCGGATCGCCTGGGGATCGGTGTAGGATGAGCCACTGACGTCATCAATGTAGATAATATTGTTGAACGTAGAATCTTGTAACGGACCGTCATCAGTTTTCTTCCCATTTTTTGTGAGATCGGCGCTGGCCTTGGCTATATCAAGTGTGGTCAGGTCGACCGTTTTTCCCTCGCGCCGGTCATAAATGCTTTGCTGACTGAGCGCGCCCTTTAGTGCGTTTATCTGGTTCGTGCTTAAGGAAGTGCTGTTAGCCGTGGTTATGGTATAGGTAGAGCCGCTTACTCTGATACGAATTCCCGCTTTATTGTAGAGGCGTCGGTCGGCGATAGACGGGGGATCGGTCGAGGCCGAGGCTGTAACAATCTTTTGCGTTTTAGGATCTACGTAGGTGTCGGGCGGTTCGATCAATTCACGCATGCTGTCATTGTTGCGATTGGTATCTTTGGTATCGATCAACGTACTGGCGTCCGCCCCGAGAGGCTCGATTCTAGCCACTTGGTCGACCTGCTGGTCTTTCCCGCCGCCTGAATAGGTCGGCGCGATCTCGCTATTAGGAGACCAGCCGCTCCAGGTGCTGGACTGCGGGGGATCCACATTGTCCAAATATCCATTGGAGGTGGAATAAGATAGATGGCCCGTAAAAGTCAGTTCCCCGGCCGAAGAGGAACTAACATAGGCTTTGTTGTTAGTGTGGACTAACCCACCAATTGTCATGGTCGCCGGATGGTAAAGTTCGAGATCGTCTTCGAAGAAGGCGGTCGCCTGGAACAAGGGAACAACGGTGTAGTTGAAGGCGCGCTTTATCTGGTATTCCATATTGCGGCTGCCTGACAGCTTCACGTTGGCGACATAGCTGCTGTTCCGACCGATCCAACCGGGATAGTTGTCGAGATTGACATTGACGGGCGGCGGCGAAGTGGCTGCGGAGGTGGTTGCATTAGGCGTGCCGTATTGGTCGGTACCCTGCACCGTTAGCGTGGTGGCGTAGGTAAATGGAGCGAAAGATGGAGGAGTGCCGAGCGAAGCTTTCAGATCAGAGTTTTTAACTGGTGCATAGAGGGTGTTGATTCGCTTAGCCCAAACTCCGTATCCGTAATCCAAGGCTCCCTCGGCCGCACTGCGCAGGGCCGAAAAATCGCGACTGGAATCGGTCTGGCGCACGGTGTTCGTGGTGATATTCATGGCTATCCCGATCGAAACAGTAATCAGAAAAATAACCAGCATGGTGATAACCAAGGCTGATGCTCGGGTTTTGTCTTTGTCGAAGGTTCTCATAAGGATGGAATGTTTCGGGGTCGCACCATAGTGTCTATTCGCAGGAAGGTGTTGAATTCGCTGTTCTGTTGCGATGCCAAAACCTTGTTAAATTGTTGATCTTCTACTCGCATGGCGATGTTTAGGAAGGTGCTACCGTTCTCGGTCACTATCGAAAATGGCTTATTCTCGGAGAGGCCGGCCACGGTTTTCGTTCCGATGTTACGGGTCAGGACAATGTAACTGGTGGGGTTGCTATAATCGGTAATGTTTTCGGCATCCGGGTAGAGGCGTAATTCGGCGGGTCCCGTAGTTCCCTGGATCGGCACCACAAGGAAGGCCTCCCGGTGAACGAGGTAGGCTGTCTCCTGAGTGGCGGAGCTCCAAGGTATGGCGGTCCCGGAATCAACTGCCGGGTTGGTGTAAGTCCCCAGCTTCGCTTGCAGAGTTACCGTCACCATTTTGCCCGAGCTAGGCGAAGGATTCGGAATCGGCGCCGACATGGAGCCGATTGTGGAAGAACTGACCAATGCGCGGGTGGCGCCGTCCATGATCACGACGTCATTCTTTTGTGGCTGAGGTGGACTTGCGAGCGAGTCGGTCGAGTAAAACATCTTGAAAGTAGTGGCGGTGGCGGAAAGGCCGGCACCAGGATTACCCACGATGAAAGGCCCGCCGACGTAGAGGTCGAAGATAACTCCGGCGGCTGGCCCCGTGCCGCTGGCGGCAGATCCATCGGTATTAATCAGCGTCGGCATGCGGTTGGCCTGATTTAGCTCGGCAAAAATGCGATCGAGAGTTGAACGCGTAACCACATTGGAAGAATTCAAAGAGATGTTCTTGGCCAGGAGCGTGGTTGAACTCATTAGCATTGCGTAACCGGCAAGCCCGACCAGAGTGAGAATGCCGATAGTTACGCAGATTTCTACCAGGGTGTAGCCAGTAACTGAGTTAGAGAGTTTGCGTTTCATCGATCCATCGCCCGGACGGTAGTTACTTCGTAGCTAAGATTGCGGCCGAAGAGAATGTAATCGAGATGGAAGGTGATCCGGCGGAGATCCGCACTGGCTGAGTTAGCTTGCGCTACGACCGCGCGCTTTAGGCTCCCCGTGATAACTGTCTTGCCATCCCGGCTGGTGTAGACGGCGACGGGATTGCCGCTGCCGTCATCGTTCCACGCGACACCTTGGCTGCTTGTTTTCGTGAGAATGTCGGGCTCGACCGTGGAGCTGAAGGGCGCGCCCATGGCCGCTTCGATATTGCGCTGCACAATTTCCCGGGCGCTGCTCATAACGCGCGTGCTTACGGCGTTTTTGTTCAGTGCGATCAGACTGGCGATAGCTCCGGCTGCGACCAAGCCGAGCAAGGCCACGGCGATCGCGATTTCCACGAGCGTCATGGCTTGCTCGTGTCTTTTCGCAAGGAGACGATGCCGAGCGACCCGATGCCGTGGGTTGGGTGACGCGAAGCTTCGCTGGGTTGGAAATAAACAAATCACCGGTCTCCAGAAAAGCACGACGCGGGCCAACGTTTATAAAACCCATAAATTTGTCGCGGCCTTCCCGCCTTGACCTAAATCGCCTTGTTGCGAAGGTGTCGCCGCTCTATGCGATATCAGACGCTCGCCGAAGCGCGATGGATTCTCGCCGTGCTTTTCCTGCTCGCGGCCGTGACCTGGCTTTTCTTTCCGTGGCTCGCGGTCGTTTGGTTAATCCTGATCGGCTACACCTTCGCGTTTTTTCGAGATCCGGAGCGGGTCGTTCCAAGTGACGACAACGGTGTCGTGGCGGCTGCGGATGGTGTCGTGGCCGACATTAGTGAAATAGAGGAACTCGATGTCTTGAAGACCCCGATGAAACGCGTCGGCATTTTTCTTTCGGTTTTCGACGTGCACACGAATCGGGCACCGATCGATGGCCGTATCACCTATCGCGAACATCGAGCAGGACTCTGCCTGGATGCGCGCAGCCTGGATTGTTCCGGGAAGAACGAATCGATGACCTGGGCGTTTGAAAATCCGCGCGCTACCCTGGTGGTGAAACAACTTACCGGCGCGATCGCTCGGCGCATCGTGGGCTGGTCGAAAGTGGGCGATCAATTGAAAAAGGGCGAGCGTTTCGGCATGATCCGCTTCGGCTCGCGCACGGAAGTTTATTTGCCGCTGAGCGCGACCGTGTTGGTGAAAGTGGGCGACCGGGTCCGCGGCGGAGCGAGCCTTATCGCGCGGCTTGCATCGTGATGAACGATCAAAATCCTAAGATTTATCTGCTGCCGAATTTGATGACGGCCGGCAATCTTTTCTGCGGCTTCGCGGCGGTGCTGAGAATTTATGACGGCGCGCAGGACAGCGATTTCATTTTGGCGGCGGCGAAATTTCACGACGCCATTTGGTTCATCCTGGCTGCGTGCGTTTTTGATCTTCTTGATGGCCGGCTCGCGCGTCTCGGCGGACACGACAGCGCATTCGGGCGCGAATTTGACTCGTTAGCCGACATTGTTTCTTTCGGAATGGCGCCGGCGCTGCTCGTTTATCAGATCGTTCTCGGAGAATTCCGAAACCTCGGATGGATGATCGCGTTTGTTTATCTCACCTGTGGCGCCTTGCGCCTGGCGCGCTTCAACTGCGTCGCGGCCAATGGCTCGAGCGGCGCGAGCAAAAATTTCTCCGGCTTTCCCATCCCCGCCGCGGCCGGCGTGATTGTTTCCATCACGCTCTTCATGCTTTGGCTCGATGAAGGTCAGCGCACGATCGGTCGATGGAAATACGCGCTGCCGCCTTTGATGCTGTTTCTCTCCTTCATGATGTTCAGCAAGTTCCAGTATCCGAGTTTCAAAGCGGTTAACTGGCGCACCACGCAGTCCGTCCCGCGCTTTCTTTTCCTGATCGCGCTCCTGGCCGTGACCGTAAAATTTTATCAATGGATGGCGGCCATCGTCTTCCTCACCTACCTGCTTTATGGATTTCTGCGGCCCTGGCTTTCGCCGAAACGCCGTCGCGAAATCGAAGAAGAGATCGGTGAAGAATTGCCGGAAGATGCGATCGAAGACGCGCCTTAGCGACGATCTACTCGGCGTTCAGTTGCTGGAGAACTTCGGGATCGCGGACATCCGCCCAGCGTCCGGTAATTTCCAGCGCCTGCACTTTTTTTCCCGTTAACGCCAACTCGCGGATCGCGTCAGTTAATTCGAATTCGCCACGCGGCGATTTTTGCAGATGGGCGGTGAATTCAAAAATGCTCGGACGAAATGCGTAAACGCCCGCGTTATACCACGGACTTGTCGGCTCGCCCGGTTTCGGCTTCTCGCGCAAGTCGGTCATCTCGAAATTTTCGTTCACGAAAACCGCGCCGCCTTTGCTCACATCGTCGCTTCGTTTCACGCTGATGATTGCCTCGACATCGTCGGCCGGTGACGCGAGCAGGGGATAGTGCGCGGGATCGAGCAGGATGTCTCCGTAGCTCAACAAAAACGAATCGCCTCCGCAAAAATCTCGCGCGAGCTCGACCACTTTTCCGGTCCCGTCCTGCACCACTTGTGTTTGGTAATCGATGCGCACATCGAACGCCGATCCGTCGCCAAAAAAATCGCGCACCACCTCGGCGCGCCAGCCGACCACCAGGAGAAAATCAGTCACGTCGGCCGCTCGCATTCCTTCGATGATGTGTTGCAAAATCGGCTTCCCCTGCACCCGCAACATCGGCTTCGGCAGATCGCTCGTCAGTTCGCGCATGCGCGTCCCGCGACCCGCCGCGAGCAAGACTGCTTTCGTGATCACGATGGAATGATTCGGCGCGCGCCTTTCATTTGCAATCTGTCTTTGATCCGTTCAGCGTCGCGCGATGCGAATGCAGTTTCTGGCAAAATATCGAGAGACCGGGCTCCTCATTATGCGCGTGAGTCTCGGTGTGCTTTTCATCATTCTGACCGGACCGGTTCTGCTGGCCGGTTCTTCGCGCTGGGCAAATTTCGGCAGCGGCGTTCGCAATCTCGGTTTGCATTCTCATTTTCAAATTTGGGGATTTCTCGGCGCGGCTTTGGGTTGTCTGGGCGGCGCGTTGATGATCTTCGGATTATTCTTTCGGCCCGGCGTATTGCTGGTTCTCGCGATCACTCTCGTGCACGTCCTCGGCGCGATGCAGGGCGGAACGTTGCGCGGGAATATCGCGGCGGTCGAGTTGGGACTAATTTTGCTCGGGCTCCTTTTCGTCGGGCCCGGCAAATATAGCGTCGATAAAAATTAGCCGGCCTGTTCCGTCTCGAGCGCGTCGGGCAGCGCCGCGTCTTCCTCCGGCGGCGATCGGCGCAACATGCTCGCGCCATAATACGAGCCGATGACCAGAAACGCGGCCAGCGCCTGCCCGGCTAAAGTTTCCACTGTGGGAAAGAGCGCGAACCACATTCCCATCCAGCCGGGAATAATATTTTCCAGCCACGGAATCGGTGTCGTGGAAATCCAATGCGCGAGCTGCATTTCCTGCGCTTGCTCGCCGACCATCACGAGCAGGACAACGCCGAGAAGAATGCCGGTCGTGATCAACATTTTGCGATACGGCAATCGCTTTTGCAGCGCGAAAGTGAGGATGGCGACGAACGCCGAGAGCGTGAGCCCGAGGAGCGCGCCTTCCAAAACCACGCCGCCCCCGAGCCGCAGTTTGTAGCTTTGCAAAAACAAAACGACCTCGAAGCCTTCGCGATAAAGCGAAGTGAAGCCGAGCAAAAGGCAGCCCCAATAAAGGCGGCGTTGCGTGGAAGAAGAAGAGGCGTTGGCCAGCAGAGTTTTGCGGCGGCGATTGTGCGCGCGAATCCAACCGCCCCAATAAATTTTGTGAAAAAACCAATTCATGATCACGAGCAGCACGACGACCGCGAGCAATCCGGTTGCCGCCTGCAGATCGAGGGCGGGCACGCTTTCGGTTAGTTGCCCCATGATTCCAACGGCGATGAACCATGTCACCAAGGTCGCGCCGAACGCCACCGCCGCGCCGATCGCAACCGGCCGGCGATGCGCGCTTTTCGCGCCGACCATGCTGGCGGTGATCGCCGCCAACACGAGGATGCATTCCAGTCCTTCGCGAAAAACGAGGACGCCGATATCGAGGAACGCGACGGTCGCGCTGGTTTGCGGGCGCAAAGGGTCAGGCTCGCCGTGCGAAGTCACGCCTTGCCAGACGAGAACCGCCACGACCGAGAAAACCGCGAGCGACAAAAGAACGATGCGCACTCCGGATCTCTTGCCATTTTTGGCGACGCGCGAAACGCGTGCGACGGAAGGCCGCGGAGATCGCGCAGAAGTGGAATCCATCGTTCGCAATGTAACCAAACCTTCCTTCACCGGAAAACTTTAACGCAGGGTTCTGCGGCTCGCTGTCGATTGATTGCGTTTTTTTAGCGGCAGATTGCCTGCGAGGCGTGGCGCTTCTTGTGCTTAATCACCGTGGCATTAAGTTCGCTCGTGGCGAAAAATGAGCGCGGCTTCACTTTAATTGAGATCGCGATCGCTGTTTTTATCATGCTGCTTTTACTCGGTCTGGCGGTGCCGAGCTTGAATGGCGTGATGCACAATCGTCGTTTGCAGCGCTCGCTCGATCGCATGAATGACCTCGTCCAAACTGCGCAGGAACGCAGCGTCAACGACCATCGGACTTACCTTATCGTTTGGGATAAAAGCGAACTGACGGTGCGCCCGGAAACGGTTTTGAAAGGTGAAGATCCTTCGCCGATTGCCAGTTTGCGCTTGGAAAGAGGCGACGCCTTTTTATTGAAATTGCCCGCGGCCCTGGTCGACGATCCGCCGGCGCGCTGGGCATTTTGGCCGACCGGAACTTGCGAACCGGCGATCGTTTCTTACAAAGGTGTTTACGGTTCGTGGACGGCCAGTTATTCGCCGCTGACCGCGCGGCCGGACCTTTCGCGTTATGCAGCGAAATAGAAATCGGCGGCACGCCTTCGCGCTTTATGAAGTGCTGATCGGCCTAACGATTTTCGTCGTCGGCACGCTCGCGCTCGGACGCGCGGTGCAGAATTGCATGAACGCGACCGCTTTGAGCGAACAGGAAGATCGAGTCCGCCAGGTGCTGAGCAATCGCATGGCGGAAATCCAGGCGACCCCGGGAACGCCGGACGCGAAGCACGAATCGAAAGTCGATACCGGCTATGGCGTGGTCACGCTAGTGGAGACGAGCGGGCCGGCGGGATTGAAAAACGAAAAAGATGTCGAGCTGGCCGGGATAAATCTCGTCACGTTACGGGCGGAATGGAAACGCGGCGGCGTCGCGCAGTCGCGCAAGGTGGAATTTTATGTTTATCGCTCGAGCTAAAAATTCTCCGCGCGGCGGCTTCACGCTGCTGGAGATCGTGCTCGCGGTCACCATCCTGGCGATGATGTCGTTGGCCATCTACCGATTCGTGCGAGCCAATGTCACCGCCTTGCGCATTTCCTCGGAAGCGAGCGCGAGCGATGCGCAATTCTCCGGATTCGAAAATCTTCTTTCCGCGCAATGGCAAAGTCTTTCCGGCGGCCTCGGCGCCTTGTTAGGCGAGCCGCTGAAACTGGACGATCGTTCGCGCGACGAGATTACTTGGATTTGCGAAGCGGGCCCGGGATTGCTCACGCGTTATGCCGTGGGCGAATATCGGGTGAGCATGCGCGTGCGTCCGATGCCAAAGACGCGCAACGAAATGGAAATCGGTTTTGTGCGCCGTCCCGCCGATCGGCCGGACGATCCGAGCACGGAAAATTTCATCTCGTTGATCCAAAATGTGCAGAGCTTGCAGTTGCGCTATTACGATCCGCGTCTCAACACCTGGGTCGACAAATGGACCGATACCGTGACGCTGCCGCGGCTGGTGAAAGTGGCGATCGGCCGAACGAATTCTACCGTTCCGTGGGAAGCAATCATCGCGCTCGGAAGGACGCCGCTTTAAATGAAACGCGCCTCTTCCCGGCCTAACGAACGCGGAGGCGCCGCGCTCCTCCTCTCGCTTTGGGCATTATTTTTGTTGAGCGGAATGGTCATTTCCTGGGCGCTGCAAATCGATTCGCGTCTCGCGCTCAATGGCAACGCCAATCGCGTGTTGGAAGCGGAAGCGATGGCCTGCTCTGGCAGTGAGATTGCGATGCATCCGGATGTGAACGCGGGCTCGCCCGTCTTGCGCGGCGGCGCGAGCCGCACACAAACTTACGAAGCGCGCATCTCCGGCGAGGGCGGTCGTTTGAATTTGAATTGGGTCGTGGCCGGCGAAAATCCGCAGCGGCTCGAGTTGCTCCGAAAATATCTGGAGGTGAAAGGGATCGATCTGAATGAGCGCGATCACATGATCGATTGTCTGCTCGATTGGGTGGACCCGGATAATCTGGTGCGCTTGAACGGCGCGGAAAACGACGGCGATTATCGACCCGCGAATACTTTGCTTTCGCGTATCGACGAATTGAAACGCGTGCGCGGCTGGAGTGAATTTTGTTCGCGGCCCGGATGGGATTCTGAGTTGACCGTGAACAGCACCGGCCCGCTCGATTTGGCGTGGGCGTCACGGGACTTGCTCTTGTCGTTGCCTGGAATGACTGAACCGATCGTCGATCAATTTCTGACCGTGCGCGCCGGACCCGATGGCATCGAGGGCACGGAAGACGATCCGCAATTCAAGTCGATCGACGATATGCGAGTGGCGATTGGATTGACCGCAGAGCAATTTAAACAGCTTGCTCCGTTGGTGGGATTCAAGGATCAAGTGCTGCGCGTGACCAGCGTGGGCAAATCCGGCAACGTCAAACGAGTGGTGCAAATGGTCGTGCGAAAAACGGGCGCCATCCCGCAACTGATTACCTGGAAAGAACTGTGACCACTGCGGATCCTTCACCGGTATTTTTAATGCCGGCCGCGCACGGTTGGAACGTGGTGCGGCAAATCGGCGAAGAAAGCGCCTGGGACGTGCAGCCCGTCATGACGCTCGACGAAGCGGTCCCATTATTGAACGGCACGCAGGAGCTCGTGCTCGGGTTGCCGTTGACGGCGGTGCTCGCGCAGCGGTTGCGTTTGCCGACGGTGGAGAGCGAGGACTTCACCGGCATGGTGCGTCTCCAAATCGAGAAAGCGTTGCCCTATTCGCCCGAGGAAGTGACGACCGATTTCGAGATCATCGAGCAGACCGAAGAAGGAAGCGTGGTCTCCGCCATCGCCGTTCATAACGCCAAGCTCTCGGAGTTGGCCGCGCCTTTGTTGGCGAATAATTACATCCCGACCCAGGTGACAGTTTATGCCGCTCAACGCATCGCCACGCACGCCGCCGGCGGTCACGCGTTTTTAATTTATCGCGAAGACGAAGCGCTCGTTTGCGCGATTAGCGAAGACGGCAAACTCGGTTTCACCCGCTCGCTCGATGGCGCGGATGCGGGACAACTGCAACGCAATCTGCCGGAGGTCGCATTCAGCGCGGAGGTGCAAGGCATCGACACTTCGTTCCCGGTTGTTCTTCTCGATGAAGGCCTGCTCGAATTGCAGGAGACGGTTCAGGGATTGTTCGTTAGTCGCGCGGATTTGATCGGAGTGGAAACGCCGCCCGCGGCCACAAAATTAAATCTTCTGCCAGACGATTGGCGGCGACGCCGCGCAGAACTCGTTAGGCAAGCGGAATGGAAAAAGCGCGCGGTTTGGATTGGCGGCGCTTACGCGGCGCTCCTTCTTCTCTTCGCGCTTTATCTCGGCTTCGTGGAAGTCCGCATTCACTTGCTTGAGAACAGCGTTTCCCGCGATGCGCCTGCGACCGCTTTCATCAAAAAAACGGAAACGAAATGGAAGGCACTCTCGCCCGCGATCGATCCGCATTATTATCCGATCGAGCTTCTCTATAATTTATCCGAGAGCCTGCCGAAGGATGTGCAGATCACGCAGTTCAACCAATCCGCGCGGCAGGTTGCGGTTGATGGCGAAGCGAACTCGGCCGCGCTCGCCTATCAGTTCGCCGAGAAAGTGAAAAAGAACTCGGAGTTGAAAGCGTATCAATTCGAGATGGCCGCGCCGCGTCTTTTGCCGAACAACCACGCGCAATTTCGTTTGGAAGGAAAACCGAAATGACCTGGCCGCTCTGGTTTCAACGCATGAATCAACGCGAGCGGATGCTGGCCGCGATCGTCGGCGGCGCGCTTTTTCTTCTGCTCAATCTGCTCATCTGGAGTTCGCTCTTCGGCGCTTTGCACAGCGCGAAAGAGCGTCTGGCCGAGCGACAGGCGGAGCGCGCGCAACAAACTATTTTCTTGAAGGAGCGCATCATGTGGCAAAAGCGCGATGAATGGCTGAAGAAAAATCAGCCGGCCTTGAAGAGTCCGGTCGAGGCTTCGACGCTTTTGGATGAGCTGCGGCAAGCCGCCGGCAAGCGCAATGTCCTCATCGAAAATCCCGCCATCGGCACGAGCGATTCGAACAATAATTACCAATCGGTTTTCGCCAGCATCGAAACCAAAAGTCCCTGGCAACCGCTTGTGCAATTTCTCTACGACGTGCAGAAACCGGAATCGTTTGTAGTTTTTGAAAGCGTGAATCTGGCGATCGATCCCACGGACGCGACCATGATGCGCGGCAAGTTTAAAGTCGCGCGCTGGTTCGCGCCGAAATCCGGAAAATGAAACGAAACGTTCTCGCACTTTTCGCGCGCGTCGCTCTTTGGCCGATCGTGGCGCGCGCGGACGATCTTCCGAAGCGGCCCGGTTTTTCGCGTTATCAGGAGATGCTGAACAAATCGCCTTTTGCCGTCGCCACCGCGATCGCGCCGCCGCCGAGCACGCCCAATTTTGCGAAAGATTTATACATCGCGAACGCCGCGCGCCTGGCCGGCGAAGGAGTGGTCACGCTCACTTCCAGCACGGACAAAAACATGAAGGAATATCTCAGCACGAAGGCGCCGAACTCGCACGGCTACAGTGTTTCCAACATTGAATGGTCGGATCGTGTCGGCGAAACCAAGGTGACCATTTCGAAGGATGGCCAATTCGCCACGCTCACTTTCAATCAGGCGTTGCTCGCGCAATCGGCTCCCAGTCTTCCGCCCCAACCGCAGCCGCAACAATTCACGCCTCCGGTTCCCGCGGGGACGCCGTTTGTGAATACGATCCGGCCCGCGCCCATTCCGATGTTACCGACGCCGCCGACGCATGTTCGCGGTGTCATCCAGCGCAATCCCGAAGTCCCGGCGCAGCAGCGGGCAGTCCAGGAAAGCCAGGATCAATAAGGCGCCAACGACTCGTTAGGCGAAACCGCGCCTACTCGTTGCCCCAGTCGTCATCCGCGGTGTCGGGAATGCGATCGGGTCCTGACGAATAGAGGTCGTAGCTATTCGGATTTTTCCGGCCGGGACTGACGTAAACGAAGGGTTTGCCCCAGGGATCTTTCGGCACGGAATCGAGAAATTGCGTCCAGCGTGTTGGCTGCGGTTCGCCCTGCGGCTGAGCGACGAGCGCCTGCAAACCCTGTTCGGTCGTCGGCGGAAAACCATTCAAGCTTTCGTAGAGCTTGAGCTGCGTCTTGATACTTTGCAGCGAGCTTTGCACGGCCACGCTGCGGCTGATCTCGACGTTGCCGCGCAGTTTATAAATGGCGGTGCCGAGAAGCAGGCCGATGATCATGACCACAAGCATGATCTCCAAAAGAGTGAAGGCACTTTCGTTGCGACGTCTCATGGCCGGAAACTTCCTCCTTTAGTGGTCGGTCTGCAAAAGATAATCGGATTTGTCCCAGAGATACTTCAGTTGAATTTGCGTCGCGCGAATCGCGGACGCGGGCGTTCCTGGACCGCCGATCACGACCAGATCGTTCGTCCCTTTGCGGAGATTGGCCGCGGGCACCAGCTTCTGCGCGCGCAGCCAGCCGGTGTAAGAAAAATGCATCGGCCTAACGAGTCGTTCCGCTTCGCCGCGATAACCCGGATCCGCCATCTCCGGCAAGGTCAATGAAACCGGCCCGAGGTTTTCGCCATTCAGATAAACGATCGGCGCGGAATCGATGCGCGCGCTTGCCACTTCGAAGGTGAGCAGCGCAAGCAGTGGCTGAGTTTCAAGGCCAAATTGAAAAGCCGCGCCAGTCTGCACGCTTGCGCCGATGCGGATCGTTTCCGGCGCGAGCGTTGCGGTGACGGTTCCAAATTTTTCCGTGTCTGTCTGCGGCGCATGCAGTGGTCCAGCGGCGGAAAACGGTTCCGGAATGAGATCGCTGCGCTCGGCGGAAAGTGGATGCGCGGTCAATTGGCTAACCATCCAATCCATAAAAATCCCGCGCACCGTTGTGCCGTCGCCCGGCACTTCCACGTCGAGACACGAGACGCCGATCATCGGCAAAACAACCGTGTCCGATGTCGGCAAATCGATGCCGGCGCCGAGCTGATGCGAATGCAAAACTTGCGAGCCGGATTCGTCCCAAGCCAAAAGCGCGGGACGATTCGTTGGCTTATCGTCGAAGAACAAGCGCACCAGCAACATCTGCAAATCCGCGCGCGGATGAGAAATGCGAATGCGAAAAATCGTGCCGGCCGGCGCGTCGCCGTGCGCGGCTACCGGCACGAGATCGACGGATTCAACCCAGGACGGCGCGTTTTGCGGCGTGGAATTGGCGGTCGCGGTCTGCCGCAAATCGAGCCAGGCGCTGTAAGTAAAATCGGCTTTTGCGGTCGCCGGATTGTGCGGCAGCAAATCGCCGCCGATCGCTTCCTGCGCGTGCGTCTGCGATGCGAGCGCCAGCAAAATCGCGAGAATGAAAAGCCGTCGAAACATGAAGGGCGATGATTCGTTAGTGCGGCCGGACCTGCAGGCTGCTGGTCATCTCGAAGACCGCGGAAAGAATGCTGTAAACAACGAAGCCGACCACGATCGCGATGACCGCAATGATCACCGGCGGGATGAGCGCGGAGACGATTTGCACCGTGCGATCGAGCTCGCGTTCATAGACATCGGCGATCGTTTGCATGGTCTGCGCGAAGTGTCCGGTTTGTTCGCCGACCGCCATCATGTCGGTGAAAAGTTCCGGAAACAAATGCTGCGATGCGAGCGCGACGGACAAATTCGCTCCTTCGATAACCGCCTTGCGCACGTCGCCAAGTTTTCGTTCGAGATAACGATTGCCGGCGATTTCCGTGACGAGATCGAGCGCTTTTAAGAGCGGGATGCCGTTCTCCATCAAGGTGCCGAGCGTGCGCGAAAATTGCGCATAGTAACGATGGCGAATGATCCGACCATAACCCGGGACGGAGACGCGCAACCGATCCCACGTGATGCGCCCTTCATCGGTCCGGACGAAAGCGCGACCGCCGACAATCAGACCGGCCAGGATCATCGCGCCTAACCACCAGTAGCCGGTGAGCACATGATGAAAGCTGACCAACATGCGCGTGGGCAACGGAAGCGTCCCGCCATTTTGCGTCATGAATTGCGTCAATTGCGGCACCATGAAGGTGATGAAAATCGTCATCAACGCCGCGCCGGCCAGCGCGAGGAATGCCGGATAAATCAGCGCCTGCTGCACGCGATCGCGCAAATTTTTCGCCTGCATCAAATGCTCGACCAGGCGTTTCAAAATCTCCGGGAGCGCGCCGCTCGCTTCGCCCGCCGCGATCAGGTTCACGTAAATGGCCGGGAAGATTCGCGGAAAATCGCGCAAGGCTTGCGAGAAACTCCGGCCATCGACGAGCGCTTGATGAAGCGCGCCGGTCATCTGCTGCACGCGCGGATGCTTGAGACGTTTTTGCAGAACGGAGAGGCCTTCATCGAGCGTCATTCCTGCTTGCAATAAATGCGCCAGTTGCTCGGTAAAAATAAGCAACTGCGTGTGCGGAATTTTCAGATTCTGCGTCGCTGCCGACGTGGCCGCGCCGGCCGTGCTCTGCACCACTTGCGGGCTGGCGCCGAGCGCTTCGATGCGAATCGGAATGTATTGGAGCTGCTCGACCTGGCGGATGGCCATCGAACGATCGGCACTCTCCAGCGTGCCTTCAACCAAGCCGCCTTGGGAGTTGCGAGCGCGATAGGAAAATTGCGGCATGCTTGGCGATTCTAGCACAGAACGCGCCGCTCGCGTAGAAACGGACGAACGTTCTGTGCTTACTGATGAGCTGGGAAAAACTGTTTCAATTCCGCGGCGTATTCCGGTTTCGCTTGCGCGGCGGCTGCGCCTAACGAGTCCGCCTGCGCCGTTTGCCCGGAGGCTTGCGCGAAAATTGCCGCGAGCCATTGCCGGTCGGCCGCCTCGCCCGAGTTCGCTTGAATGAGCGAGGTCGACATCTTCAGAAGTTCGGCCGGTGGAATATTCGTCCACGCAACCGCCGCCGTGCCGTAGGGCGGCAGGCGAAAAGTAATTTGCGCATCCTCGGCGGTCGTCGCGCCTTGATACTGCGCGTTGCCAATTTTCACCGGAACGGCGACGCGCCCGCTTCGGAGATCGGCGATCAATTGCTTCTTCCAATCTGCCAGCCAGCTGATTCTTTTTCGTTCCGTCGTTTGCGCTTCGACCAGAGAGGGCTCGGTTAATTTCGCGGCGTCGAGCGCGGCGCGCGCGTCGGCAAAATCATAAAGAGTGATTTTATTTTGCGCGTCCGACAGCGCTTTTTCCCAGGCGGGCGATTCCTCGGCGAGTAGTTTTTTTCTTTCTGCTTCGCGCGCGTCGTTATCGGCCCTTTCACGTTTTTCCGCCTCCGCGGCTAATTTCTTTTTCGCTCGCGTGGCCGCGCTCCGGCGCGCGGTTTCCTCGCGGCGAAGTTCCGCGCTGTTGTCCGGCGTGGGTGTCGCGGTTGCCGCGGCTGCAAGCGCAACCGGTGCCGCAGGTTTTGGTTTGCGCATGAAATAAACGGCCGCACCAACGACGATCGCGAGCACGAGCGCAGCCCCGATCAACGAAAGTTGTTTCGCACCGCTACCGCGTTTGCCTAACGAGTCCTTGGCTTGCTGTAGTTGCGCGATCAACTCCGCATAAGACGCAAAGCGATCGGCCGGATCGGGCGCGAGCATGCGGTTGATCAGCCGCGCGGTTGTCCGCGAAACATCCGGCGCGAGCGCATGCAAATCCGGCGGATGATCTTTCAACTTCCGCAACTCGCTCGCCGAAGTCGTCTCGGCGGTGATCGGCGGCGTGCCGGCCAACGCATGAAAAAGCGTCGCGCCCAAACTGAAGATGTCGCTCCGGAAATCTTCCGGCGCGTTGTCTAATCGCTCCGGCGCGACATAGTACGGCGTGCCCCAAATTTCATTTTGCGTTTCGGAATTTTGCTCCGCCACCACCGCTAATCCGAAGTCGCCGATCTTCGCGGTCTGCGCGTCGGAGAAGAGAATATTGGCCGGTTTCACATCACGGTGAATGAGGCCTTTCGCATGCGCCGCCGCCAAACCTTTGGCCACTTGGATGGCCGCCGCGAGCAATTGCTCTTCCGGCACGCGCCGCTTTTCCGCCATCAAATCGTCGAGACTTCCGTGATCGACCAATTCCATCACCAGATAAATTTGTCCGTGCGCGCGACCGGTCGAATAAACCTGGATCGCGTTCGGGTGATTCAGCGAAGCGGTCACGCGCGCTTCCTGTTCCAGGCGCGCCGCTTCCGTCGGATCGTCGCTCAATTCCGCGTGCAAAAGTTTCAGCGCAACGAAGCGATCGAGCCGCGTGTCGCGCGCTTTATAAACCGAGCCCATCCCGCCGACGCCGAGCATCTCAAGCAAAACAAAATGATCAAAGGCGCGCTCAATTCGCAAAGTTTCGCCGCAAGCTGGGCAGGGCACGCGCTCGAGCGGTTCCGCTTCCGGCAGATCGACAGTCGCGCCGCAGCTCAGGCAAATTTGCGGCGGCACCTCGGAAGAATCGGGCATGCGACGCAGCCTAGCATCGGCCGCCGCGAGCGAAAAGAAATCGACGCATGATCGAATTGGAAGTGACGCGCGAACGAACCGGTTTGCGGCTCGATCGTTTTCTCGCACTCGAGCTGAGCGATTTCTCGCGCTCGCGTTTGCAGGCGCTGATCGAGCAAGGATTCGTTAGGCTGAACGATGCGCAACCGCGCGTCCGCGAAACCGTTCGCACCGGCGACCGCATTCGATTAACCCTCCCGCCGCTCGAAAAAATCGAAGCCGAAGCGGAAGCGATTTCCTTGCAGATTTTGTTTGAAGACGACGACTTGCTCGTGCTTAACAAAGCCGCCGGCATGGTGGTGCATCCCGGCGCGGGCAATCAAACGCACACCCTGGTCAATGCGCTGCTCGCGCATTGCCGCACGCTTTCCGGCATCGGTGGAAAAGAGCGGCCTGGGATTGTCCATCGCCTCGACAAGGAAACGAGCGGCTGTCTGGTCGTCGCGAAAAACGATGCGACGCATCGCGATCTTTCACGGCAATTCGCCGCGCGCACGATGAAGAAAGTTTATTTGGCGATCGTGGCCGGCCGCTTGAAAGAGCCAAGCGGCCGCATCGACGCGCCGATCGAACGGCATCCCATTCATCGGCAGCGCATGAGTGTAGCGCGTTCAGCGCGTGGCCGCGCCGCCGTCACCGAATACGAAGTGCTCCGCGGCGGGCAGGAGATGAGTCTCGTGCAATGCATCTTGCACAGCGGCCGCACCCACCAGATTCGCGTCCACCTCCATCACCTCGGTCATCCGGTTGTCGGCGATAAACTTTACGCTCCTAAGCTCGCGAGAAATATTCCCCGCCAAATGCTCCACGCCTGGCGACTGGGCTTCGTTCATCCAGGAACCGGCGTCGCCGCGGAGTTCGAAGCGCCGCTCCCGGACGACTTTGGCGACGTGCTAAAGGCGGCCGGGATTGCTCGTTAGGTTCCCTCAGCGCGGGAAGGTGTCGGTCCTATTAGCGTTCGCCGGAGGCACGAAGATGAAAAGGTTAGAGTCGAGTCCATACAACGTAGATTGCGACACCGGCGATAAAGGCGGCGCGCGCGGCTCCAGCAAAGGTTTGGGGAAACACCGAAATGACAGAAGGTCGACCGCGAGCTCGCCATACTCGAAAGCAGAGTAACGCGCCCCCAGATAAACCAGCGAGATAACTCGCCCCGTGAGCAAACCAAACCGCCATGAAGCGATCATGCTGGTAGGCTGGAATCGCCCCAGCCAATCTAGTAGGAAGAGAGATAAATCCTCGTTGCGCCAGCTGGTACCCTCCGATGCCCGCTAATAACGCCGATATCCCCATGAAAGCGAGAAGAGCAAGAATTGACCGCCCAAGGCGGCGGATAGGATAAGGAGCGGCGCCGCGGGATTGCGATACGAGAGCTAGAAGACTACCGAAGACCGCGCCAAGGCCAGCGGTCGCCGCGACTCCCCAACACATAGCCAAGAGAGTCGGCGAGCCCGTGTGGAATAACGGGGGGTGGGCAATCGAGAAATATTCGAGACAAAGTCGAACAGTAACCTCGTCGTGGATTACGCCATAGGCGCAGGCGGCCACGATGCTTAAAAGGATGATTTGTGCGGATTTCAAAAACCTACTTTGACGCATAAGAGGCCTAACGATAATCGTCTCGATGCGAAGCTTTTCCCTCCTATATGGATAACGTCTATCTGTTTGAGAACAGAACAAGAAACACTTAGAGCGACCTAACTCAAAGAATTTCCTCAAATTCCCCGCGTTCGCGGTTTTTGCGGACGCGATCCCAAGGGAAGTATTTGCCGTTCATCGCCACGAAGACGCCTTCTGATAAGATTTGAGCAAAGGAAAGAGCGCTGCCTAGATTGAATAACCCGTCGGAGCTACCGAAAGCATAAGGGATCATCGCGCCGGTAATCACCACCGTTTTCCCAGTAACTTCGCGCGCAATGGCAGCGGCGGTCTCGGTCATCGTGTCTGTTCCATGGGTAATGACAATGCGACTTTCGTCGGATTGCAGACAGTTCTGCACGATAAGCGCACGATCGGCATCGGTCATCTCCAGACTGTCGACCATCATAATCGTGCGAATGTTGACTTCGATGCGCGACCTCCCCAGCCGAAGCATCTCGGCTATGTGTGTATCCTTAAAATAGAGCTGACCGTTTCGTTCGTTATATTCTTTATCGAAGGTGCCGCCGGTGACGAGTATTCGGATAGTCATTAAATGATGGTAAGTTCAGTTCCGAAATGTGTAGGGCACTATCCCGAGGAGTTTGGGTTTTGCAATGGGAGGATCAAAGCTAAGCAGAGCGGGCTTTCTCGGTTGTGACGAGGGCGATTCCGCCAAGAATGGCCACTGAGGCTACCACCAGCCGCAAGGTAAAGGATTCGCCTAGTAATATGATTCCGCCTCCCGCCGCCATCACTGGCACGCTGAGTTGGACGGTGGCAGCGCTGGCGGCTTTCAGGCCGGGCAGGGCGGCGTACCAGATGACGTAACCCACTCCGGAGGTAAGACCTCCAGAGATGACTGCGTATGCTAAGCCTGACGAATCAAAGCGTATTGAACGCAAAAGTAAAAAGGCCATAAGGCCAGCGAAGAGGGTGGCGCGAAGAAAATTCCCTGCAGTCACGTTGGTTGGATCTTTCCCCGCTGTGCCCCGGAGCGAGTAGATGCCCCAGGCGCAACCGGCGCCTGTCATAAGAACGGAGCCAACTAATGGTGGAGCGGCGATGCCTGGGAAGACGAGTACAACCAAGCCACCAACGGCTACGACTAATCCCACGATCTGCCACGCTCGCAGCCGCTCTCCGCGAAACAAACCCCAGGTGATCATGGTAGCTTGAACCGCGCCGAAGAGAAGCAACGCGCCAGTGCCGGCGGAGAGATGGATATAAGCAAAGGAAAAGGCGGCGGCGTAAGCGAAGAGAGCAAGCGCGGAAATCCAGTTACCTGTATCGCGACTCGGCGCCCGGCGGAACTGGACTATAAGCCAGAGCGTGAGGGCGCCGGAGAGGATACGGACTAAGGTGAAAGCGGCCGGGTCAATGCTCGTCTGCTTTAAAGCAAGGCGGCAGAGGAGGGAATTGCTGGCGAAGGCGATCATCGCCACAACAGTCAGGAAAAAGGTCCGGGGAGATCGCACCCCGGAAGTAAGACTGAATTCGACGAAAACGAAAACAGAAAAAAGGCGCCGCGGCGTCGGAGGTCGACGCTTCGCGAGAGCGAGAGTCACCCCCGCTAGCAAGCTCGGCGGCTATTTGCCTTTTCGGGTTAGAAACTGACGCGAAGTCCGCCGGTGACACCTTGGACGTTATAATTTTCCCGTCCTAGTCGACCGGTGTAGTAACTGAATAGACCGACAGTCGGCGTAAGCTGGAGTCCGATGCCGGCATCGACTAAGGCGCCATCGCGGCCAAGATGTGGGCCATTCACGGTAAATGTATCGCCCGGAATGAATCCGGCATCAACGGTAGGAGTGCTGGTGAGGAACTCGTGTTCCCATTGCGCGCGAACGAAAGGAGTGAATGAAACTCGACCAAGCATTGCCGTATAGGATGCTTGCAAACCAGCCTCCGATCGCAACGATTCCTCGCTTTGAGAATTAATCCGGAGGGAACCTAGCGCTCCTTCCTCGTTAAATTCATCGATACTTACCCTGGTGTAACGAAAGGAAAAGACCGGACCAAAGGCAAATGCGCCAAAATGAAATTCGTAGCCGCTGCCAAGCAAAGCGTCGAAATCGCATCCTTCGGTATCTCCTCGAGCCACTCCGCCGACAGTAAGTCGTCGAGTATCGAGCGCTCTGTAACCCCCGCCAACCAAGCCATCCAGGTAGAAGCCTTTGTCGTAGTAGGTTGCATAGAGGCTGCCGTTGCCTTCATTGCTCCGAAGGCGACCGCCAAGATTCAAATCCGCCGCAGTATTGGCATAACCAAAGGCGGTTCCTAGGACCAAATGATTAGTGATGCGGTAATCGGCTCCCACGGTCGCGCCGCCAGTGTCGAAAGAGTATCCGCGAGCTTCGCTGGTATTTTCCACGTCGACGAATTCGCCGCTGCCGGAGATGAAAAATCCCCAGCGGTGATCCGACGGGGCGGGGGCTGGAGGAGAACTGACCACCTCCTTGTCGTCACGGCTGCTCACATCCTTACCATCAACTTGATGGAGAAAGGCGTAGCTATCATTAGCGGCGAAGCTGGAGTCGGTAAAGCCGCTTGTGCCTTGGCGAACGTCGGACAAACGATGCTCAATGTTATCCATCTGGACATGAAGGACAGAGAATCCGCTGGTGAAAATCGAAGCTAA
>CAXSCV010000028.1:25045-37273 GCA_964235895.1 uncultured Chthoniobacterales bacterium
CTGCCGCCGTAAGATTTGCACCTACCGAAGCTAAATCTTCGGGCGAAAGCAGATCGAGAGCGGTCAGAAAATCGGGATCTGAGAGAACGTTAACCTCTTGCACGAGGGCATAAGTCGGATGCAGAGCGGCTAATCGTTCATAGGCTTGTAGAACGGCTAGTTGATTGTGAGTAAGTCGTCTCCGATCGACACGACCGGGTGCGAACGGAGTGGGCAATGGAGCCAGGGTTACTGCTGGCGGCGGAGTCGCGGTCGGTCCAGGCGGCATGGAAGGGCCGGGAGTCGGCGTGGGGGCTGAAACGACCGTCGGAGGTGGAGTAGCTGTTGAGTTAGGCGTCACGGGAGGAGTGGCAGTGGCTGATGGAACAGGAGTCGCACTTGAACCCGGATGCGCGGTCGCTTCGGGAGTTGCTGCAGGCGTCGCTCCCGGAGTCGCCGTGGGAATGGTTACGGTATTATTATCCAAAGTAACAGCGCCGTTGAGCGCTAAGGCCCGGCCGTCTAGAGAGGCTCCGTTCTCCAGAGTGATGTTTTGGTTGGCAATAATTGTCCCGGAAAAGGAACTGCCAGCGCCCAGAGTCGCCGACGCGCCGACTTGCCAGAAGAGGTTTACGGAATTCCCGTTTAGCAACGTAATCAGGGAGGATGAGGAAGTCGTTAGGTTGGTTCCAATTTGGAAATGAAAAGGGGCGTTCGGATCTCCTCCGGTGTCGAGCCGAAGGGTGCCGGTCAATTGCGCGGCGTTATCGAAATGGTAGATGCCCGGGGTCAGGGTGAGGCCGCCAAGATTGGTCCCGGTGAGGTTATGCTTGGAGATTTCAGCGGTTAATTGGTTATAGGCGGCCAAGGCGCCAGCATGGGCCTGGGTAGCGAGCGCGTCATTGATATGAATCGCTCCGCCAACCACGGTGCCCGGTGGAAATCCGGTGACAGAAGTGCCGGGAGTGAGCGCAATATTACCGGTAATAACAGTCGCGCCGCTATTGGTTACCGTTGTGGCCGCCAAGATAGCTACGTCATCGGCCGCGCCAAGAGGCGGAGGAATTGCTCCGTGGATCGGGGCGGCGATCGGCCCGTGTGCGAGCTGCGCGATGTAAAAGAGTCGGTTAGGCGGAAGGGCCTGAGGAAAAACTGCCTGACCGGTAATGGTGCCGGGCGGAGCTAAGAAAGCAGGAGAGCGAAGACCAGGGTTCGCGGCTAGAATTAAATTCGGATCGTCGGCGGAGGTGAGGGTCAGATCTTGGGCTCGTCCTGGCCACGGAAGGATGAGCATACCTAACAAGATCAGCCGAGCGGCTTTATAATTTCCGAGATTGCTCATACCCCCCACCTAAGCAGGTTGTATGCGCAGGCACGTATTTTCTGTAAATGCTTGCCTGTTCTTCGTCCTTTTTTCTCCGTTCGACTCGTTAGGAATCCCTGGATTTTCAGAGGCGTGGGCGCGTTTTCGACAAATTTGCTCCGTTAGGCATTTGATCTGGCAATTGGCTTGCGACAGAGCGAAAAGGACGGGAAATGAGCCGCGATTTCGAGGAACTGGATTGGCAAGAAACCCCGTTAGGCGAATTAATTCTGCGACGAAGACGGATGCTCTCGTTAGGTGGAATCGACGTTTACGAGGTGAAACTGGGCGGCGCTTTTCTGATGTCCAGTTTGTTCCATGTGGTCGAAGTGGCGCTGGCACATTTGGGTCTGGCCGAGCTTAAGCCCGGAGAATGGGACGTGGTCGTGGGCGGACTCGGCCTCGGTTACACCGCGCGAGCGGCGCTGGAACACCGGGAGGTCGGATCGCTCTTGGTGGTCGAAGCTTTGCAGCCGGTTATCGATTGGCATCAACGCGAGCTGGTTCCGTTGGCCGGAAAGCTCATCTTCGATCCGCGTACGCAAATTTTGCGAGCGGACTTTTTCGAGCGCGCGCGATCAATTGAGGGTTTCGATCCCGCTCGGCCCAACCGAAAATTTCACGCCGTCCTTTTGGACATCGACCATTCACCGTCTGATCTTTTGCATCCTCGCCACGCCGCCTTCTACCAGGCGGAAGGATTGCGCGCGCTCGCCTCCCATTTACATCCCGGGGGTGTCTTCGCACTCTGGTCGGACGATCCACCGGACGAGGAATTCCTCAGCGCGCTCGATACTGTTTTTGGAAACGCGCGCGCGCATGTGGTCACGTTCCCTAATCCTCTGCTGGAAGGTGAATCGGCCAGCACCGTCTACGTGGCATGCAAAGAAGCGTGACCCGAAAAGGCCAAATCTGCCTAACGAAATCATTCGCATTCACCGCGTGCTAATCGGCATTCCGCGACGATAGTAGCGCTTCCCATGCCTTTCCGCGCTCTCCAACTTTCTCCACAAATTCTCATAGCCATCCAGGAAGCTGGTTACACCGAGCCGACGCCCATTCAGCTCGCGGCTATCCCGGAAGTCCTGGCCGGTCGCGACCTCATCGGCATCGCACAAACCGGCACCGGCAAAACAGCGGCCTTTGTTCTACCTATCCTAACGAAACTTGCCGAAGGAGTCGCGAACGGCCAGAGGAGCGGGATGCGCACGCTCATCATCGCGCCGACGCGCGAGCTAGTCGTGCAGATCGAAGAAAATGTGCGCGCTTATGCGAAACATTTGCCGCTGCGCATGGCGACTATCTTCGGCGGCGTCAGTGAGCGGCCGCAGATCGAGGCCTTGCGATCCGGTGTCGACTTGGTGGTGGCGACGCCAGGCCGATTGATCGATCTCATGGGTCAGCGCCACGTGAATTTTTCCGGCATCGAATTCCTCGTGCTCGATGAGGCCGATCGCATGCTCGACATGGGCTTTCTCCCGGCGATTCGCCAAATCGTCAAAGCGCTTCCGCCAAAACGGCAGACGCTGATGTTCTCGGCGACACACTCGCGTGAGAACGAAAAGGTCACGCAAGAATTACAACGCTAAACGAAAGTGGTCGAGATCGGTCGTCGCGCGAATCCCGCGGAGACGGTCACGCAATTTGTTTACGAGGTGCGACAACACCTGAAACCGGCCTTGCTCTTGCACTTGTTAGGCAACCCGCAGTTCGACACCGTGCTGGTCTTTACGCGCACGAAACATGGCGCAGATCGGATCGCCCGACGGCTGGAAAACGATGGAATTAAAACCGGCACGATTCACTCGAATCGCTCGCAAAACCAACGGTTGCGCGCGTTAAAAGATTTCAAATCCGGCGCGGTGCGAGTGTTAGTCGCGACGGATATCGCGGCCCGCGGCATCGATGTCGACGGGATTTCGCACGTGGTAAATTACGACTTTCCCATGCACTCGGAGGATTACGTCCATCGGATCGGCCGAACGGGTCGCGCGCACGCGGTCGGCGATGCGATCAGTTTTATCACGCCGGAGGATCAGGGACCGTTGCGCGCGCTCGAGCGCTTTATCGGCCGCGGAATTGTCCGAAAAAAGGCCGAAGGTTTTGATTACACAGCGGAGGCTCCATCGCGTGACGATCGTGGCCGCGGACAACCTCGCGGACCGCGGGAGAAAAAAATCGAGCCGCGTTTGCCGAGCAATTCGCCAAGGAAAGCGGGCGACGCATTTCGACGAAACGGCGACGGTCCAGCGCCCGCAACTCCAGGTCGGCGTTTCTGGGGTCGTTCGCGCTCTCGCTAATCTCAGCTCGAGGCCTACGCAGTGCATGCGCGCGTTTGTTACTGGCGAGAGTTATCTAAAATCTCGCGTCGTCGATCGGAACCAAGGAACCCTGCAACGAGAGCGGGAATGATTTATTAGTAAAATGACTTGGAACTCGCTCCGAAACGGCGAAGGTCAGTTATGGGAAATAGCCAAGGCAGAGACAACGTGAAAAAACGCGCAGCGCGCCGGAAAAAAACCGAGCGTCTGGCGCTGGCCAAGACAAAAAGCAAAGCGTCCGGTAAGGCGAGCAAGTAACCTCAGCGCGGCGTTAGCTGCGAAAGTCCGTTCCGTCGGTAGCTTAAATTAGATCCCGGCATACCAGGCGTAACCGCGATCTTCCCAGTAGCCGCCCTGACCACCTTTGATCTGCGCGAAGCTTTCAATAGCTTCGATGCGCATGATGTATTTGGCCATTTTGTATCCCAGTTGTCTTTCGAGGCGGAGCCGAAGCGGAGCGCCATGGGCTACTGGTAGAACTTGATCGTTCATCTCGTAAGCTAGAATGGTCTGCGGATGGTAGGCATCGTCCAGATCGATTGTTTCATAATAATCGCCGCTGCCATCGGTCGTTTGTTCAAGCGTATCGGCGCAGAAGAAGGCAAGGTAACGCGCGTTTGGCTTAAGACTCGCGCGATCGAGAAGCGGGCCCAGACTGGCGCCGCGCCATTTGCCGATGCAACTCCAGCCTTCCACACAATCGTGACGCGTAATTTGAGTGCGGCCGAGCGCCTCGCGTAACTCAGCCAAGGAAAGCTGTAAAGGATGTTCAACCAGGCCGTCGATTTGGAGTCGATAGTCGGCGAAATTGTTAGCCGCTAGTTGCCTGTAGCTCTCGTTGTCGGGATCGGTGCTACCGTTGGCGCGGAATTGGGAAGAGATGGCGCTGGCCGGAAATTCGCGCGCCAGTCGTTTGCGAGAAAGCACCTTACTTAAACGAAGGTTTAACGATTCCGCGCTTCTTAAGACGCCTCCGACGGCAGGCGAGTTAGTTAAACGCTCGCAAGCAGAAAGGCAGACGCCGGCTGCGGCGGCCACCGTCCCGCGCACGAAAGTTCGGCGATTCATCGGACTCATGATTAACTTTCCTTCTTAGTTGATTCTTCGTTGGGCTCCGGTCGAATGACAAACCAACCTGTGATCATAGAACGCATTTCGTTAATAGGCCCGGCGGCGACGACCATCAGAATATGGACGAAAAAGAAAAGCACGAGGGCGATTGTCCCAAGAAAATGCAACGAACGCGCGCTCTGCCTGCCGCCAAAACCAAGTAGTAGCCACGGCGCTGCTGCATCGACGGAGGGAGCAAGCGCTAGCCCGGTCAGAATAACGAGAGGGATAAGTCCGAACATGACTCCAAGATAGGAAATTTTCTGCAAGACATTATAGTGCCGCGCTTCCTCTCCGTGAGGGAAGTGGAACTTGAGATGATCGACAACTGAACTACCGACGCCGCGCAAGTCCTGCACGGACGGAACGAGATCGCGCCGAAATCGGCCACGGATAACATTGGCCAGATAGTAAAAACCGAGACCGATAGCAAGCCACCAGGCGAAGAAGAAATGCCATCGTCTTCCATCGGCCAGGCTTTGATAACCCGGTAGAGTGATCCAATAAGGGAATGCGCGGACGGCTGGCTGGCCAGAGCTGTCTTTCGCAAGACCTAGGATCCCGGTAGTATTTATTCTCCAGGAGCCAATACGAAGAAAGCCGCCCGCCTCGTTTTGGCTGTTTTCCGCGGCTCCGATGGAGAGAAAAGGCCGATCGAACTTCGAAGCGCTGCCCCAGTAGAGCGCGGGATGCGCGTTAAAAATTTGCAAACCGCTGAGGAGAAGAACGAAAAGCGCCAGCGCGATGAGCCAGTGCGTTACGCGAACCAGCGCTGGGAGTCGATAGATGAGCTTGCGCCCGTCCGGCAAAGATTTTGTCGATGACCTCAGGAGATACCACTAGCTCCAAATCACCCCCGCGTCCATGCCTTCTCGCAATCAGAAAGATAAACGCCTTGCGGATGATGCCGTCGCCCTTTTTCGGATCAAGATGAGTTCGCGGAGTGCAAGTTATGCGTTCAGGCGCGGCGCGCCCAGCGCAGCTTTGCGGAAGTCGCGCGCGGATTGGCGCGACATTCTTCGGCGCTTGGCCTAACGACTTCTCGCGCGATGTCTTTGTATTCGCCCGCGCGAAAGCCCTCTTCGAACGCTTTCTTTACGCGACGATCTTCCCCGGAGTGGAATGTGAGCACGGCCACGCGCCCACCGCCATTTAGGCATAGGGGCAGGTTACGCAGAAACGTTTCGAGCGCGGAGAACTCGTCGTTTACCGCGATGCGCAGAGCCTGGAAGACGCGTCGAACGCTAAGCTCGCGTTCTTCCTCCTTTCGCTTGGACAAGGCGTCACGAACAACATTGGCTAAAGCAGAGGTGGTTAGGATTGATTTTCCGGCGAGCAGGCTCGGTAGCACCGGGTTAGTTTCATCGGCGTTCTCGAGGAGCAGGCGGGCGAGCCGCTCAGGACTTAACTTTTGCAGAAGAACTGACGCGGGCGCGCCGCGCTGGGGATTCATTCGAAGATCGAGCGGACCCTCGTTTTTTAATGAGAAACCGCGCACCGGATCGTCGAGTTGCATGGAGGAAACGCCAAGATCGGCAAGTATCACATCCGCCCCGGCAAAACCGGTTTGCGTTAGTAGATGCGGCAAACCGGCGAAGTTAGTGAGATGCGCGGTGAAGGTCTGCTCCCCGAATCCTAGAGCGCGCAGGCGCGCTTCCGTCTTTGGTAACTCTACCGGATCGACATCAAGGCCAAGAAGTCGGCCGCCGGGCTGTAAGAGCGGTACGATTTCGCGAGTGTGACCGCCATAACCAAGCGTGCAATCCACGGCGATGTCCCCCGGCTGCAACGCGAGAGCAGCAAGCACTTCGGCTACCATGATTGGTCGATGCGAGCCCGCCGGCGTTTTCCCCGAAGCGAGCACCTTGGCAACCGTCTCGGCATAAATTTCGGGACGGTGTTCTTTATATTTCTCTTCAAAACGGCGAGGATTCTTTCCGCGATAACGCAACCTACGCGCCGGCCGTTCGGACGAGGGCTTATCATTCGACTCGTTAGGCATGCGGAGATCCGGGCGAGCCGGCTTATCGTTTAGCGGTTTCAACAAGCGTTAAGGAGGTAAACGCGCTGGCGAGGGCCAACGCAGCGCCGATGGCCATGATTCCACGGAAACCAGAAACAAACGATTCATTCACCGCGCGGCGCATAAGTTCTTGGGTAGCCGAATCCTCATCCGCTGGAATGTTAATTGCAGCTAACTTTGTCCGCTGCGCCCGGAGTGATTGCGCGGCGGATGGCGGCAAAGGCCAGCCGGTCAGTCGCTGGTCTAGCTCAGCATTAAAAACATGCAACATGACGATTCCGAGGACCGCGATCGCGAGAAGGCCGGCCGACCTGGCGACGGCGTTGTTGATACCTGAAGCAATGCCAACACGGCTCGGCGTGACTGAACTCATAACCGTCGTAGTAAGAGGGCCGACGCTGATCGCCATCCCTAAGCCCAAGGCGACGACGGCCGGGAAGAAATTTGTCCAGTAACTTCCGCCTACAGTGGGTAACATAAAAAGAGCAAAACCGAGGGCTGCGATTAACGGACCGACGACCAGCGGAAGCTTCGGGCCGTAGGTTACAATGAGACCGCCGGACCAGCGCGAAAGCAAAGATATGATCAGGATAAAAGGCAGAAGCGCCGCGCCTGCTTCAGTGGCGGAGCAGCGTTGGACCTGGATCAAATTCAAAGGCAGAAAAAACATCGTTCCGCCAAGTGCGGCATAAAGAAAGAAGGTCAACAGGTTAGCTCCCGAAAAGGTACGGGAGCGGAAAAGCGTCAAGGGCAACATCGGATGCGGACTTCGCGCCTCGACGATCAGGAAAATAAGCATGAGCACGATCGCCACTAGAAGAACGACGATGACAGAAGGATCGGCGAAGCCGAGCCGCGCAGATGAGATCAAGCCATAAACTAACGCGCCCAAACTAAGCGCAGCCAGAAGCGCGCCTAACCAATCGACCCGCGCGCGGTCGCTGTCCGAGGTTTCCGAGACGTGCCAGAGGGAGATAAGGATAACAACAAGGGCAAGTGGCAGATTAACAAAGAATACGGCGCGCCAGGAAACGTGTTCGATGAGCCATCCGCCTGTAACAGGTCCAATGCCGGTTGTGATAGCGCTAAAGCCCGACCAGGTGCCGATGGCGCGTCCGCGTTCCTTCTCCGCAAAGGAGTTACTTATGATAGCGAGACTGCCCGGGACGAGCAGCGCGGCGGCTAGTCCTTGCAGCGCCCGCGCGGCGATAAGTTGTCTAATGTCCGCGGCTAATCCGCAGGCAGCAGATGCCAGCGCGAAGAGAGCGACACCGATGAGAAAAACGCGGCGGCGTCCGTAATGGTCGCCGAGCGAACCACCGACGAGGAGGAAGGCGGAGAGTAGAAGCGAGTAAGCCTCAACGACCCATTGCACGTCTAAGGCGGTGGCGTTAAGTCGCGTTTGGAGCTCCGGCAAAGCGACGTTGACGACGGTGCTATCGATGAAGGCCATGCTTGAAGCGAGTATGGTCGCAGCGAGCACCCACCGGCCGCGCGCCCTTGAGCATGGCACAGGTGATCGCTGTGCGCGGATTGCGCTTTCGTCGCACGGTTCTCGGATGATCGCCCACATATCTACGGCTCGTCGGCCTCGGCCATTTCAAGGGCACGAATCGGTCCGCGGCAACTCCAATCGCTCACAGAAACTGAGTGGGCGCGCGTTTCGGAATTGATTTATGAAAATCGAGCAGCAGTAATGGCGCGATGGCGATCAAACGAATTGGTGAGGAGACAATTGTGGTGCGAGATCGATCGCATGAACCTGTCTTAATAGGGCGCGGTTTTGGCGAGCGAATGGTATTTCATTTTCTGGCAACGATGATTCTTACCGCAGCCGCGATACCCGCACGGGCAGATCAGCTGCCGTTCGCGATCGTCTATGGGCCGAAAGGTGCCTTTAACATTGCCGCGCCCATGGGTTGGGTGATCGATAACTCCGCGGGAGCGAAGAATGGCATGTCTTGCGTCCTTTATCGCAAAGGCGAGACCTGGGAGACGGCGGACCCGCTAATGTATGGAAAGATCGCCAGTCTTTCATACGAAGATGCCGATGCATTCGCGAAAACGGCGATTGAGGGGATGAAGAAGGAGCGAGGGGAATTTAAAGTAACGCGGATAGCTGCCGGCAAGACGAAAGGTGGCGAGGCCTATTTCATCAACGAGTATGCGCCAACGGACGAATATGCGCGGATTGAGCGAGTAGCTTATGTGCAGATGCCGCAAGCCGTGGCGTATTTCGTCTACAGCGGTGACGATGAAGGTGCCTTCCGCAAACAGCAAGCGGCGCTGGACGTGTTACTTGGCTCCTTTACGTCTCTTAACGCGAAGGAGAAAAAGAACAAATAAGCTTGCTGGTTCCTGCAGGCGTCAGGAATGAGTAATTCGGTCGTTAGCGGGTGACGAGGAAAATGGCCGCTCCTATGGCGAGAAGGTCTTCACCAAGTGCAAGGTAAAGGTCTTTCACGCGCAAGCTGGTTACCGACCTTCTTCGAATGCTATAACCAAGAAAGGCGCCAACCACTCCTCCGACCGCTCCCAGAATTGCGCCGACGGCTAACGATCGATGAGTGGCAGCGCAAAGGGAAGCACCGCTCAGACCGCCCGTAATGATGCGCGCCAGAAGTGGGGCAAGCGCGGTGCGGTTCGGAGTCCTGGGTAATTTATCGCCGATTAACTCGCCAAGAGCGAGCAGGGAAAGGACTGCGACGGCGACACCGGACTCCATAAAGGCGAGAGGAGAGCCATGGAGATTCAGCAAGCCAAGATAGGCAGCCCAGGCGACGATAGCAGGTGCAGCTAACGATCGGAGGCCCGCGACCAGGCCGATGCCGAAAGCGAGAAGGAAAGCGTAAATCACCCGCTATTTTATCTAAGAGTCTGGCCTAGAAAGCCGCTAGGCGAGAGGTGTCGGCTCTATAAAGTCCCGGCGTCGTAGGCTTGCTCTCCATGAAGCGAGGCATCCAGCCCCAAATCTTCCTCTGCCTCGGAGACCTTTACGGGTATCACAAGGTTAATAGCGGCCAGCATTACATAGGTAAAAAGAAAAGCGTAGAGCGATGCGCCGACGACCGCGAGAAGCTGGGTGAGAAAGAAATGCGTCCCGCCCGTGAGAAGCCCATCGGCGCCCCCAGAATTCATCGCTTTAGAAGCGAAGACGCCGAGTAAGATTACGCCGAGCGCGCCCCCGATTCCATGGACACCCCAAACATCAAGAGCGTCGTCCCAGCCGAGCTTATTCTTTAGATGAACCGCCAGGTAACAAACAACGCCCGCGGCCATGCCGATAATCGCCGCCGAAGGTAACGAAACGAATCCGGCTGCCGGCGTAATGGTCGCCAGTCCTGCGACCGCCCCGGTAAGCAAACCAACAAACTTCGGTTTGCGTTGCACGGTCCATTCTATGGCGAGCCAAACGATCGCGGCGAAGGAGGCGGCGACGTCTGTATTCAAGAAGGCCAGACCAGTGATGGCGTTTACATCCAACTCGCTTCCTGCGTTAAAGCCATACCAGCCGAACCAGAGTAACCCAGTGCCGATGGCGATGAGAGGCACGCTATTCGGCGGCGATTCGCGATCGCGTCGATGCCCGACGTAAAAAACCGAGGCAAGCGCGGCGAAGCCCGCGGTAGCGTGGACGACGATGCCGCCAGCGAAATCGAGCACACCCAAATGCGCGAGTAATCCGCCACCCCAAACCATGTGTGCGAAGGGATAATAGACGAGTAACTGCCACAGAACCAGAAAGGCCAGGTAAGCCTTGAAGGTAATCCGATTAACAAAAGCGCCAGTGATGAGCGCGGGGGTGATGATGGCGAACATCATTAGGTAAGCCATGAAAACGAATTCCGGCAATTTTGCATTGCCGGGGAAGGGTGAATTAAGGTCGACCCCGTGCATGAAGGCTTTATCGAGATTGCCGATGAGACCGCCGAAGGCATCGCCACTGAACGAAAGCGAGTAGCCGCAGATGAACCACATGATGGTGGTGATGCCCATGGAAACGAAACTTTGGATCATGATCCCAAGGATGTTTCGTTTGCCTGCAAGGCCGCCGTAGAAGAAGGCGAGGCCGGGCGTCATTAACATAACGAGGCTGGTGGCCAGAAGCATGAAGCCGGTAGTTCCTGTGTCGAACATAAGTATGGAGTTTTGGTTTTCGACGGTTATAACGGGGCGAAACGTTTATTCCAAGCAGCATTTATTCATTGGCCGGCCGTGAAAATTCTCGAATGAAATCCCTTGGATTGATTGTCGTTAGGCGATTCCTGCAGACGCTCGGACGCCTCATGTTGATGGGCTTAGCCCTCGGTCTTGGCGTTGGGAAAATCACCGCGCAAGATGCGGTCACGGCCGCTTCGCGCTTCAAATTATATGGATGGATCGAGACCGGCGTAACGGCGAATCCCGATGAACCAAGGAGCCGCCAGAATTTCGGAGCGCTCTTCACGGATCGGTCTAACGAGATCCTATTGAATCAAGCGGTCATAACCGCGGAGCGCACGCCGGGCTCTCCGGCCGATCAGTTTGATTGGGCTTTTAAAGCGCAGTTCCTATACGGGAGCGACGCGCGCTACATTCATGCTGTCGGCTTATTCGACAACACACAGCACGAAATCGTGCAACCGGACTTGGTCGAGGCGTGGATTGCCATCCATTTACCGATTCCTAACACCGCGGGCGGCCTCGACATTAAGGGTGGCAAATTCGTTACTCTGGAAGGAGCGGAAACGATTGATCCGCGACCTAACATCTTTTATTCCCATAGCTATATTTTTAACTTCGGCCTGCCGCTCAATCATACGGGCGTTCTCGCGACTTTTCATCCGGTGAAGTGGCTAGATCTTTACGCTGGTGGGACACGCGGAGTAAACACTGGAGTAAGCGATAATAACAGCTCGCTCGGCTTTCACGGCGGCTTTGGACTGAATCTCCTGGAAGGTAAGTTGACCGCGCTCGCCACCACTCACATAGGGCCGGAGAGCTGGCACAATAATCACAGCCAGCGGTTCCTTAGCGACCTCGTCATTACTTGGAAGGCTAGTGATAAGTTAACTTTCGTGGGGGAAGGAAATTTCGCCCTCGACGAAAGCGTTCCGGGAAGTGCGCGGGCCTATGGTGGAGCGGTTTATCTCGCTTATGCAGTGAATGATTGGCTCTCCTTCGGTTTACGCGAAGAAGTCTTCCGCGATGAGACCGGCTTCTTCGTCGGCAGCTTCGCTGATAACGATGACTTCATCGACTTTCAGCGCGGTGAGACGAACCACATTGACCCAGGCACTTTCTTTAGCGCGGGCACTTTCAACGAAGTTACGCTCGGCGCGACTCTCAAGGTCCCGTTTTGGAAACAAATCGGCACCCTGACTATTCGGCCGGAGTTACGCTATGATGCGGCTTTATCCGACGGAACGCGACCCTACGACAATCAGGATTCC
>CAXSCV010000029.1:0-378 GCA_964235895.1 uncultured Chthoniobacterales bacterium
TCGCGAACCGGCGGGCCCATTTCACTTCGTGGTAGGCGCGCGACGCACCTCGCATCTCCGCTTCAATGAATTCGCTAATCCGGAACCAATTCCTCTCGGCATCGCTTATTCCAGCCTGATCGAGTCGGATGTGCCCATCGTGGTCCAACACACCAGGCTAGATTCGCGGCAGGCGGAGAATGCGCTCATGAGTACGATCGCTTATCCCGTCGATTGATTTTTCACCGCACCAACCAACCAAAATATTATGGCCGACAACGTCAGCGATCATTTGCTCAAGCGCATCAACCAGTGGGGACTCAAACGTATTTACGGTTATCCGGGCGACGGGATTAACGGTATCATCGGCGCGATCGGCCGCGCGGGGGACGCGATCGA
>CAXSCV010000029.1:388-3619 GCA_964235895.1 uncultured Chthoniobacterales bacterium
TGAAGAAATGGCGGCGTTCATGGCCTGCGCGCACGCGAAGTTCACTGGCGAAGTCGGCGTCTGTCTCGCGACTTCGGGGCCGGGCGCGATCCATCTCTTGAACGGGCTTTACGATGCAAAACTCGATCATCAGCCGGTGGTCGCGATCGTCGGGCAGCAGGCGCGCGCGGCGATTGGTGGCGATTACCAGCAGGAGGTCGATCTCGTTAGTCTTTTCAAAGACGTGGCGCATAACTATGTCCACGTCGCCACCGTCCCTGCGCAAATCCGGCACTTGGTCGATCGCGCGATTCGCATCGCCAAGGCGGAGCGCACCGTCACCTGCATCATCATTCCGAATGACGTGCAGGAAATGGACGCGGAGGAAACGCCGCCGCGGAAACACGGCACCATTCATTCCGGCGCCGGTTACTCTTCGCCGCGGGTCATTCCGGCGGACAAGGATTTACGGCAAGCAGCGGACGTCCTGAACAGCGGCGAGAAAGTCGCGATGCTCGTCGGCGCCGGCGCGCTCCAGGCGAGCGAAGAAGTGATGCAGGTCGCGGATCTTCTCGGCGCCGGCGTGGCCAAGGCGCTCCTCGGGAAGGCGGCGTTGCCCGATGAATTGTCCTATTGCACCGGCGCGATCGGCCTGCTCGGAACCAAGCCGAGCTGGGACATGATGATGGAATGCGACACCCTCCTCATGATCGGCTCGAGCTTTCCGTATTCGGAATTTCTCCCCGAAGAAGGCAAGGCGCGCGGGGTGCAGATCGAGCTCGATCCGAAGTTGATCAGCATTCGTTATCCAATGGAGGTGAATCTGGTCGGCGATAGCGCGGAGACCTTGCGCGCGCTTCTCCCGCTGCTCCAACGCAAGGAAGATCGCGCCTGGCGCAAGCAGATCGAAGAGAACGTGAGCGACTGGTGGAGGGTGCTCGAAGCGCGCGCGATGAACGAGGCCAACCCGATCAATCCGCAGCGGGTGTTCTGGGAGTTGTCGCCGCGCTTGCCCGATAACGCGATCATTGTGGCCGACTCTGGTTCGTCGGCGAATTGGTTTGCGCGCGATCTGAAAATTCGCCGCGGCATGATGGCTTCGCTCTCCGGCAATCTCGCGACCATGGGACCGGGCGTGCCCTACGCGATCGCGGCCAAGTTCGCCTTTCCCGACCGCGTGGTCATCGCCACCGTCGGCGATGGCGCGATGTTGATGAACGGGATCAACGAGCTGATCACGATCGCGAATTATTGGAAGGAATGGAGCGACCCGCGCCTGATCATTCTCGTCCTAGCGAATCGCGATTTGAACCAGGTGACCTGGGAACAGCGCGCGATGTCTGGCGATCCGAAGTTTGAGGCTTCGCAAACCGTGCCCGATTTTGCCTTCGCCCGTTACGCGGAGTTGCTCGGGCTCACTGGCATTCGCGTGGAAAAACCGGAGGAGATCGCGCCGGCGTGGGAACAGGCGCTTTCCGCGAATCGCCCCGTGGTTGTGGAAGCGCTGACCGATCCTGAGGTGCCGACCTTACCGCCGCATATCAGTTTCGAGCAGGCGCGCCATTTCACCGAGTCGATCCTCAAAGGCGATCCGGGAATGTCGGACATGATTCGCGGCGCCTTTAAGGACGCGATCGAGAGTTTCATCCCGCACAAAAAATAGGGTGGCGTCGCGAAGCGAATTCCGGGGAGCGCACGCGACCCGCGTGCTGGTTTCGGCGACTCGCCGAAACAATCTTTTTCCCCCTTCGCCGACCACAAATGAAAAGTTCGCGATGGCGGGGTCGCCATCGCCAGCACGCGGGTCGCGTGCGCTCCCCAGATGAAGACGCCCACGATCGAGAAGCTCGCCGTCTCCGCCTACACCATCCCAACCGACGCGCCCGAATCCGACGGCACCCTCGAGTGGGACAGCACCACCATCGTCATCGTCGAAGCCGAAGCCGGCGGCCAGCACTCGTTAGGCTACACCTACGCCGATCTCGCGACCGCGACCTTGATCGACAAAAAGCTCAAGCCGCTCGTGCTCGCGGGCGACGCCATGGCCGTGAACGCACACTGGCAGCGCATGGTGCAAGAGGTGCGCAATCTCGGCCGGCCCGGCATCGCCTCCATGGCCATCTCTGCGGTCGATAACGCGCTCTGGGATTTGAAGGCGAAACTGCTCGAACTCCCCCTCGTTTCTCTACTCGGCCAGGTCCGCGAAAGCCTGCCGCTGTACGGCAGCGGCGGTTTCACCTCCTACGATAACGCGCGTTTGCAGGAGCAACTTTCCGACTGGGTCGAGCAAGGAATCTCGCGGGTGAAAATGAAGATCGGACGCGACCCACGAGTCGATGCCGACCGTGTGGCCAGTGTTCGCCACGCCATCGGCCCTGAGGCGGAATTGTTCGTCGATGCCAACGGCGCTTACACCCGCAAGCAAGCGCTCGCCTGCGCGGAAGCCTTCGCCTACAGCGACGTCACCTGGTTCGAGGAACCGGTCTCTTCCGACGATCTCGAAGGGTTGCGTCTGCTGCGCGATCGCGCGCCCGCCGGGATGGAAATCGCCGCCGGCGAATACGGCTACGATGCGAATTACTTCGCGCGCATGATCGCCGCCGGCGCGGTCGATGTGCTGCAGGCGGATGCCACGCGTTGCGGCGGCATCACTGGTTTCTTGCAAGCGGCGGCGTTGTGTGAGGCGAATCATTTGCCGCTCTCGTCGCATTGCGCGCCGATGCAGCATTTGCACGTCGGCTGTGCGGTCGCGCCGATGCGGCACGCGGAATATTTTTACGATCACGTGCGAATCGAGCAGATGTTTTTTGAAGGAAATGTAGAGCCGCGTCGTGGGGCGCTTGCGCCGGATTTGTCGCGTGCCGGAGTTGGGCTGGAGCTCAAGCGCGCTGATGTGGCGAAGTATCGGATCGAGTAGCTGAGCGCCTAGTCGAGTCTTCCCCGAAAAGCGCCAGAGCACTGGCGCACTCCAAGACGCTGTCGCGACATCCCACACGCTTGCGTTTTGGAGTGCGGCGGTGCTCCGCCGCTTTCCCTTGTGATTTAGCACGTTCACGGAAATCCGCCGGAATACCGCGAGGCGCTCCCCCTCTCATCGCGATGGCAAGAACAGCGATGCAGAACACCCCGAGCAAAAACGACATCGACGTGGCCGCATTGGAGCGCGAATTGCGCGCGCAGATCCGCGGCGAGATTCGCTTCACCTCCGATGATCGCGCACTCTATTCCACCGATAGCTCGAATTACCGCCAA
>CAXSCV010000029.1:3658-28771 GCA_964235895.1 uncultured Chthoniobacterales bacterium
GTCCGGGCCGCCGATGTCGAAACCGCGTTCGCGATCGCCCGCAAACACGGCGCGCCCATCACCGCCCGCGGCGGCGGGACCGCACTCGCCGGCCAGACTACGAACGCTGCGATCATCATCGACTATTCGAAATACATGAAGCGCGTCTTTGAGTTGGACGCGCCTAACAAGTTAATCCGCGCCGAACCCGGGATCGTGCTCGACGAACTGCAAAAGGTGCCGAAGAAAGTAGGACTCATCTTCGGCCCGAGTCCCGCGACGCACAGCCATTGAGCGATCGGCGGGATGATCGGGAACAACTCCGGCGGTGTGCATTCGGTCATGGCCCAGTTTTACGGCGGCGGCGGACGCACTTCGGATAACCTCGAGTCGCTTGAAGTCCTGACCTACGACGGACTGCGGATGCGCGTTGGCCTAACGAGTGATGAGGAATACGAACAGATCGTGCGCGAAGGCGGACGGCGCTGTGAGATCTACATGGCGTTGCGCAAGCTGCGCGACAAATACGCCGACCTGATCCGCGAACGTTTCCCGAAAGTGCCGCGGCGCGCTTCCGGTTACAATCTCGACGAGCTGCTTCCGGAAAACGGCTTCAACGTCGCCCGCGCTCTCGCCGGCACCGAAGGAACTTGCGTCGCGATTCTCGAAGCCACGCTGCAGTTAATCGACGACCCGCCCTGCCGCTCTCTGGTCATGTTCGGGTTCGATGACATCTTCCTCGCGGGCGATCGCGTGCCGGAAATTCTCGAGCACAAACCGCTCAGCCTCGAAGGCATCGATGACGACCTGGTGATGGCTATGTACACCAAACATGTCCACATCACGGATCTGGAAATGTTGCCCGAAGGGAAGGGCTGGCTCCTGGTCGAATTTGGCGGCTCGACCACGAAAGAGTCGGACGCGAAAGCGGAAGCTTTGATGGCGCACTTCAAGGCGAAACCGGGTGCGCCGTCGATGAAACTGTTCGACGATCCGAAAGAGGAAGAAAAGATGTGGAAGGTGCGCGACGGGGGGCTCGGTGGCTCGGCGCGGATTCCGAATAAACCGGACACTTGGGAAGGTTGGGAAGACTCCGCCGTTCCGCCAAAAAATCTCGGCGCGTACCTGCGCGATTTTCGTGCGCTGCTCGACAAGTTTGAATACATGGGGCCGCTTTACGGCCACTTCGGACAAGGTCTGGTGCATACGCGAATCGACTTCCGCCTCAAGACCCACGAGGGCATCCAGCAGTTCGACGCTTTCACTAAAGAAGCTGCAGAACTGGTCGTTAGGCACGGCGGCACCATGTCGGGCGAACACGGCGACGGGCAATCGCGCGCCGACCTGCACGAGATCATGTTCGGCCCGGAATTGGTCACCGCGTTTCGCGAGTTCAAGGAAATCTGGGATCCGGATTACAAGATGAATCCGGGCAAGCTGGTGAAGGCTTTCCGGCGCGACGAAAATCTGCGCTACGGCGAACACTACAAACCGCCGCAGCTTAAGACGCATTTCAAATTTCCCGAGGACAAAGGGAGTTTCTCCTACGCCACCGAACGTTGCGTCGGCGTCGGCCAATGTCGCCGCAACGAGAAGGGCACGATGTGCCCGAGCTACATGGTGACGAAGGAGGAAAAGCATTCCACCCGCGGCCGCGCGCGCATGCTTTGGGAAATGCTCAATGGCCAGGTCATCGGAAAACGCGGCTGGAAAGACAAAGGCGTTTTCGAGTCGTTAGACCTGTGTCTTTCCTGCAAAGGCTGCAAAGCCGATTGCCCGCTCAACGTCGACATGGCGACCTACAAAGCCGAGTTTCTCTCGCATTATTACGAAGGAAAATTGCGGCCGCTGCACGCTTACGCTTTCGGGTTCATCCATCTCTGGGCACGCCTCGCGAAATTCACCCCCGACTTGGTCAACTTCGTCAATCGCGCGCCGATCCTGAGCGACTTCGCGAAAGCGGTTATCGGAATCGCGCCGCAACGGCAGATGCCGGCCTTCGCTTCGGAAACTTTCAAGACATGGTTTCGCCGCCGGCCGATACGCAATCAAGGCAAAATGCGAGTGATGCTCTGGCCCGACACCTTCAATAATAACTTCCATCCGGAGACATTGCGGGCGGGCGTGGAAGTGCTCGAGCACGCTGGCTTTCAGGTCATCATCCCGCGCGCCGATCTCTGCTGCGGCCGGCCGCTTTACGATTACGGGATGCTCGACACCGCCAAACGCTGGCTCGGGCAAATCCTGCAAACGTTACGCGCGGAGATTCAAGCGGGCACGCCCGTCGTCGGTCTGGAACCGAGCTGCACCGCCGTCTTTCGAGACGAAATGAAAGGCCTCTTCCCGCAGGACGCCGATGCGCAACGCCTCTGCAAGCAGACCTTCACCCTGGCTGAGTTCATGGAGAAATTCGCGTCCGAGCACCAGCCGGAAAAACTTCTCCGCAAAGCGATCGTGCACGGGCATTGCCATCACAAATCGATCATGAAATTCAAAGCCGACGAGAAGCTCCTCGGCAAACTCGGGCTCGATTTCGAAGTGCTCGATTCCGGCTGTTGCGGAATGGCGGGCGCGTTTGGGTTCGAGAAGGATCACTACGACGTCTCGATCGCCTGCGGTGAGCGCGTCCTGCTCCCGCGCGTGCGCGAGACGGCAAAAGATACGCTCGTGATCAGTGATGGTTTTAGCTGTCGCGAACAGATTCGCCAGACCACCGAACGCGGCGCGCTGCACATGGCGCAGGTAATGAAAATGGCGATCGACGAAGGCGCGCGCGGACCGGCTGGAAATTTCCCCGAGACGAAATATCTCACGCCGGAATTTCGGAAGCCGTCGCTTGCGCAAACGCTGGTTGTGCTGGCTGGCGGTGTGATTCTGCTTGGCGGACTCGCACGGTTAATCCTCCGTCGCCGCTGAAAGAAAAGCGCCAGAACACTGGCGCACTCCAAGACGCTGGCGCGACTTACGAGCGCGCTTGCGTTTTGGAGTGCGGCGGTGCTCCGCCGCTTTGGAGATGCGCGGTCACGCTTCCTGACAGACCCTAAAACCCCACCTCGCGCACACGGCCGGGAATTTCTCCTCCCGCAAGAATTCGCTCGTCGTAAAGATCGCTCCAGCGTTGCTGATTCATCGCGCACATCGGGACGGCTTCCCATTCGCCATTCGCGCGATTTTTCACGGCGCCTTTGAAAACGCAGGCATCGAGCCGTTGCTTCGTCACGGGATCGTTGGCCGCGTTCGCCACGCGCGCGGCATCCATGAAATTATGCGTCCCGGTGTTGATCGTCTGCGCATTCCCGGTCAGGAGCGCGCGCACAAATTCCCGCGGAATTTCGCCAGTCCGCACGAGCACGAAGGCCCGCGCAACGATCCGTGCCGCCAGACCGGGATGGCGCACGAGCGCGCCGGCGAATCGATAAGGCAAAGTCCCGGCATCGTCCGCCATCGTGGAAATAGCGCCGAAAGCAGCGAGCGCTTCGCTCAGGAGCGCGCGCGTCTTAGTGTCGTTAGGCAAAGCAGAGATCGCCCGGCCCGAAGGACGCGCAATCAAAAGAAAGGCGCCGTTGTTGCAATCCGGATGTCCGAAGATCGCCGCCTTGCGTTCGAGCGCGACGCCCGCGCCTTCGCAAATTTTTTCCCAGACGCGTTCCGGCGTCACCGGGTTCCGCGAGATGTGGGTGCGGCCCGTGTCGGCTTCCGGAAGGAAACTGATGTTGCGCCAGACGCGGGTGCGCTCGCGTGTCGCCATGAACCAGCGCAACACCTCCGGCACGTGCTCGAGATTGCGCTCGGTTACCGTGTAGTTGTGCGCGAACTCGAGGGGCAGCTTTGTTTTCTCGCGCAATGCAATGGCCAGCTGGGTGAACGCTTCCCGCACCGGCTGCAAATCAGCTTCGCTCTTGATCTGTGAAATGGGAAAGCCATGCCGCCCAGCCTGGGTCATATCGATGTGGACCGCGACCTGGCGCAGTCCGCCGACCAGCATCAGCTCTTCGAGAAACTCCGGATGCTCGAGTAAAGTCTGGCCGTGGGTCATCAACATCGGCACCAAGCCAACGCCGACGGCATAACGAACGATCTCGATCAACTCCGTTTGCCGTCCGGTTTTGAAATAAGCATCGGCAACATCGCCGCCGGTAATCTGCAACCCGCCGCCGGGTCCCTGGAAACGGCGATTGGCGTCGATCTGTTCCTTCATCTGCGCGAGCGAAGGCATCGGCACCTGGTTCGCGTTTTTCGGCAGATAACAATGGGTGCAATGAAACGAGCAATAACTTGCGCCGGTGGTGAACCCGCAGTGGGTGAGATGCCGTCCGCTCACTTGATACGGCGTGCGCAGGTCAGCTGGCAAAGAATCCCAACGCGCCCGGAGAAGCTTTTCCTTTTCTCGATCAATCGGTTCCCGAAAAGCCTGCCAGCGCAGGCGCCAGCGGCGACGATTGCTTAACACGGGAGCGGGCCGGTTTGCCTAACGACTACTGATCCTTCGCCGAGAGCGTCGGCTAGGTCTTGTCGGCGAGGAAAAAAGAAGGCTGAGATTTTTCATTCAGGTAATGGTGGGAGCGCACCGCTCGGCCGATATTCCGCCGGATGGACTGGGAATAAAAGCCACGCCATCGGCTCTTCATAAGCCTTGAGATCACGCGATGCCGGAGTTCACCTGCAATCTTTCTGAAGCGAGCACCGCGCTGCGCCATTCCTGGGAGCACACGGTCGGCAGCGGTCATGCGTTGCTCGGCTTGCGTGCGGATTGGCAGGCGCAACTCCGTCGTTGCCATGACGAGCTTGGCTTTCGCCATGTCCGATTTCACGGACTGCTGTCGGATGATCTCGGCACGGTGACCAATCACGATGGCGCGCTGCTCTATTCGTTCTTCAATGCCGATGCGATTTTCGATTTTCTGCTCTCGATCGGGATGAAGCCGTTCGTTGAGCTGGGCTTCATGCCCACGGCGCTCGCCTCCGGCGGGAAGACAGTTTTCCATTATCGCGGGAACGTCACGCCACCGAAAGATTATCGGCTATGGGCCGAGCTGATTGAAAAATTAACCCGCCACTGGCTCAAGCGGTACGGAGTGAAAGAAGTGCGGCAATGGTTCTTCGAAGTCTGGAATGAGCCCAATCTCTCCGCGTTATGGACCGGCACGCAGGCCGATTATTTTAAGCTCTACCGATATACGGCGGAGGCGATCAAGCGGGTCGATCGCAAACTCAAAGTCGGCGGGCCGGCCACGGCGAAGAATGAGTGGATCGAAGAATTCCTCGCCTTTTGCGAGCGACGAAAAGTGCCGGTCGATTTCGTGACCACGCATCATTACCCGACCGATGCGCTGGGCCACGAAGGCGACGAGACCGAGACGCAACTGGCGAACAGCCGGCGCAGCATTTTGCGCGAGCAAGCGCAGGACACTTTTCGACGCGCGCGCGGCCAACCGGTTTATTACACGGAATGGAATGCGTCCTCGAATCCGCGCGACCCGCGGCACGACGAATCCTACGCGGCCGCCTTCCTGGTGAAGACGGTGATGGAAGCGGATGGGTTGGCCGAGGGCTACAGCTTCTGGACGTTCAGCGACATCTTTGAGGAAAATTATTTCCCGTCGGTGCCCTTTCACGGCGGGTTTGGTCTGCTGAATTTGCATGGTATTCCGAAGCCGGCCTATCGCGCTTATCAACTCCTCCACGCGCTCGGACACGAGCAGCTTCTCGTCGATGGAATTCACGAAACCGTGGATGCCTGGGTCGTGCGCAAGCCTGGTTCGCTCACCGTGCTCTTGAGTAACCACGCCTTGCCGCGGCATTCGATCGAAACAGAACGGGTGCGGCTGTGTCTCACCAACTCGGCGCGGCCAACCGCGATCTCGGTGCAACGAATCGACGAAAAACATGCGAATCCGCGCCGGCTTTGGCAGCGCATGGGCAAGCCGGAATATCTGCAAGCGCGGGAGATCGCGTGGCTGGAAGAAGCATCGCGTTTGGTTTCGAAACCGCAGCGCTGGAGCTATCGCGATGGGAGCGTCCACCTCGAGTTAAACCTACCGCCGCACGCGGTCGCTGCGATTACGATCGATTACTCGGCGAAGCGGCGAACGAAAAGGAAAACGCAGTGAAGGCGGAGATCGAACAGCAGTCGTTAGGCGAGAAGGAACTGGCCGCGCTCCAGAAGAGCACCTTTGGATATTTTCTCCGCGAGACTAATCCGGAGAACGGCATGGTTCCGGACAGCACGAAGGAAGATGCCTCCGCCAGCATCACCGCGATCGGGTTCGCGCTGACTGCTTATCCCATCGCCGTGGAGCACAAATATTTGTCCCGCGCGGAAGCGGTCAAACGCGTGTTGACCACGTTGCGCTTTTTCGCGGAGAGCGAGCAAAGCGAGAAGCCGGACGCGACCGGTTACCAAGGTTTTTATTATCACTTCCTCGATATGAAAACCGGCCGGCGCTCGCCCGATTCAGAGTTATCGACCATCGATACCGCATTTCTCCTCGCCGGATTTTTGACGGTCGGGATGTATTTCGATCGAGCGACGAAAGACGAAAAAGAAATCCGCACGCTCGTGGATCAACTCTATGCGCGAGTTGATTGGCGCTGGGCGCAGAATGGCGCGCTCAAAGTCACGCACGGCTGGAAACCGGAGACGGGCTTCATCAAACACCGCTGGGGCGGCTACAGCGAGGCGTTGATTCTTTACATCCTTGGCCTGGGTGCGCCGAAACATTCGCTTCCGGCGGAGAGCTACGCCGCGTGGACGAAGAGCTACCAATGGAAAAAACTTTACGACCTCGAGTTCCTCTACGCGGGCCCGCTTTTCACTCACCAACTTTCTCATGTCTGGATCGATTTCCGCGGCATCCAGGATGAATACATGCGCGCGCGCGCGATCGATTATTTCGAAAACAGCCGACGCGCCGCCTACGTGCAGCAGGCTTACGCGATGCGAAATCCGAAAGGCTGCGCGGGCTACGGCAAATACGCCTGGGGCATCACCGCGAGCGATGGGCCCGGCCCAGCCCAGCGCAAGATCCGTGGAGTTAAGCGGGAATTTTTCGACTACAAAGCGCGCAGCATTCCGAATGGCCCGGACGACGGGACGCTCGCGCCTTGGGCGGTGGTCGCGTCACTGCCGTTCGCGCCGGAGCTGGTCCTGCCGTCGGTGAAACACTTCAACGAGGCCTACCCCGAGATGACGAGCCATTACGGGTTCAAGTGCAGCTACAATCCGACCTTCTCCGGAGGCGCGAAAAGCAAATCGAGCGGTTGGGTTTCGCAAGGTTACTACGGCCTCGATCAAGGCCCGATCGTGATGATGATCGAGAACTATCGGAGCGGTTTTCTCTGGCGCTTGCTCAGGCAATGCCCCGCCTTTCGAAGAGGTCTGAGTCGCGCGGGATTCACCGGCGGTTGGCTGAGGTCATGAAGCGAAATCGACGCCTCAAACGAGCGCAGCCCACTCTGACAAAACCTTCTGACAACACTGCGGACTCACGGAAAATAGCGTCATCCTGGAAAAGCCTTGCCTCCGGGCGCTCATTTTACAGGCTGACGCTCTGCGTCCCCAGAGCCGGACGCTTCGGAAGAAGTCTATGAAGCGCAGAATCGTCGTGGTCATGACCGTTCTTGGTCTTGGGCAGGAGTGCGGGCAAACGCTCAGGATAGTCCGCCGGAAACGGGTGAACAAAGTCCTGGAATCCTTCAACCACAAGCTGAGACAGACGGCGCGATCTCATCAGAAAAAGGTGGTCTCCAAACGGAGGATCTTGGACCGGTGCCGAAACAAAAGTCCATGGACATGTGCGTCAGCGGCGACCAATTGCATATCGCCACGGTTCTTCCGACTGGAAGCCGGCAGAAGGTTTATTACGATGGAAAACCTGGGCCCGAGTTCGATGAGATCGCACACTTTGCGGCAGGCCGAGGCCACCCAGCGATCGTCTTGAGCAACGACGGATCGCGCATCGCTTATCTGGCGCGGCGAGGACGTAATTCCATTCTCTTCGCGGATGGGAAGGAAATTCCGGTTTCCCACCCTGCCATTCCAGGCTCCTTCACGACCGATCCGGACCAGTTTGGCTTTTCTCCCGATGGGAAACACTTCGCTTATTTCAGCAAGGGCGACGACGGGCTCTTCCACCTCATCTTCGACGGCAAACCGGGTTCCGGTTCGGATTCGATCGTCCCGCCAATTGTCTTCAGCGAACAGGCCGGCCACTACGCTTACCGGGCGAAAGACCAAGGAGGCGCGATCCGTGTGGTCACGGACGGCACGCCGGGGCCGGTGATGTATACGGTGGAACGGATACAATTTAGCCCCGATGGAAAGCATCTCACTTACTGGGCAAACACGGGACATCAATCGGGCGTGGTGCTGGATGGGGTTTTAGGCCCGGCCTATGCCGATATCGCGATGGACACGATTCAATTTAGTAACAATAACCGCCTCGGCTACGTCGCGCACAAAGCGGCGAGCGAGCGAGAGAGGTCGCTCTCGGTGGCGGTGGTGGATGGTAAGGAAAGTGAGCCCTGCATGCACATCGACCAATTCACCTTCAGCCACGATGGGAGGCGAGTTGCCTACGTCGCGTCCACGCCGGATGGCCAAAGCGTAGTGGTGGATGGAAAACCGGGACGTAACTACGATACCATCTACTCTCTAGACTTCAGTCCGGATGGCTCGCACGTGGCCTACGTGGGTAACACGGCTTCAGGGCAATTTGTCGTGATCGACGAAGAGGAATCGGCTCCTTACAACTCAGCCAGCCATCTGCTTTTTTCCGAGAACGGCAAGCTCCACGCTTACACGGCTTCGAAAGAAAACGGCCGCGTCGTCATCGTTGTCGACGGACACGAGAGCAAGCCATACCACCAATTCATCAGCATGGTGCTCAGTCCGGACGGATCGCGCTACGCCTACGAAGCAGACACCTCGATCTACAAATCGGAAATAACTATCGATGGCCGGACGGCCCCGGCGCAGAACCTGGTCGCGACTCTCGAGCAAGGTGAGTTAAAGGGGAAACAGGTCTTTCGTTTCAGCTCGGACAGTAAGCATCTCGCGATGGCCTCGGTCGTTTCGGGTGGCGGCAAATACGTAGTGACAGTAGATGGGGCCGCCGGCCCGACGACAGGCTGGTGCGCTAGGTTTGTTTTCTCTCCCGACAGCGCGCACTTCGCCTACGTCGCCTACGATAACCCCACCACCTCGATTGTGCTGGATCGGAAAGTCGTGCAAAAGCCCACTCTTCTTGTGGACCTGCAACAACTCCCGACGCTGCCCGCCGCCTTCCAGTTCCGCGAAGATGGCCGCCTTAAGTACCTAACGATCGACCACGATCGAATCGTTCGCGTCTCGGTGGCGCCCGGCGCTAGTCTCGCCACGAATACTGTTCCCCCACAACTGGGGAATTCCACGCGAAGCGCCCCGTCCGCGAATTTGGTGACCTCTCGAAAAATGCCTGGCGCCTCGACACAAAACGCCTCTGCCACCACGCCACCTGAGTCCAGCGCGGGCGCATCCGCGAGTGCTGACCCTTCCTCGATTGGCCAAAGCTTAGTCCAGGCTCTGTCGGATGGTGACGTTGATGGGCTTACTTCAATGTATGCCGACAGTGTCGACTATCTCGACAACGGGCGTGTCAGTGTTGCCACGGTGCAAGATCATCTCCAGGAATATTTCGCGCAGTGGCCAGAACGGCAGTGGAAGCTGGCCGGCCCCGTTAAAATCGAATCGCTAGGAGCTTCCGTTCAGCAAGTTGTTTTCTCGGCCAGATACGACCTCCACAATCCAGAAACCAACCGGCGCGCCAGTGGTGTTGCCAGAGAAACACTAATGCTTGCAGCGGATGCTACCGGCGCGCTGAAAATAGTCTCTCACCGGGAGAAAATCGACAGTCGCCGGGATACTACTTCTCGAGAAAACAAAGTTGAACGCCGGCGCGGACACGAAAGAATCTACCAAGGCCAACCTGTCGGGCCGTCCGTCCCCGTGCCCTTACCCTGGCCCTTTGGCCGGCCCTAGGAGCTACAACTTACCGCGCGAGGACGCCTTAGACTCGTGCACCATGTAAGTATTGTTCCCGGAAGAGGCAAGCTTCCGTCGTGGGCTTAGTTAAGTTGCCGTCGGTGCCGCTCAGTTATCCTCCATCGCGTACGGAGCCGCAAAAGGAGTGCTTAGATCGCTTTCTCCGACCGTTAGGTTGCGAATAGCAAGGACGATAAGACCGGTTCCTTCGAGTAAACCGAAAGCGGTGGATAACGTTCCGTTACGACTTTCAAAAGAAAGTGACGGTCAGAAAAGATGGAAAGATTGTGGAGGCGAGGGGAGTTGAACCCCTGTCCTCGAAGCCATCTGCGCAAGCTTCTACAGGTTTAGCCGGTGATTTATTTTTGAGGAGCCGAAGGCTGCGCCGGCACACTTCGTCTCCCGAGCCACCACGAAATTCCTTCACCGTCCGGCGCGGTCACTCCGCCGTCCGATTAGCCTGCTGTCCATGTTCGGCGCCGTAGCAGGCGTCCAGCTCCGAACATCACGGTCAATTAAGCCGCGAGAGCGAGATCTTGGTGATCTGCGTTTATTTTTTTTGGTCCGGATTTTAACGAGGCCAACGAACCATCCTCGACCTGCCGCCTGCGTTTCAAACTACGAGTCGAAACCAGTGCGCCCCCGTTTGTGGAGACGAAGAACCTACCCGATCGCTGCGCAATTTCAATTTGCTTTAGCGTAATCCAGATCGCGCTTCCCGCTGCCGGGAGTCGGCACTAATGGTTGTGAATGTGCGGCATCGCCGGCTTCGTCTCCGCGAGGGATCAGATCGAGCACGATGCGCTTTTGCATCGGCTGGCGTACGCCTTGCGGCATCGCGGACCGGACGACGACGGTTTTTTCCAGGAGCCTGGCGTCGGCTTGGCCATGCGCCGGCTGAGCATTATCGATCTCGATTCCAGCCGTCAGCCGATCGCGAATGAAGACGCGAGTGTGCACCTCGTTTTCAATGGCGAAATCTATAATTATCTCGAGCTGCGCGCCGGTCTCGAGCAGCGCGGACATCGCCTAACGACTCAGGGCGACACGGAAACGCTGGTCCATCTTTACGAAGAACACGGCGTGGAGATGCTGCGATTTTTGCGCGGCATGTTTGCCTTCGCCCTTTGGGACTCGCGCAAGAAAATGTTGTTCCTTGCGCGTGATCGCCTCGGCAAAAAACCGCTCAATTACCTGAGCACGACGGACTCCCTTTATTTCTGTTCCGAGATCGCACCGCTTCTCGATGAAAAATTAGCCGAGTGGGAAATCGATCCCGAGACGCTGGCAGCTTATCTGCAATTCGGCTTCGTCTCGGCGCCGCGATCACTCGTTAGGCAAATCCAAAAACTTCCACCCGCGCATTATCTGACTTGGCGGGCCGGTGAAATAAAAGTCCAGCGTTACTGGTCGTTATCACAGTCGCCGAAATTCGCCGGCCGCTACGAGGAAGCGCGCGAGGAAGTTCGCGCCAAGCTCGACGAAAGTCTTCGTCTCCGCCTGCGCAGCGACGTGCCGCTTGGATTACTCTTGAGCGGCGGGCTCGACTCGAACGCGCTCCTTGCACGACTCGTTAGGGGACTCGGCCAAAAGGTGCAGACCTTCACGATCGGTTTCGACGAAAAAGCCTACGACGAATCCGCCATTGCAAGCGTGTCCGCGCGCCATTTCGGCGTCGAAAACCACCTGCTCCGCGGCAACACCGACCTCCTGAAATTAATGCCGGAAGTGGTGCGGCATTACGGAGAACCATCCGCCGACAAATCGGCCCTCCCGACGATGATGGTCTGCGCGCTCACCCGCCAGCACGTGAAAGTCGCCCTGAGCGGCGATGGCGGCGACGAAGCCTTCGCCGGTTATTCGAAGCACCGATTGCATGGTTGGCAGCATCATTCTTCCGCGCGTTTTTCTCGCGAATTTCGAGAGCGCTGGACGTTGGCCTCGATGCGCGGTGACGGTTCGTTAGGCGGAAAATTCCTCGGTAAACTTCGCCGGCAAATGTTGCCCGAGACGCCAAGTTTATTTTCCGGCGAATTTTTTTCGGGAGATTTCTTTCGCCGCATTACGACCAGCGCATTTAAGAAAGAGAGCGCCGCGTTTCTCGGCGGGATCGTCTCCGAATTCTGGAGCGGAAGCGCGGAACCGCTCGATCGCATTTTACATTGGGACAACGTCGAGCCGCTGCCGAATTCTCTCCTAACCAAGCTCGACATCATGAGCATGGCGCAAAGTCTGGAAGTGCGTTCGCCGTTTCTCGATCACGAACTGGTCGAGCTTTGCGCGCGTTTGCCTAACGAGTGGAAAGGCGACACGCGCCAGGGCAAACTCATTCTGCGCGACATCGTTTCCGCCGATCTTCCGCCGGAAGTTTTGCAAGCGCCGAAGCGCGGCTTCTCGGTGCCGCTGGCGCAATGGTGGCGCGGTCCGGCGGGCGAAGAAATCCGCCGCGGCATCCTTCCTTTGCACTCCGCGCTCACGCCATTTCTCGAGGAAAATGCCGCCGCGCAATTGCTCGAGGAACACCAGGCCGGTCGCGCCAATCACGCGCAACGACTCTGGAATCTTTGGGTGTTGAACGAATGGGCGCGCATGTTCCTTTCGTGAAAACGCTCGATCATTTCACTGGCTCGGTCGCGGTCGTCGTCTCTAGTTGCGATGCGTTTTTCGATTGCTGGCGGCCCTTCGCGTTTTTCTTTCGCAAGTATTGGGACGACTGCCCGTTCCCAATTTATCTGATCGTGAACGAACTTCGCATTCGCTCCGATTTCATTCAGCCGCTCGCGGTCGGCCGGGACCAAGGCTGGGCTTCGAACATGAAACGCGCGCTCGAGAAAATCACCGCGCCGCGCGTCCTGTATTTTCAGGAAGATTATTTTCTGCGCGCGCCCGTCCGCCGCGAACATTTGGCGGAGGATTTCGCCTACGCTTTCGAGCAGAACGCCGACGCCTTTTGTTTTCGCGCGCGCTCGGAATTGGAAAAAGATTTTCGTCCGATCAACGATCGCTTCGGCATTGTCCCGCGCGCTTCCGATGCCCGCACGCGCTGCCAACTGACGCTTTGGAAACGCGAATCATTTCTTTCCGCGCTCCGTGACGGCGAGACGGCTTGGGAAATGGAAGCGCGCGGAAGCGAGCGCACGCGCGACCTGCTCGCGCTTTCCTATAGCACGCGCGCGCAAGCGCCGGCGCGATATCTCATGTCGGCGATCGTCCGCGGCCTCTGGACGCGCGAGGCGCTGAAGATGTGTGCAGATGCAGGAGTCGCGATTCGTCCGCATTTTCGCGGGACATATTCTGATCAACCACTCGTTAGGCGAATTCGTCGCTGGCGCACGCGCGCGCGATTAGCCGCGGAGCTGGAGCGCGCGCGCGGCCGAGTTCTTGATCTCGACGCCGAATAGCCGTCTTATCGCCGCATGTATGGCGCCAGCCGAGCCGCGACCGCGTTGCCGTGGCGGATGAATTTCAGCAGCCGCGCGGCCTTGCTAAGCGGTGGCGACGTCATCGTTGTTTCCATTCCGAAAAGCGGGCGCACCTGGCTGCGCGCGTTTTTCGCCGCTTACTTTTGCGCGCGAGCCGGCCGGCCGTTTTCGTTAGACCCGGATCAATACGGCGATCCGCGCATTCCGCGCATCATCTATTCGCACGATCTTTTCGAGCACCGCAGCAAAGGCCGCTGGTGGGATCGCATTCGCGGCAAATTCCTTCTGCCCGCGGCGGAGTTATGGCGCGCGAAAGTCATTCTCCTTGTGCGCGATCCGCGCGACGCCTTCGTTTCGCATTATGTGCAACTCAGCCGGCCGAGCGCCGATGCACCGGATAAATTGAAAACGCTGACCGCCTCCGAAATGCTGCACGATCCGATGCTCGGCATCGAACAGATCGTGCGAACAATGAATGATTGGCTGCGCGAATTTGGCGATCGCCCGAACGTGACGCTTCTGCGCTATGAAGACCTGAAGGCCGCGCCTAACGAGTATTTTCGGCGCGCGCTCGCCGCTACTGGGGAAGACGAAATTCCTTCAGACATCTTCGAGGAAGCGGTGCGCTTCACGCAATTTGGCAACATGAAAAAACTGGAGGCGGCCGGCGCTTTCGATTCGAAAATTCTGCAGACGCGCGATCAATCCGATCCGGAATCGGCCAACGTGCGGCGCGGGAAAGTTGGCGGGTTTACGGATTATCTTTCGTTGGAAGACCAGGCTTTTGCGGCGGAGGCGATGCGGGCGCTTGATCGGCGATTTGGTTACTCGGTTGACTTGCCTAACGAGTAATACCGGGCAGGAATGCCTGTGTTCCGAGATGGCGGACTGCGTCGGGGCAAAAGCTTGCCTAACGAACGGGACGCGCTACTAAAATTCCCGTGTCGCTGCCGTAGCGATAGAGATATTTCGAAAGCTCGGTGTCGATAACCACGCGCCCGTAATTCCGTGGCGAGGAAGCGTGCATGAAATGCAGCACGCCATCGCTGCTGCGATAGGCGAGGCCGACGTGCGAAGTGCCGAAAAGATTTCCGTCATGCGAAACGATGCCGATGATATCGCCGGTGCGCAGTTCCGGCTCGATCGCGGCAACGTGGCTTTTCGGAATTTGGTAAAGCGGCCGGCTGGAAACACGCTCCTCCATCTGTCGCAACGGGCGAAGCAAGGCGCGGTTGCTTTTCAGGTAACGATAATTTTGCCAACCGAGCGTCATCTCCCGCGCGGCGTGCGCACTTTTCACTCCGCCGAGCTGCCGCGTCAGATCATCGACCAGGCCGCGCCGATCATTGTCCGCCAGCCAATCTTCCAGGTAATGCAGGCGCGAAAGATAATCGCCGGTGCATTGCCCGCCGCGGTAGCGATCGAGCTCGATGTAATGCAGTAAACGTTCCGGCGTCCATTGATCGACCGGTTCGTCGAGCATGCGGGCGAAGCCGAGCGAGATTTCGAAAAAGGTCCAGCAATCGACGCCGTCGAGATTAGCCGAGGGCGCTTCGATGCGATTGTCGATCTCGAGCGTGAAAGATTTATAGCGCGTGCCAACGAGCGCGCGACCGACGGTGGCGGTTCGTTCGCCGATCGGAAGCGAGGCCCAATTGTTCGCCCGCGCTTCGCTGACCAGCCGATCGAATTGACCCTGCCCGCGAAAGACGGTGGAAAACGGCAGACGACTTTGCGCAGCGCGCAGCTCGACCGTGAGGAAGATCAAAGCGAAAAATAGAAGTGCTTTGCGCATGCGCGGAATATTCGGACGAATCGAAACAGGTGCAAGAAGCGGGCCAGTTCGAACTCGAAGAAGCAGATTCTCGGAAACCTGCCTAACTTTCACTCGTGCAGGATTTGTTCGAAGCCGATAACGAAGCGAAAGCGGTCGCGTCGCCGACCGCCGCGTCGCCCCTGGCCGCGCGCATGCGACCGCGCTCGCTCGAGGAGTTTGTCGGACAACAACACATCCTCGCGCCGGGAAAACTTTTGCGACGCGCGATCGAGGCCGATCGATTGCCCTCGGTCATTTTGTCCGGACCGCCGGGCACCGGGAAGACAACGCTCGCGCAAATCATCGCCGAGATGACGCAGGCAAAATTCGAGCGTCTGAGCGGTGTGGAAAGCAACGTCGCGGAGATGCGAAAAGTCGTAGCTGCGGCGGCCAATCGCATCCGCACTTCGGGACACAAAACAATTTTGTTCGTCGACGAAATTCATCACTTCAATAAAGCGCAGCAGGACATTTTGTTGCCCGATGTCGAAAGCGGAAACCTGCGGCTGATCGGCGCCACCACGTACAACCCGTTCTTCTACGTGAACAGCGCGCTCGTCTCGCGCTCCCAGGTTTTTCAACTCGAACCGCTCCGTGTCGAGCATCTCGAGGAATTGATCGGCCGCGCCCTCGGCGATGAGGAGCGTGGGCTGGGCAAATACCAGGTGAAGATCGATCCCGAAGCGCGCACGCATTTGGCGAAGCTAAGTGACGGCGACGCGCGAAAGTGTTTAAACGCGCTCGAAATCGGCGTCCTGACAACTGCGCCTAACGAGTCCGGCATTATCCATTTCACGCTCGAAGTCGCCGAGCAAAGCATCCAGCAAAAAGCCATCGTCTACGATAAGAAAGGCGACGCGCATTACGACACGATCAGCGCCTTCATCAAAAGCATGCGCGCCTCGGACGAGAAAGGCGCGATCTACTGGCTGGCGAAAATGCTCCATGCCGGCGAAGACTTTCGCTTCATCGCGCGACGCATCGTCATCTTCGCCAGCGAAGACGTCGGCCTGGCCGATGCGCAAGCCCTACCTCTCGCCATCGCCACGCAACAAGCCGTCGAATTTGTTGGCCTGCCGGAAGCGCGCATTCCCCTCGCCCACGCCGTTTGCTACATGTGTCGCGCGAAGAAAAGTCGCGAAGCTTACGACTCGTTAGGTAAAGCCACCGAAGAGATCGAGAACGAACAAACCGAGCGCGTCCCCGAGCGCTTGAAGAACAGACACTTCCCGGTTAATCCGGAGACGTAAACCGCGCGTAAGTTATGCGGGCTTCGGCGGCGCAGGCAGGTCAGAGGGACCGTGCCCGGCATCGACAATGATGCGAGCCCGCTTCCACGCTTCGATAAAACGCCGGCTCGATGCATTTTGCGGTTGCGGGACCGCGTTAGTGGCAGCTCAGAAATTAAAACGCCAGTGGATTGGTATCGACGTGTCACCGACGGCTTGCCGGGTAATGGCTCATCGGTTGAAGAAAGATTGCGGGCTGAAGGAAGACGAGAAGCTTCAACAGATCGGCCGTGGGTTCGTAGTGCGCGACCTGCCGAAGACCGAAGCAGAATTGCGGAAATATCCGCCTTTCGAGTTCGAGAATTGGGCAGTTGTGGCTTTAGGGGGCACGAAAAACGCCCGGCAAGTCGGCGACATGGGAATAGACGGCCGTATTTATCCAGTCGCTGCGATCCCCGAGCGGCGTGGAGGTGGGACTGGCGAAATGGATTTCATGGACGAGTGGTACCCCATCCAGGTAAAACAAACCGCCAAAATAGGTCGCCCCGACATCGACGCGTTCGAAGCCGTTATGATCCGCGAAGAAAGAGAGCTAGGCTACTTCGTCGGTTTCGAATTCACGGGGGACGCGCTCTATGAAATTGATCGATTTCGGAGAAAAGAAGGAAAGGAAATTCGACCAGTTACCGTTAGTGAGATTTTGAATGAAGAAATCAATCGGAGGGTCCAAGGGTAGAATGGTCGGAGATCGAATTGAGGATCCTCAAATATTTCTCAAAGTTAATCATCGTTCCGGTTTCGTTGGGGTCCCCGTAGCGGCAGCAGCTAGCTTTGATCAGGCGAAAAGTTTTCTCTGCCGCACGGGACAATTGTTACCCGACGGAGATTATAGTCGCGTAGCGGAGGATTCGGAGGTTGCGCTCTACCAGCCGGTCCGGTTCAACGTGAGATGGACGCCCAGTATCCGTTGGGTCTGCTACAAGATCGATCTGCGACGAAGATACGATATTTATTCCAAGACGCTGCCAATCAACACAGGCACGCAATCACCGCCGCGCCGGCCGACTATTCATCATAATCCACCGGCGCGGGATGCGTTTCTTTGGTGTTACATGAGATTGCCAAAATTTAAGACGGTCTTGAGCGAAGGCGGCCTTATCTTAACGCGGGCCAATCTTTTCTTAGACAAGACTGAGGGAACTCTGCGACCAGCTAATATGCACTATCGGAAAAAGGTGTACTCCGACAATCAAACCATGGCAGATGCCGGTTATCTCGGCAGGCACGAGTTCGAGAGGATAAAACGTTGGACCTACGTCAGCTGCTGGCGTCTTGACAATTCGGAGAATGACAGGTGTTGGCAGGAGTACGTTGGAAATGAGGCCGGCATCGCGTTGGTTACTACTTATGGCCGCCTAGCGCCTTTTGTGTCGACAATGTTCTGTGCCGGGATCGAATACGAGGACGAAGCGTGGATTCCGGAAGGAAACACCCTCTATCCCTTCACGTTTAAGCATAGGCACTGGAAGTGGGAGCAAGAATTTCGAATCATCGAGCAGCAGTTCCCAACGACTCAGGGTCGACGACTTCAAAGCCCAGACGCTTACGATTGTTCCCAGGAAAACCCAGACCTCGCCATGATGCTTAAGGTAAATCTAAACGCCCTTCTTCTTCACATTGTCGTCGGGCCCAAGACCACCCGCCTCGAGAAGATCAAGATTCAGGAACTTCTCCAGAGGGGCAATCTGAGTGTGTCGCTTTCAGAGTCTGTCTTTTGTTAATTTCGAGTTCGACGTGAAGACGCTCTCGAATGGGAACCCGTAGTCCCGGATGCCGCGGAGAACCATAGAGAGCAGATAATGATGGAGTGGCTCTCTCGGGCCGAGCAATTCTGGATCACGTCGAGAGTAGCTATGCATGAATTCGGCTTCATGTTTCCCGCGATGCATCTCCACGCCGTCGCGCTTGAGTTAATGTTGAAGACCGGCATTCTAATGCACGAGCCGGCGGGCTCGTCACTTCGAAGCGTGAACGTTCGTACGTTTCCCGAAAAGCATAATGTAAGGAAACTGATCGAACAATGGAACGCGCTGGTCCCGACAAAGAAGATCATTTAAGGCAAACAATGGACTTCTTGGCTACGAGAGCCAAAACGACGGACTGGTATTATTTAAAGCTTCGTTTGAGGCCTCCGTAAATACGTTAACGAAAGAATGGTTGGTCGTTCTTTGAGGGCCAATTGGAGTGGGATGCTAGGTCTGTGGACGCAGCAAACGTCGTCTTCTTCGCTGTGCGAAAATGGGTGCTGGAGTTTTTGGAAGTTGATCTTGATCAGATCGATTCTGCTTTGGAAGGATGTTGCGGTCGGTCCGAACACGCCGCTTGGCTAAGCCGCGCAGTGCGCAAGAGCAACATGGGATTGCCCCCTCGCGAGCAGATAATCGATTAGCCCAATTACCGCTACGCAGCCTTAGTCCCGAACTCACGCGGCTTCACGAAGGAATGTACGAAGGTCACAAACTGCTTCATAGAGACTAGATGAAAATGAAGCTCCTCTGAGGGCTGCCTCATACCGGCAGTGAGGATTTTTTGGGTATCAGCAATCTGCAGAAACTCAACGCCTGCTTTTTTCGCTCGTCTGAAGCTTTCTGCAATATTGTTGATCGGTCGCGACGCAAACACCTCCGAGGCTGCCGAAGCACAAATGATGTCTAAGCATTCTTCCGCTTCCTTCTCAGTTAGAATGAGTCTTCTCAGCTTCTGGTTAGGAGAATTCTTGGTTACATCATGGAATAAGATTCCTTGCAATACGAGGCGCGGTCCGAGCGGTAAAATATAACGGTTTAGCTTCGGATCTTGTAGTGGCAACGGAACTAGCCCGATGTCAGCGATAGGCAAATCTACTGGTGATTGGCACACTATCCATTTGGTATATCGGAACAATGCACACTCCTCACCAAAACGGCGGCGAAATTGGTGCCGGTATATGAGCTGTAAGGCATTTTCTGCTTCGATTATTACTCGATCTCCCCTGAGCACTGCCGGTTTCCAAGCAGCTATGGTCGATTCTGGAATCTGTAGTTCCCGCAATAAATGGCGCTGCCCGATCTCGATTTCCAAGTTTAGCTGATAGACAAAAGTGACTGTTGCTGTCGCCTTCGCGGCAATCGATGAAAGCGCTAGGAAGGCACAGTATCGACACAAGTCCGTGAAAACTTGAGCCGGCATAACGACGCTTCCCTTCTCTGCCGCTCTCTCCAAGAATCGCAGAGCGTTTGGAACGCGGCTTTCTACCTTCGAAAACTCTTGTTCAAGCGTATTGTCTATTCCACTGGGCGTTATTAGCTGATTATACCCGCTGTCCGCGCATGCCTTCTCAAGGCTCTTCGGCTTCCATCGTTTCGTGGCGAGTTCGTAGCATCTCAGCGGATGCCCCGGGCGCCTAAACCGCTTCAACAAAACACGTGAGACGTAATGCTGATTTTCATTTACGTTATTCATCTGCGGCCTTCACTCGGTCAGATCAAAACAAATTGTCACTGTAGAAAGCATGAACGAGCCGCAAGCTCTCGCTCGCGGCTCGCACACACTGACAATCCTCTTCAACAGCGGGACCGCAGCCAGACGGACGCGAGTCTTCGAAGTCCTGCATTGAACGCGGTGGTTCGGATTTTTGCGGGGCTGACCTTGTGATCCGCCGCTTCAGGTGCGCGATGCTGCGCGCTCGCGAAGCTGCCGCGAATACCAGTCGAACCGCACCAAGGCTACTCAGAGTCTCCCCGCGAATTGGCTGCTTCCTCTGCGGATGCTCGGCTCCGGCGCGTTTATTCGATCCAAGCTGTTCAATTCTCGGAACGATGTGGCGCGCGTGATGGAGAAACATCGGTATTGGCATTTTTGGGTCGTCTGCTCGTTTGGCCTTGAGTCGATTTATAGTGCAGGCAATCCATCGCGCCGACCTCAATTTCACGCGGCGAGAAACCGGGCAATGAGCGTGCGCCGGGCGCCGCGAATAGTATTCTCAAGCAGGTAGGACTGAAATGAGCCGCTACCTGATCGTCATCGAAGAGACCGCGACGGGTCTTTCCGATCTCGCCGTTTCTTCATAACCTCCTCATTGAACGTTTGTTGTCTGGTAATTCAGAAGCTTGCGCGGCCATTTCTCGCCTGCGTCCGAGACTGCGGGGAGTGTCGATGCAGATTTCTTTGCCGTGGGTGCTGATTTCCGGGCTGTCGACGGCGATTTCGCGGGTGTCGGTGCCGATTTCTCGACTGTCCGTGGCGATTTCCTAGATGTCGGTGCCCTTCCCGCGATCGCACGGGGCGATTTCCTGAGTGCGGGTCGCGCCAGAGAGGGTGCGGATTCTCATTTCCTGCCGGTAATTGGCGGCGGCGCGGCTGCGTTTTGCGGCTGGCGCGGTGGTGCAGGTCTTCCTCAAGCAATGCTCAACTCCGCTCGAGCCTGCTTCGCTTTTACCCACGATCGGCGTCGGCTTTCATGGCTTCCAAAGCCATCCGGGCGGCGGCGGTGCGCGTCTCGCAACCGAGCTTGGCCAGGATGCGCTCGACATGCAGTTTCACGGTCAGAGGGCTGATCGCCAAAATGATTGAGATTTCATGGTTGGTCTTGCCGTGACTGACCCACCAGAGGACCTCCGCCTCTCTGGGCGAAACACCGAGCCGCCGCAACGCTTCCGCTTTCGGACCGGTGGACGATGAAGCCGGAGCGGCTGTCTGCTCCGAGCGGAGCGCCCGCCGCCACGCCGCGCTGACGTGAGGACGGAACAGGTCTAACAAGAGGCAATCACGCGCGTCGAAATCGGTTCGCTTGCGACAGGCCGCGAGGGTCAGCGTATCCGAGGCCGAAAGCGGCATGTAGATGGTGAGTTGCCACCGCAGGCCAAGCGGTCGCGAAATTTCGTTGAAAAATTGTGTCTGCCGCAGTCGCCGGGTCGGCACGACATCGCTGAGCCGCCGGGCCGCGCCGTCACCGGTGCGGCGATAATAATCTGTGTGCGGATGTTTCTCCGCGCTGACGGCGAGCCAGGCCGGCCGAAGCGCGAGAAAGTCCGGCCCCCAGGCCGGCATCATCCGCAGACCGCGTGGGGCCCTGGCGGGAACTGGGCTTTGCCAGACGGTCTTGTCCCCACCACCCACGGCACCTTGTCCGCGCCGCCCCGATCGTCTTGAATACTGACAGAGTCGCAGGGAATGAGCCGGCGCAGGCCTTCGAGAATGCGTGCGGGCAACTCATGAAGCGACGGCACCCCTTGCAGGTCTGCCGTGGCCTCGTGCAGGAGTAACCAGTCGGCGTGAGAAAGCGTGTCCATCGGAAATTCCGCCTAAGCCGCAAGGGTAACATCGGCGGGCTTGGCCGCGTCAAGACGATATGCCAATCGGCATATTGTTGGCACCAGCATGGGCGCGGTAACTTTGGAGCCAGTAATCAATCTTCCGAAGACCAACAAGCATCCCCCCATGAAAAAAATCATCGCTCTCACCGCCGTCCTTGTTGCAGCGCTTGCTGTTACTTCCCGTGCCCAGCTAGTGAACGTTGATTTCGGCGGCGGCCCATTGTTCACCGGCGCCGGGGTCGCAGGCGGCGGAACGTGGAACACCTATGGAGGGTCTGGGCTGAGCGGAAGCTTGGTGGATTCGACCGGGGCAGCCAGTGGAATCACCTTCGACATCACTTCCTCTTTCGGTAACACCGATAACACCGGCGGCACCAACCCCACCACCAATCCGGCTACCGCAGCCTTGTTCGAAGACTTCATCAGGGGTGCATTCAACAACAACCTAACTGTGACCTTCAGCGGACTCCTTCCGTTACAGACCTACGACTTAACGATCTATGCTTCAGGCGCCACAACGGGAACAGGCGCGGCCTTCGTCAGCTCGAATTTTCTCGGGACCACGACGGGCGCCGACCGGGGCGCATTCGTCCTCGGCGACAACTACATGAGGCACAACGTAACCGCCGATGCCATGGGCATGGTCGCAGTCGTCGCCGCGCCCACGAACGGCGACGGCGCGGTCTTCAACGGCTTGCAGATTGCGGCCGTGCCCGAGCCCTCCACTTGGGCTCTGCTCGGCGTGGGCGGTGCCGGCCTGCTAGGTCTGACATCACGCCGTCGCCGCGTTCGCGTTGCCTGAGTTATACCTGCCGCCGCAGGGCGAAGCTGGTTCCTAACGCTTCCGAAACAGTCGACGCACCGTTTCCACGGTTGCGCCGAAAATGCCGTGGGTGATAACTTCACTCAGTTGTTCCTGAAAAGGTAACTTCCACGGCGGAGCGCTGGCCCCCAGTAGCGGAACGATGGATTCGTGGGTCGCCAGGAGTAAGACTAGGCCGAAGCCGACTCCCCAACCTATGCGCACGAGCGGGAAGATTTCGGCAAAGAATCCGTAGACCGCTCCGGCCAGGGTGCCAAAGGTGTAATGGAAGACCTGAACCCCGGCTTTAAGAGAATGCGCGGTAAGCGGGTGGCCGCTCAACATCATGCTCACCTTATCGAGTAAGACTCCAGGCGGCGGATTAGCCAGGGGCGGCCGGGCTGGAATAACTATCTCAGCGAGCGCTTTGACGCCGGAGGCAATCAGCCCACCCAAGGCTCCTACGAGTAAGCCACGCCACGGACGCCGTTCGCGCATTTCCGTTTTCTTGGGGGAGGTGGACTTTAAGTAAGGATTCATGTTCGATGGTTAACTAAAGGATAACGCTAGCGCAGAGGTTCGGGAGTCATCTGTCCACTTCGTTCCTACGGTCGGGCCGGAAAGCTTAGTTTCGTGGCCGACCAATGGGCGAACATCCTCCACTCTGAGAATGTTCGCCCACCGCATCTATGAGTTACTTGATCATGCCTTCGAGGAAAGGAGAACCGGGACGGGGATCGTAGTCGCCTTTGTTACCATCGGTCTCGATGGTGACAGCTACGGCGGCGTAAGGAGTTAATTCGTTGTCGATATGAAAGTGGCCCACATAGGTCTGGCTATCGCCTTGTTGAGCGAGAATGCCTGTGCTCAGGGCGTAAGCGCCGTCGTTGGCCATCTTCGACATCTTTTCCGAGCCGCCGGCTGGACCGTATTTCTCGTCGGATTCGGAAGCGGTAGATTTTCCCGGGCCGCCGGCATTACCTGCGGTGGAAACCCAGCCTTCGAGAACGGAGCCCTTAGGTAGCGACTTGCCTTCGGGTAAGTTAACCGTGATTTCCACGTCGCCTTTTTTCACGTCGAATACCTGGCGGATTGATGCGCATCGACGGCGGGCACCAATCCTACGAGGCGGGTCAAAACTCCTTTATGTTCCGAGTCGTATCCCGGGCGACTACGACCGGCTCTGGAAACGTAACTTTTACACCGAAGCTTCCGATTGATCTGAGCGCGACTTCTCCCAAGGTCGTCTACTACGCCACAGGTGGGATAAATGCATGTGCGGTCGGAATGGGCCTGGAGGATTTCACCCTCGATCTCGATAACTGCGACGCCACCATTGTCGGAATCCACTGGGAGCAAGCCTATGGCTGTTGGCTAAAGGGCGTCGAAGTTAAGAATGGATCTACCAAAAACATCGTCTGGTATGGCGTGCAAAACTCCGAGATTCGCCGCTGTTATGTGCACGGGTCGAAATACGGCGGCTCTGGGAAAGAAGGAGTGGACTTTGCTGGTTACTCTTGTTGGAACTGGATCGAAGACAGCATCGTTTATAACGGCGGCGGGATCATCTTCGCTGACGCGCTGCCCAGCGTAATGGGGAACGTCGCGAGCTATAATTACTCTTTCGGCACGAGCAGCGGCAGTGTGGATGTGCCCTCCTGGGACATCGACTTCGGGCATGGCGGCCATAACTCGTTCGACCTCGCGGAAGGTAACGTCTGCGGCATGATCGGCGTGGACGGTTACTACAGCTCGACCAGCCACATCACCATATTTCGCAACGTCTCAACCGCGACGCATCCCACTGCCACTCTTGGCCGGAAAGCGCTGCAAATCACGCATTGCAGTAACTACTGGAACGTGGTCGGTAATATCCTGGGCACCTCAGCCTTTCCGACGGCAAACACCCCACCGGTTGCCTGGAACGATGCCGCGCATGGGGGCTTCTACGAAGCGCCGCAATCGCGCGCCTACGATGGCGGTTCGCAAATATCAGGGCTCGGTCCCACTCAGGTTATTTACCAGCTGGGTTTCCCGCAATCGGGCAGCACCGCCTATGGCACTGCGGCTTATCCCGGCGCGACTACGATCGGGCCGACCACGCCGCCTAACTATGCCGGGATGAGTTTCCCGCCGGACGAGAACGCACTGCTCGATCTCAACGTCAAGAACACCCTGCTCCGGCATGGGAACTACGATTACTTCAACCAGGCGGTCGTCTGGGATAGTGGCATCGCCGATCACACGATCCCGGACTCGTTAGTCTATGCCTCGAAGCCCTCCTGGTGGCCGAGCGCCTTAAGCTGGCCGCCCTTCGATTCCACCTCCTCCGCGCGACCTGGGAATCTGACTGACGCGCTGGCCAGAATCCCCGCCGGCATAGCCTACCAAAATCGAAATGCCGCCGGTATTCCGCAATGGCCAAACACTTCGGGCGCCACGCCGACACCTACTGCTGCGCCGACGGCGGCCCCTACTGCCACGCCTACT
>CAXSCV010000029.1:28781-37094 GCA_964235895.1 uncultured Chthoniobacterales bacterium
GGAGTGCCTGCACATCGCGGAAGCCTTCGAGCGGGCGCGCGCGGGCGAGTTCGACCTGATCCACAACCAGTTCGATTTCCTGCCGCTGAGCTACAGCGCGCCCATTCCCAGCCTGGCCAACTCCGGGAGCCCTTTGCCATGACGATGGAACCAATTGATCCAAACGTCCGGACGGAAGTCTCCCTTCTCTCCCGCGACCTCGATGCCTTCAAAACCGACGTGGAGGAAAAATTCACCGCGCTCGGCGGCGATCTGCGCAGCCTGCGCAATGAGATCCGCGAATCGCTCCGGGAAGGCCGGCCGCAGATCTGGCGCTACGGCACCATCATCATCGCGGTTATCGGCGTCATCTGGTGGATCATCAATGCGCAGATCAATGCCAGCTCGCGTGAGAACGAGCGGACCAACAGCACTGTGCGCGACATGGCGGCTAGTAACACCACTGCGATCAACACGCTGACCCAGAGCAGCATCACCGTCCTGAAACAGCTCACGGAAGACCATGCCGCGCGCATAGCTAATGAGCGGGAGATCGAGACGCAATTCGATGCCGACAGCCAGTTGCGCAACGTGCAATGGGCCACCATCCAGCGCCGGCTAAACGATTTCCAAAACACCTTTGCCGACCAGGGCGCGAAATGGCCGCACATCAGCGGCGACCCTTACTTCGCTCCGAACATCTCAAACCGAAACGACGGAAGGATGCAGTAACTCTATGAACCTATCCATCACGCCACCACAAAACGCCAACTGGCACACCACCTGGAGCGGCATCGGCGCTGGCACTACCAGCCTGCTCGCCGCGCTTTCTACCATCTCCGTCACGCAGGAAGGCCAGGCCTTGATCGCCTTTCTCTCGCCTGAAACGAAAATCAAGGTGGCGATCGGCAGTGCCTGCGCGGCCTGCGCTTTCCGTTTCTGGAATTCGGTCATGCAAAAAGATCGCAACGTCACCGGTGGGAGCGTGCAACAGGACGCCGCCGGCAACGTAGCCGAGCCGCAGGTCGCTACTCCAGCCGCGCCCACGCCGGCTTTGCCCGACGCCCCAGCTTCCACCGACAAACCAAAAACCAAACCCAAACGAAAGAGATCCATGAAACCTATTCTGTCCATTCTGTGCATTCTGTCCTGCCTTGCCTATAGCAGCTGCGCCACCAATCCCGATGGCACCTTAACCGACCAATCCCGGGCCAACCTGCAGGCGCTCGAGCAGCTTGCGCTCGATACCGCGGTCAATGTCGGCACCCAGGCCATCGTCACCGGGCACGTCGATACCCCGACGATCGTTAGCTCGATTAACAACGGCGCATCCGTCCTGCAAAATGTCATCGCTACTCAACCGCTGACCAGTGCGAGCGCGCCGCAAGCGGTGCAGGAGCAGCTCGCCACCACCGCCACCACCAAAGCAGTAGCTAACCAAGTCGCGCCGCAGATTGCCGACGCGGTCAGTGACGCGGTCGCACAAGGTGTGCCAGCGAAGCAGGCAGTGCAGGCCGCGGCTAATGGGCTGAAGAAGGGCGCCGCTAAACTGAAGGCCAAGCAGGCGAAGACTTAGACAGAATTCACAGAATTTTCAGAATGAGATACGGCGCGCCACAAGTCTGACCTATGAAAGACCGCTTCGAGACCTGCGTGGCCTTTGTCCTTCTGATGGAGACGGAATACACCTCGTCCGGGGAAGTGAAGGTGGAACACGACCCACACGACCCAGGCGGCACGACAAAGTATGGCATCGACCAGCAGAGTCATCCCGGGGTCGACGTCGCTAACTTAACTCTGGAGCAGGCCAAGGAAATCTATCGGGAAGGGGAGTGGGCTCTGTGCCGTTGCGACGAGCTGAAAGCGCCCTGGGACATGGTCATCTTCGACACGGCGGTTAATCTCGGTGTCGCGCGCGCGGTGGTCCTGCTACAGAAAACTGTCGGCCACCCAAGCGCGCCGCTTCAGCGCGACGGCGTGATCGGACCGAAAACGATCGCGGCTGTGAATAACGCCGTCTCCGGTGAGCTGGAGCTCTATCTGTCCAGACGCTCGGAATATTACAAGAGCCTGCCGAAATCCATGCGCGATCGCTATCTTAAAGGATGGCTTAATCGCGTGGCCGCGCTCGGCCGTGCCGCCTTCAACCTGCAATCGCCCGCGGCGCAAATGGCATGAGATACGGCACGCCACAGCCGGCTCCGGATGCGCCGACCTATGAGGTCGATGCCGGCTTTACCGGTCTCTTCATGAAGCCGGAGCGTTCCATGCTGCAGCCGGGACAGTATTCCGATTCTAACAATAAGCGGGTGGCCGATGGCGTGGCGCGGAAACGCCCGGGCTCGATCCTTCCCTTCTTCGCCAACTTCGTGGCTTACGGCGCGATCGTTGGTTCCTTTGTTTACTCGGACCCGCGCGGCGATGCACAGATGTTGATCGCTACTCCCGGCCAGGTCTGGCGCATGATCAGCGGCGCGGCGCCGGTAAGTATCGCGCTCCCCGCGGGTGTGGTCCTGACGGCGCCGGTGCGTTTCGTGCAGGTCTTCGACAAGGTCCTGTTACTCCGCGGCGAGAACGATAACACGCCGGCGCTGCAATGGGATGGCACGCCGAATGGCGACTTCCAGGTGATCACGAAGAGTAACCCGCTCGATACTTCCACCGTCCTTATCCCAAACGTGGCGCGCGGGGTGGCTTTTAACGATCGCTTTGTCTTCCCGTTTAACCGTACAGAGCTGGGCGTCTCCGATGTGGGCGATTACAGCAGCTACGACCACATCCTGGCCGATTTCCTGATTAACCTCGGGACGAGCGATGTCATTACCTGCCTCTTCCCTTACGCGCATAGTTACCTCATTGTCGGCAAGACCAATCGGATCGAGATCTTCAGCGGTTTCACGGACAAGGATCACCCGGAAAACGCCACTGCCGATGTCCTGAGCAGCACGGTCGGCGTTTGCGCGTGGGACTCCGTGGCCATGACCGGCGGGGACGCGCTTTTCCTGAGCGAGCCGGGCGGCGTGTATCGCTTCGGCGAAGTGATCGAGAACCGGATCGAGGCCAACCCCGTGCCGGTAAGCGACCCGATCGAGCCGCTCATTCGCCGGATCAACTGGCCGGCCGCCGGCGGCGCGGTGGCGAAGAGTTTCGGCCAGCGTTATTACCTGGCGGTCCCGATCGATGGCTCGCTCGTGAACAATTGCCTGGCCATCTACAACACCGCGACCAAGGCCTGGGAAGGTTACGACACCTGGGACCCGGCCGCCGGGATGCAGATCGATAACCTGCTCATCTTCGGCTACGCCGGCGAGCAGCGGCTTTATGCGATCAATCACGCGGCCGTTTCCATTCATTTGCTCGAGGAAGGGAAGTTCGATGAGACGAAGGCGGGCACCTTCCAGATTGCCGATCGCTTCGTGACCCGCGGCTACGCCACCGCCGGCGCGGCCGGGGCGACCGAGCGGGATGACAAGCGTCTGGAAATTACTCTCGGCACCTGGTGGCCATCGATCACCGTGACCGCGCTGACCGAGCGGGCGAATGACGAGCGGCCGCTGACCAGCCAGCCGATCACGCGCGATCCGCGCAAGTTCCAGGTCTGGGGCCGGCCCGATACCGACACCAGCAATGTGAACAGCGATCACGGCGCGCCTGGCCGGGCTGATTATGCGGTCATTCCGACGAGCGAGGACGCGCCGATTTACTTCGACCCGAACGGGATCGAGCCGGAGAAGCAGCAGCAGGAAGTCCTGCGCTTCAGCCCGCGCATTCGCACCCGCGCACTGGCTTTGCGGATCGAGAGCACGCAGGGCGACTGCGATATCTATTCCGTGCTGGTCGATTCCGTCGGGGTGCAGCGGAGCAACCGGAGGGCGGCGTGATGGAAACGAACTCGGAAGTCGGAACGCGGAGCGCGGAGCTAAGGAGGCCGGTCTTTCAGATCGGCGAGAAAGTGTGGTCCGCTATTTCGCACGACGAACATGGGATGGTCACCGGCATCATCCTGCGACCCGGTTATATCCGCTATGCTGTCACCTGGGCGAACGGACTGCGCGAAACCGATAATTTCGATATCGAGCTCTCGCGCGAGCCACTCTTTAGCACACCCACCCGATGAGCACGCGCAAGGGAACAGTCGTGGTCACGCCGGGCTACAAGTTACCGGCGAAACAGCCGATCACTTTGGCTGGGCTGCAGCGCGCGCTCAATGAGATCCAGGCGGTCGTTTCGTTGCTCGGGATCGGCGACCAGGAGATCGCGGATGTTTCCTTTGGCAAGACAACCAGCGGCACGCTCAGCGGGGATAAGCAGCTCATCTTCGATGGCGCGACCGTCATCGCGAAGAGCAGTAACTATGTAAAAGATAATCGCCGCTTTTACGATGGCACCGGAAACAACCTTTCGAACGCGCTCGCTTCCGCGAAAGCGAACTTCGTCGCCAGTGACGTCGGGCATTCTGTTATGAGTGATTATCTCGCGGCCGGCGCAACCATTACCGCCTTGGTCGATTCGGCGCACGTCACCCTTTCGAGCAATCCCCAGGGAACCTTCGGCGGCAATCTGACCTTCTTCCTGCCCGATCGCACCGCCGGCGTCGGCTGGGCTCTTTACGGCGATGGCATGATCGAGATCAATGCCGGCAGTGTCTTCCGCGGCCGCATCGAGCTGGCCGCCTTTATCGTCAATGGCGATGGCAGCCTGACCATCGGCTCCGGCGCGACCAAGATGCGCGCGTTGACCGATGGCACTTTCCTCTGGGGGACGGGCGCCGGCGCGACCATCGGCATTTCGCCCAGCGGCCAGCTCTTCGCCGGCGGGGTGAACTTTAACTCCGCGCCTTTCCGGGTGGATGCCGCGGGAAATGTCACCCTGCTCAATACGGCGGAGAGCCAGCATTACATCAGCATCGGCGCGGTCGATACTTACATTAATGCGCCGGTCGCCAGCCCGCCCGGCGGCGCCTTCAGCGGAGCGCTCGCGATCAAGCTAACGAGTCTAACCCAGGGAGTGAAGATCTACTACACGCTCGACGGCACGGAAGCGACCACCGCCAGCACCTTCTACAACGGCACGCCGATCAATATCACCGGCAACACCACCTTGAAAGCGATCGCGGCCAAGCTGGGCGAGACCAGCTTCGTCGCCACCTACGCCTTTACCAACAGCGCCGGCACGGCCAGCAGCCCGGTCTTCGGCAAGGTCCCGGGCGCGTATACTCCGACCGGCGGCGTCCTCAATGTGCCTATCAGCAACAACACGAACGGCTCTTATATTCGTTACACCATCGACGGGAGCGACCCCACCACCACGCTCGGCACCCTCATCTCGCCAGCCAGCGGCGGCGTCGTCCCGGTCGGCTCGGTTAATCTGGGCATCGGCACGACCACACTCAAAGCCATCTCCTTTAAAACCGGGCTGACCAGCTCGCCCATTCTCTCCGGCGTTTACGCGATCACCGATGGCGGCGGGGGCAGCGGTGGGGGCAGCGGCGGTGGGGGCGGAGGAGGAGGCGGTGGAGGAGGAGGCAGCGGCCCGCCGCGCTACGAACAATAATGAACGGCCGAAACAACTCTCTTTATCGCGGCAATCTGGGCCACCGGGTCTCGCGCATGCTGGCCGGCGGCACGGACGACGCCGGGCCGATCGAGCCCGATGCCCTGCCCGGGACGAACTTCCAGCGGGGCGGGGGACCGACGATCGCTTTCTACCGGCCGAGCAATAATCCCGGCTTCGTGCAAATCCCCGGCGGCGGGCCGAGTGTTTCCATTCCGAGCAATCCCAGCCCGAGTGTTTCCATTCCCGGCGGCGGTGGTGGCAGCGCCGCCCCCGGCGGTCCCAGTTTCACCGGCCCGGCGCTCCCTTTCAGTTGGGCTGGCTACAACAACGGTGTGCCGATGCAATACGACCCGAACACCGGGCAAACCATCCCCATCCAGCGCGCCCTCCCGGCCGGCGGCGGCGCGGCCAACGCTGGGAGCTTCGCCGGCAACGCCGGTTTTAACGGCTACGGGATGAGCGGCCTCTCCGATGGCACCGGCCTGGCCCGCTGGGCCGCGCAAGCCCCCGACAAAGCGCAATGATCGACCACGTCCAGACGCCCGGACTCAGCGCCTTTCAGGTAGCTAAGATCACCTGCGATGCCTGGGGAGTGCGCAATTTCGAGCGCGAAGTGGTCGACCATTTTAACCACGGCTTTATCTACGCCACTCCCACCACTCTTCTCCTCATGAAAGCGGTCGAGCTGCAGGATGGCCGGCGCGCCTGGCATATCACTCACGCCATCGGAAACCTCGCCCGCCTGGCCAGCCTCGTGCCGTTCCCGCTGGAGTGGATCGCGCTCCGCCGCCGGCAGGACCGCCGCTTGCGCGTGTATCGCATGGAGCGCTTCCTCGAGCTGGCTTTAAGGATGAACCAGGCCAAGAGGAAAACAGGAAAAGATTTCCGAGCCGCTCTTCCTTCCTGCGTTCCTGCTTTCTTGATTCCTCCTTCTTCATCCCATGTCTGAATTCATTACCCCGAGCGTGGCGGACGACGCGCCGCCCCCGCGCAACCTGAGCAAGGAGCTCGATGCCATTTACGGCGCGGAGGCGAAATATGCTCCGCAAAGCGCGCAGCTCGCGCAGACCTATGACCCGGTTTATAACCGCGTCTCCATCAGCAATCTCGGTGAAAGCGTCCTCGGTTACACCGACGGCGTCGGCAATCACGTCCCCGGCTCGGTCGATCTGACCACCGGCGCGAACACCGCCCAGCGCGCCAGCGACCTGGCCGACGTGCAGAAGATGGGACCGGAAGCGACCGCCGCCTACCTCGCGGCTAATCCGGATCTGGCCGCTTCGCGCAGCACTTTACTCGGCCGCACGACGGATTCGCCCTTACTCTCGCAATTGAATTCCCAAGCCGCCGCCGGCCTCGCCGCCAATGGCGCCCTCGATCCTGAAACGCAGCGATCGGTCGACCAGCAAACCCGCCAGGCTTACGCCGATCGCGGGATGTTCGGCAGTAACTCTGCCATCGGCGCGGAGATCCTTAACCGCGAGAACGCCCGGCAGGCCCGCATTCAATCCGCCCAGCAATTCGCGCTCGGCGTGCAGCCGCTCAACACCGCGCAAAGCGGCGTGGTCAACGCCGCCACCGGCACCCTCGCCAGCACCCTGGCCGATCCTTATTCGGCCATCCTCGGCCGCACTTCCGGCGCCGTCGGCCAGCAGAATAACAGCAGCGCCTACAGCCCGATGAACCTCGGCAGCTACGCCCAGGACCTGTTCAACACCAACTACAATGCCGGCGTCAACCTGGCCATCCAGCAAAGCAACGCCGAAGCCAACACCCGCTCGAGCATCGCCACCGTCGCGAGCAGTTTCTCCGACGAGCGCCTGAAAGAAAACGTGGTCGGCGTGGATAAGACAAAGGATGGCATTCCGATCGTCGAGTTCACCTATCGCGACATCCCGGCCGTGCCCGAGCACTTGCGCGGGAAACGTTACCGCGGCGTCATCGCCCAGCAGGCCCAGCTCTTCCGGCCCGATGCCATCATGCGCGGCCGCGATGGTTACCTGCGCGTCCGCTACGACAAGCTCGGAGTGAAGCTGGAGTTGTTACCTAATGAATTAAAGGAGGCGGCGTGATGGCTTCCGCTTATTCTTCTTCTTGGCGTTTATCTCCGCGACCACGGCGCGGACATAAAGCGTCCCGACTTCGAGCTGGTATTCCTTGCGCCGCTTCTTCTCCCGGAAGCCGATCACCCCGCCAGGATAGAGAGTGACAATGACGATCTCATTTACTCCGTATGGAACGTTAGCGCGGGTGGCGCGGCGGACTGGTTTTGTTAGGTATGTCATGACCTACTTTACCAAATCGACTTTTGCGAAAGTAACTAAACCGTCCTCTTTTAGCTCGCGCGGCTATCGTGCAAAACAATTTCTTGACACGGTTTTCTACTTTCTACTTCAGCCTTTAGAATTGTCTTAGCCATGCCGTTCAATTTACAGGTTCAATCCACCACTGGCCAAAGCATGCAGCAGGGCGCGAACGCCGCCGCCGGCGCCATCTCGAAAGCGCTCGAGCGTTACCACGAGGAGAAGAAGAAGAAGGATTTTAACGACGGCGTGTTTCAATACATCGCCGCCCAGTCCGATAGCAATGGACAGCCTTACATTCCGGCGGAAGCGCTGGCCAAGTGGAACTCGATGAATCCCGACGCGCAAGCCGGCGTTCTCTCCTTAGCTGGCGCGCGGATGCAGGAGGACGGCAAAGCCAAACAGCAGGTCGCCCTGGCCAAGCTGCAGGCCCGCGCGCAATCCGGCGAATACCTGGACCTGACCGATGACGAGA
>CAXSCV010000030.1:0-36304 GCA_964235895.1 uncultured Chthoniobacterales bacterium
GCGATGCGCACAAAACGAATCCAGCGGCCGTTGCGACTGTATTCGCTCAGGTAAATCGCGCTGCTGATTCCGATGACCAACGCGACCGTCATCGAGCCGATCACCAGCAAGGCCGTGCCGACGATGCATGGCCAGATGCCGCCGGCCGAATAGGCGATGCTCTCCGGTTCCCTGGCCGGTTCGCCGTGCAAAGTTTTCCAATCGCGAAATTGCCGATCGCTCAAGGTCATTTTCTTGCCGTGGTCTTCGAAAACGTAAAGCGTCTGCGGCGCTTCAGTCAGGAATGGAATGTTAATGAATGGCGGCGTGCTCGTGAAAACGGTGCGCCCGCCTTTGATGCCGATGTCGAGAAAGATGTAAGTGGCGCAGGCGAGCACGAAGTAAGTCGCTAATCGCAAAAGCCAAAACGCGACGGTTTCCGTCCAGCGCACGCGTCGGGAGTTGAGACGAAGGCCGGTCATAAATCAGCCGATGCTCATGCGAAAACGCGCGACGAATTTTTGCGCGATGTAGTTGATCAAAAGCGTGAGCGCGAAGAGGACGAGCCCGACCATGAAGAGCGCGCGATAATGCATGCTGCCGCGGACCACCTCGCCCATCTCTTGCGCGATGATGCCGGTCATGGTGTGGACCGGTTGGAAGATCGCGCCGATGCCTTGCGTGAAATCGGGAATCTGGATGCGATTGCCCGCGCAGAGCAGGACGACCATCGTCTCGCCGATGACGCGGCCGAGCCCGAGCAACACCGCGGAGACAATCCCCGAAAGCGACGCGGGCACGAGCACGCGCGCGATCGTTTGCAGGCGATTCGCGCCGAGCGCGTAGGAGGCTTCTTTGAATCCGCGCGGCACGTTGCGCAGCGCATCTTCCGATAAAGTGAAAATCGTCGGCACCGCCATGAGCGCGAGCAAAACGCCGGCGGTGAAAATATTCAGTCGCTCACTGATCGGAAAGAACGGGACCCAGCGCAAAAAGGATAATTGCGAAATCGAACGGACCGCTTGCCCGACGACCGCGATGCCAAAAAATCCCAGGACGACCGAAGGAATCGCGGAGATGAATTCGATGTACGGTTTAATGAAACGCTTCTCATGTCGCGACGCGATTTCGCTGACATAAACCGCGGAAGCGACGCCTAAGGGAACCGCAAAGGCGAGCGCGACTAACGAGACCATGATCGAGCCGACCAGCAGCGGACGAATGCCATACCAATCCTGCCAAAAGCTGGCCGTGATCCATTCCCGCCCGAAAAGAAACGAGCTGATCGAGCGATACCAAGGGACCGGTTTTGCCGGCGACCAGGCGCGCAATTTCTGCGCATCGGCCGGCAGCGTCGCCAAATAATCGCGCGCGCGGCCCTGCCATTTTGCGAAATCTTTTTGCACGGCCGCGTCCTGAAAGACAGGCGGACTAACGAGTAGTTGATTAATCGAGGCGGTCGTGGCGGCGGCGCTCGCGTCAAAGAGCGGCGTGCCGGCGGTGATCGCCGCCAGAGCGCTCGTGCGATCGACCGGCGGCGCCGACTCGTTAGGAGATTCCGTTCGACCAAGAAGCTGTTCCTTCAGCGCGCTGGCTTGATCGCCCAGATCGGATAAAAGCCCGTTCAAATCGTTCGCCGTATCGCTGAAAGCGTTGGCAAATTGGTCGAAGGGTGCGAGCGCGGCATTGGCGTTTTCCGCGCTCAAACCAGCTCGCTCCGAAACACGAAACTGGCGCAGCCGCACCTCGCTCAAACCGCGCGAGAGCGCCGTATGTTGGTCGACCGCGCCGCGAATGATATCGACGTATTCCAGACCGGCCGCGCGATAGATGCGCAGGTTCGCCAGGTTCTGCCCGAAGAATCCAAATCCCTCGCGAAAAAGAAAAATCGTGATCAAGGCCAGCACGACTACAGCGACGATCGCGTTGCCGCCGAAGAAGAGTTTGATCAACTTTTCCACGCCCGCGCGCGCGCTCGCGGAGCGTGAGCGCAAGACGAGCGACGAAGCAGGATCAGCCACGCTTTCCATGAGCTGGCAGCATCGCGAAAATCGTCCAAGCCGGCCACGCCTTTAGTGTGACGATTTGGTGACAACAGTTAGGCGGTGATCTCCGATTCGGTAGCCCGCGCGCTGGTCACATAACGACGCGGCAACAGCACGCTGATCGTGGTCCCTCGCCCGATTTCGCTGGTGGCTTCCGCGCTCCCGCCGTGCAATTGCGCGATGTGCTTCACGATCGACAAACCGAGACCGGTGCCACCGAGCTCGCGGCTGCGCGCTTTATCCGCGCGGTAAAAACGCTCGAAAATTCGTGGAAGCTCGCGTGCCGGAATACCCGCGCCTTCATCCGAAACACTGATGCGCATCTGTTCGCCCACGAGTTCCGCGCGAACGGTGATGAGGCCGCCGGCCTGCGAATATTTCACCGAGTTATCGAGCAAGTTGTAGATGATTTCCTGAAGCCGGCCTTCGTCTGCTTCCAGTAACGGCAAGTCGGCCGCGGCTTCGAGTTCGGCACGCAATTGTTTGGCGGAAAATCGCTTCTCCCAGTCGCGCAAAATCTCGGCCAGAAATTGCGGAAGATGAATTTCCGCGAGATCGAGATGCGACTCGAGCGATTCGAGACGAGCCAGACTCAAGACGTCATCGACCAGTGTCGTTAGGCGCTCCGAATGGCGCTCCATCACTTCGAGAATGCGCACCAATTCGCCCGGCGGTTGTTTCGGATCGTCCAGCAACGTTTCGAGGTATCCGCGGAAAATCGAAAGCGGCGTGCGCAGTTCATGCGAAACGTTCGCGACAAAATCGCGCCGCATTTCTTCCACTTTGCGGACGTGTGTGATGTCGCGAAATAAAACGACTGCGCCGCCGGTGCCTCGGGGATTTCGCGCGAACGGCACCGCGCTCACTTCGAGTTCGGTCCGCTCGCCGGGCGCGCGCGTCAGTGAAAGCGCTTGTTGTCGCGGCGCATTCGCTTGCAGCGCTCCGACTAACAAACGTCCAAGCGAAACTTCGCGCGTCGCTTCCAACAAAGTGCCGCCGGCATTCTCGCCAAAGAGAAGGCGAAATTGCGCGTTCGTCAGTTGGATTCGTCCGCTTTCATCGACGACCACAAGGCCATCGGGCAATGCGCCCAGAATGGTTTGCACGCTGATCGTTCCCTCGTGCGCGGCGCGATCAAGACTCGTTAGGCGATCGGCTAATTGTTCAACTCCGAGGCCGACGTTGCGCGCGCGCGTGTTGGCGCTGACAAGGTATTTGCGCGGCGTCCGGCCGGCCAAGACATCGCTGACCAATTCCTCCAGCTCGCGCCAGGGCTCGATCCAACGACGCCAGATTCGGAACGAGAAAAAGCAGGCCGCGCCCAAGGCGACGCCGAGGACGAACCAAAACATTTAACGTCCTTCGCGCAGGCGATAACCGAAACCGCGCACGGTTTCGATGGCGTCCGCGGCTTTGCCGAGTTTTTTGCGCAACCGGCGCACATGCGTGTCGACCGTGCGGGTATCGATCAGACTTTCGTAACCCCAGACTTCGTTGAGCAAACGATCGCGCGCCTGCACGCGGCCACGGCGTTTCATGAGCATCGAAAGCAATTTGAATTCAACACTCGTTAGGCGAACCACTTTCCCGCCGACCGTAACCTCATGCCGCGCGGGATCGATGCTGATCGCGCCGATCGTCATTTTTTCATCGGCCGCTCCGCCGCTGCCGCGACGCATGATCGCTTTGATGCGCAGAACAATTTCGCGCGGACTAAATGGCTTGGTCACGTAATCATCCGCGCCAAATTCCAGCCCGACAATGCGGTCGATCTCCTCAGCTTTCGCGGTCAACATGATGATCGGAATGTGACGCGTGCCGTTTTCGTTTTTTAAAATCTTGCAGACTTCGAGGCCGGGCATTTTCGGCAACATGAGATCGAGAATGATTAAGGCGGGAATTTCTTCACGCGCTTTGCGCAAGCCTTCGGCGCCATCGGCCGCGGTCGAGATGGTGAAGCCGCCGGCTTTGCGCAAATTGAGCGTCAGCATGTCCACGACATCGGCCTCATCCTCCACGATCAGGATGCGATTGCTGGAGGCGGAACTCATTGGCGGATGCTTTTTTTGCGCGGCTACTCAGCTTACGCTGAACGCGATTTTGGAGTGACGAGTCGCGGATTCATGCGGCATCACTAGCTTTATCTCATGCGTCAATATCACGATCTTCTGCGCCTGGTTTTGGAGAATGGCCAAGCGCGCAGCGATCGCACCGGTGTAGGCACGATTTCAATATTTGGCGCACAGGCGCGATTTGATTTACGGGAAAATTTTCCGCTGCTGACGACGAAGAAACTTCATCTGAAATCGATCGTGCATGAACTGCTTTGGTTTCTGCGTGGCGAAACGAATGTGCGTTCGCTCAACGAAAAGGGCGTAACGATTTGGGACGAATGGGCGGACGCAAACGGCGATCTCGGCCGCATCTATGGCGCGCAATGGACCGATTGGCGCGGAGCCGACGGCGCGAAGATCAATCAGATCGACAACGTGATCGAGCAGATCAAAACGAACCCGGAAAGTCGCCGATTGATCGTGAGCGCGTGGAATCCGGCGGAAATCGAAACCATGGCGCTGCCGCCCTGTCATGTGCTGTTTCAGTTTTACGTGAACGAGGGCGAGTTGAGCTGCCAGCTTTATCAACGCAGCGCCGATCTTTTTCTCGGCGTGCCTTTCAACATCGCGTCCTACGCGCTGCTCACCATGATGGTGGCGCAAGTGTGCGGCCTAACGAGTGGTGATTTCGTGCACACGTTTGGTGATCTGCATCTGTATCGGAATCATCTCGAGCAAGCGCGTGAACAATTGAGCCGTGAATGTCGGCCGCTGCCGCAGATGCGGCTTAATCCCGCGGTAAAAAACATTCACGATTTTCGCTTCGAGGATTTCACACTGGAGAACTACGATCCTCATCCGGCCATTCGCGCACCGATCGCGGTGTGAGTTTTTAGGACGACTCGTTAGGCGCTTTCAGCCATCACGCGGCTTTCGTTGGCGCTATAGCCGTTGACCGCGCAGCGACGCGACGTTAATCCCATCGTCAATGGATTTGCTCGACGAACTCCAGACGCGCGTGATCTGTGGCGATGGCGCGATCGGCACTTTGCTGCTCGAAAGCGGCGTGCCGCTGGAACGCTGTTTCGAGGAACTGAACCTCAGCGAACCGGAGCGTATCCGTGCGATTCACGAAGAATATATTGCAGCCGGCGCGCGCGTTATCGAAACCAATACTTTCGGGGCAAACGCGGTGCGTTTGGAACGTTTCGGTTTTGAAAATCGCGTGGCGGAAATCAATTGCGCCGCCGCGCAACTCGCGCGGAAAGCGACGGCGGGCAAAGACGTCGTTGTGGCGGGAAGCATCGGGCCGCTGGGGATTAGTGCCGACGAAGCGAGCGCTCGCGGGATCAATCGGGAAGATTGTTTTCGCGATCAGATCAACGGCCTGCTCGAGGGCGGCGCGGAGGTCATTTTTTTCGAAACGTTCATGGACTTCGATGAGATGTCGCTGGCGTTTCGAGTAAAACAGGCGCTGGGCGCCGCCCTCGCTATTTGTTCCTTTGCCTGTGCGGCGGAAGGGCGCCTCGCCTCGGGAATTCCTCTGGTCGAGGCGTTCGAAAAGATGCACACAGCGGGCGCGAAAATAGTCGGCGTGAATTGCATGAACGGTCCACACGGCATGGTACAACTACTGGAACGCGTGCCCGCGAAATTCCTCCTGGCCGCCTACCCGAATGCCGGATATCCGAAATATCACGAAGGGCGATTCATTTATCACACGGCGCCGGATTATTTCGCGGATTCAGCGCGCGAAATGGTCGCGCAAGGCGCGCGGATCATCGGCGGTTGTTGCGGGACGAGTCCGGTCCACATTCGCGCGATTGCCGAGGCGATCGCGAATCTTCAGCCTGTCACCAGCAAAAGCGTGCGGGTGGTCGCGGAGCCGATGCCTTCGCGCAATCGCAGCCGCGAAACGGTCGTCGAGGAAAGTTTGCTCGATCGGCTGGCACAAGGCCGGCGCGTGATTATTTGCGAACTGGATCCTCCCAAAACTCTCGCGCTCGATCGTTATTTTGAGGGCGCGCAAGCACTGATCAAAGCCGGATGCGACGCGATTACTTTGGCGGATAATTCGCTCGCCATTCTTCGGGTGAGCAACCTGGCGATCGGCGCGATGTTGAAAGAGCGATTCGATATCACACCGCTGCTGCATTTGAGTTGTCGCGATCGTAATGTGCTCGGTCTGCAAAGTGAGCTGCTGGGAATGTCGGCGCTCGGGATGCGCCACGTTTTGCCATTAACCGGCGATCCGTCGCGCGTGGGTGACCATCCCGGCGCCGCTTCCGTTTACGATGTGAATTCGGTCGAGCTGATCTCGATTATTCGGCGCCTTAACGAAGGATTTAGTCAGGCCGGAAAGTCGATCAAATCGGCCACGGGATTTGTGATCGGCTGCACTTTCAATCCCAATGCGCGCAATCTCGATTCGCAAATTAATCGCCTTGAGCGCAAAGTCGCCGCAGGCGCTCAGTATGCAATGACGCAGCCTATCTTCGACGTCCGGTTGGTCGCGGAAGTGAAGCGGCGGACCGAGCATTTGGGTATTCCGATATTTGTCGGCGTGTGGCCACTTTTGAGCGGGCGACAGGCGGAGTTCTTGCATAACGAAGTCCCTGGAATCATCGTCCCCGATTCTGTCCGGGAGGAGATGGCGGGCCTAGACGGCGCGGAGGGATGCGCCCGAGGCGTGGCGTTGGCCAAAGAGGTCGTCGAAGCCGTCTTTGAAAACTTCAATAGCCTTTATCTCATCACGCCTTTTCTTCGATACGAAATTACGGTCGAACTGGCGGAATTTGCACGAAGTCCAGTCGGATCCATTGATCTATCGGTATAACTTATTACCAATATTTTAGTTACGACTATGGCTGCGAGGATAAATTGCGTATTTAATGACCGATAGCGAACTTATTGCGGCCGCTTCTCTCGTCCAAGAGCGTGCTTATTCGCCCTATTCGCGATTTTCCGTCGGAGCCGCTCTTCTTACCGATGATGGTCGCGTTTTCACAGGTGTAAATGTCGAAAACCTCTCGTTCGGACTGACCATGTGTGCCGAGAGAGTTGCTCTAGGTTCTGGGATTCAGGCCGGTGCCAGGAAGTTTGTCCGTCTAGCGATTACGGCGACTTCAAAACTGCCGATCGTCCCGTGTGGTGCCTGCCGCCAGGTGCTCGCCGAGTTTAATCCAATGCTGACGATTATTAGCGCGGCCGCCGATGGGCAGATCCAGACCTTTGAATTGAAGGATTTGCTTCCCCTCCCTCGTCAGGGAATCTTAGAATAATGTCCACTTCAGCCCATTACGACGTGCTGGTGATCGGTAGCGGCCACGCCGGAATCGAAGCGTCCTTAGCATCCGCGCGCCTAGGATGCTCGACGCTCCTGCTGACACAAAACTTAGATACCATCGGTCAGATGTCGTGCAATCCGGCGATTGGCGGGCTGGCAAAAGGGCATATTGTCCGCGAGATCGACGCTCTCGGAGGTTTTATGGGGAGAAACGCGGACGCCACTGGGATTCAATTTCGACTATTGAACCGAACGAAGGGTCCTAGCGTCCGCGCGCCTCGTGCACAGTGCGATAAAAAAGCTTATCAATTTCGCGCAAAGGCGGTTTTGGAAGCGACACCGCTGTTGGACGTTAAGCAGGCGTCCGTCTCAAAGATTCTTGCGGTCGGAGGTCGTGTCACGGGTGTGGAGACCGATCTCGGCCTCGTAATTCACGCGACTGCAATCGTGGTGACCGCCGGAACCTTTTTGCGCGGGCTTTTGCATGTTGGGGAGAAGTCAAAGGCCGGCGGCAGAATGGGGGATACTGTTTCGAACTTGAGCGAGTCTCTGCAGCAACTCGGTTTAAACATCGGGCGATTCAAGACTGGAACTCCGTGTCGAGTGAATCGCAGGTCGATTGATTTCAATCGCTGTGAAATTCAATACGGCGACGAGCCGCGCCCGCAATTTAGCTTTCTACCGCTAGAGCCGGTCAGGGCGAACGAGATTTTCAGTCTTAATGGCCCAACGTTCCACATGGAACAGCAGCCCTGCTGGATAACTTATACCTCCTCTAAAACACACGCGATTATACGCGAAAATCTTGACCGCTCTCCGCTTTATTCCGGCCGGATCAGCGGCGTCGGACCCCGTTATTGTCCGTCGATTGAAGATAAGGTCGTGCGGTTTCAGGGAAAGGAGTCTCACCAAGTATTCTTAGAACCTGAAGGGCTCCATACGGATGAGTTTTATGTGAATGGAGTCTCTACAAGCCTGCCCTATGACGTTCAGGTGGAATTTCTCCGCACAATCCCTGGGTTGGAACGGGTAGAAATCATGCGGCCGGGCTATGCCGTCGAATATGATTATTTTCCCCCGACTCAGCTTCACCACACGCTTGAAACGAAAGTCGTGGATGGACTCTTTCTGGCGGGCCAAATAAATGGAACATCCGGGTATGAAGAAGCAGCGGCTCAAGGATTACTTGCCGGCACAAACGCAGTGAAAAAAGTCCGGGGTGAAGATCCACTCATCCTTTCTCGCAAGGACGCGTATATCGGGGTTTTGATCGACGATTTGGTGACAAAGGGAGTGGATGAACCTTATCGCATGTTCACCAGCCGGGCCGAAGAGCGCCTGACGTTGCGGCACAATAATGCAGACCAGAGGCTGACAAAGTTAGGTCGCGAAGCGGGGTTGGTCAGCGAGCGCCGATGGAGCCATTTTTCTGAAAAACGGCGACTGCTCGATGAAGCACGAGATGTCGCCAAACGAGTATTCGTCGATGGTATTGCGATCGCGCACTGGCTTAAACAGCCGCGAAACAGCGCTTCCTTGTTACCAGCCAGCCCAAGCATCGATCCCGACGGAAATCTGGGAACTGCTTGAGGCCGACCTAAAATGCGAAGGTTACGTCCGCCGCCAAGCCGCCCAAAACAGAGTAATGATGAGGCGGGGAGCGCAACACATCCCGGATAGGCTTGATTTTGCCCGGATAGCAGGCTTACGGCCCGAGACCCGCGAAAAGCTAAACAAGTTTCGTCCCCGCAGCATCGACCAAGCATTGAAAATTAGCGGCTTAACGCCCGCTGATGTAGCCATTGTTTCTATCTGGCTGATTAAGGAAGCTGGTCGATTCAACTCGCAGCACGAAGCGGTGCCCACTGAGTAATTATGCCGACGATAGCGGCTGTCTGCTCCCTCGGATATTTGTTGGGCTCTATCCCATTCGGATATTTGGCAGGACGAGCAAACGGCCTTGATATAAGGCTTTTTGGAAGTCATAACATTGGAGCCACGAATGTGTTACGGACGTTGGGAAAACCTTGGGGTATTTCGGTGTTTATTGCGGACGCCCTCAAGGGATTCGCTGCGGTACGCGTTGCTATTTGGATGAGCGCTGATTCAGCCCCCTATGCTTTGCCCCAAGAATTTCTCGGAATCGTCGCGGCTATAAGCTGCGTCATCGGGCACAGTTTTCCACTCTGGTTGCGATTCAAGGGTGGTAAAGGAGTTGCTACCTCCGCGGGATCTCTGTTTGGAATTATTCCTTTAGCGGCGGGTGCTATTTTGTTGGTTTGGTTGATCGTTTTTCGACTCACGCGCTATGTCTCCGTCGCGTCCATCTCGGCGGCTTTGGCGTTGCCCATCGCCGTGGCCGCGATCCTCTACACCGACCGTCAGCACAGCGTCGTTTTGCTCTATTTTTCGCTCGCCATGACATTTCTTGTTCTCTGGCGGCATCGATCGAATTTTTCTCGTCTTCGGCAAGGAACCGAACCCCGCTTTTCGCGAAAATGACCAGTTCCGAAATCGCCATCCTGGGTGCGGGAAGCTGGGGAACCGCCTTAGCGCTAACGTGGGCGAAACAGCGGGCGAGTCAGATTATCTTATGGGGTCATAATGCGGAACGCGCGGAACGGCTTCGTGTTACGCGGGAAAATGCGGAGTATCTGCCCAACCTAAGATTGCCCGATAACGTCACAGTGACGAGCGAATTGGCCGCGTGTGCTTCGGCTCGCCTCATTGTTTTCGTCACGCCCTCTCTCACCGTTCGCTCGGTCGCCCAATCTCTCCGCAACTACATCGCGCACGACGCGGTCCTGCTAACCTGCACCAAAGGCATTGAGCATGGAACGGGCATGCGCATGTCGGAGGTGCTGGCGGAAGCTCTTCCCGGTCATCTCACCGCAGTTCTTTCCGGACCGAACCTGGCCGTCGAAGTTTCGCGTGACCTTCCTACTGCCACCGTTCTTGGATGTGAGAACGTTGCATGCGCGGAACAACTCCAACAGCAGCTCGGCAGCGCGCGCTTTCGTATTTACACCAGCAACGAACCCACCGGCATTGAGCTCGGTGGCGCTTTGAAAAATGTCTTCGCCATATCTGCGGGCGCCAGCGACGGCTTTGGTCTTGGCGATAATTCGAAGGCGGCGCTGGTTACTCGCTCCTTAGCGGAGTTACTGCGGCTTGGCACTGCGATGGGCGGACATGCCCGAACGTTTTACGGTTTGAGCGGCGCGGGCGATCTGGTCGCAACCTGTTTCAGTCCGCACAGCCGAAACCGGCGCGTAGGCGAGCAACTCGGACGCGGCCGGACCTTGGAGGAAATTACTTCTTCAATGCAAATGGTGGCGGAAGGCATTCCCACGACGAAGAGCGCTTATGAATGCGCCCGGCGACTGAAGGTGGAAACGCCGATTATCGATCAGGTTTACTCGGTGCTTTACCAGGGAAAACCGCCAGCCCAGGCGCTGGAGGAGTTATTGAATCGCGACCAAAAAGCCGAGCAACTTTAACCAGAAGCAAAGCTTACCTAACAAGTGTTAACTAAACACCGGACGATCTAAGCGCAGCCTCGCAGAAACGGCCAATCACTTCCGGATATAACTCGCGCTCTGCAACTTGAATGCGCGCGTGCAAAGTTTCCGACGTGTCGTTAGGCAAAACCGCCACCTCCCGTTGCGCGAGGATCTGTCCACTGTCCACCCCGGCATCGACATAGTGCACGGTGCAACCGGTGATTTTCTCTCCTGCGGCGAGCGCCTGTTTCCAGGCTGCCAGTCCGGGAAATTTCGGAAGCAAGGAGGGATGGATATTCAGGATGCGGCGCGGGAATGCAGTTAACATCGGTTCCTTCAAAACTCGCATGAAGCCAGCGAGGACCACGAGTTCTACTTCGGCATCGCACAGTTTTTGCACGAGCAACGTTTCGATCTCCGGGTCCAAGACCGTTCGGAATTTTCCCGACGGCAACCACTCGTTAGGCAAATGAAACTCCCGCGCAATCGCCAGAATCCCCGCCTCGGCCACATCGGAAATCACCACCCGCACTTCCGCGGATAGACTGCCATCGTCTATTCGCTCGAGGATCGCGCGGCAATTGCTTCCCTTGCCCGAACCGAGAATGCCAAGCCTGAGCCGCGCCATGTCTTTTACGCGCAGTTCACTCGCTCGATTAATCCTGAAGTCGAGTAACCGCTTTCGAGCGGCAGGATGCGAATCTCCGCGCCGATCTCCTCCAAGGTTGCGCGTTCCTCGGCGTCCAGCGTCTCGGCCTTGTAATCGCCGCCCTTCACATAAATCGCGGGCCGCACCGCCGCGAGAAAACGCGTCGCGCGAACCTCGGGAAAAATCGCCACGTAATCGACGCACGTTAACGCCGCCAAAACTTCCGCGCGATCCGCTTCGCCATTCAGCGGCCGATCTTCACCTTTCAACGCGCGCACCGACGCGTCGCCATTTAAGCCAATCGCCAAGGCATCGCCCAGTTTTCGCGCTGCCGCGAGATACCGCACATGCCCCACATGGAGCAGATCAAAACAACCATTCGTCACCACCAGCCGCTCGTCCTTCTCGCGCATCAACTGCGAAATTCGCGCGAGTTCTTCCATGCTCAGCACCTTCGTTCTCACTCGCGCGGACCAGCCAGGAATTGCAACGCCCGCGGCATGACTTCAAAGACCGCTGGTTCATTTCCAACTAATTCGCCATCCACGTTGAACCACATGCCAGGCTGGGAATCGACCGCCACTTTCGCCGCGCGCCGGAAAATCACACCTTCACTCTTGAGATGTTTGCCGACCATTATTTGCGCCGCGACCAACGCCATATCGGTCGCACTGTTTTGCGGAATCAGAATTACATCGAGCAGCCCATCATCGATCGCAGCATCGGGCGCGATCAACGTTCCGCCGCCGACATAACGTCCGTTCGCGACCACCACATTATACAAATCGAGCGCCGGCATGACCTCGCCATCCAGGGTGATTTGCGTGCGATAAGCGCGCAGCTCCGGCAACGCCGCCGCCGCGCAACGCAAATAGGCAAACGGACCCCAGGTTTGCTTGATTTCCGCCGTCATCTTTTCATCGACCACGCCGCTGAATCCGCCGGCCGAGACATTGATAAAATAGCGCTCGCGATCGCTCGTTACTCGCACCAGATCCGTCGGCCGCGTCTCCGCCGCCCGCAGCGTTTCGATGCAATCGTCGATCGAATCCGGCAAGTTCAGCATCCGCGCGAAATCGTTTCCCGTGCCGAGCGGCACCAGTCCCACGCGCACCTTCGCCGCCTGCGGGGCGACACCGTTGATCACTTCGTTCAGCGTTCCATCGCCGCCCGCCGCGATGACCGTTTCACAGCCTTCGTTCACTGCATCTTTCGCGAACCGAATGGCGTCCCCTTCGGCTTCCGTAAAATGCACGTCCGCACCCGGAAATTGACTCAATTTCTCCCGAATGGATTCGCGATCATTGACGCTGCCCGCGCCCGGATTGCATATGATGCAGGTTTTCAAAAGAAATCTCTCGTGCGCCTCACATTGCGTCGCTCGGCGCGAAACCGCAATCGGAATGCCGCCGCATCAACGCAAGAAATTCCGTTGGCGACCAACTCTGCCCGCGTAACCTTTTGTTCAATCTGATGATGGAATCGAAGCTTACTAATTCAGACGTCTCAGACGAAAACCGAAGCGAGCCGGAACCTGTGGTCGCTCCTTCCTCAGCCTACAAAATTTCCGCGCACCCGGTCGTCGGAACGACAAACGATTCGTCCGAACGTGAGCCGTTACCATCGCCCTTGCCGCATTCGTACGGTACAGAAACGCTCACGCTTCTGGTGCGGGATCCGCAAACGATTTTCGCTTTTTGGGACATTGATTGGCAGAGCGCTTTTCGAGACTTGGAACCGAAAACGGAACGCAAAATTCATTTGCGTTTGCTGGATGCATCGGGCGTAGAACAGAGTCTGACCAAAGTCGAATCGATGGCCGGGAATTGTCTCATTAATGTTCCCCGCGCGGCGTCGGCCTATCGCGGGGAGATCGGTCACTACGACGTGCGCGACGTTTGGAACTGCGTGGCGAAATCTGAAGTCGTCATGACACCGCCAGAAACATTCGACGAGAGCGCGGACGCCGACTTCGTGACCGTACCTTTTCATCTCAGTTTTCAACGAATGGTCGATTTGCTGCAAGAAACGAAAGAGAAGAACCTAACGTTGACTGCGTTACTCTCGGAGCTGCGCGATCGCGTTAAGGATTCCAACAGGGACACTGGCCTAACGACTGCGCAGCGCGAGCTCGGTTCCGCGATGGAAAACCATTGGAAAAATGCTGAGAAATCCGGCGCGCTTCGGCCTCGAGATTCGCAGGTCGATCGCAAACTGGAACGCAGCCTTCGCTGCGAAAGTTCCAGTCCGCCGCACGGTTTTGGCGGGAGCAGCCAGTCTCGTTAGGCAGTCGTTAGGCGCTTTCGTGATTCGTCCCACTTACTTATTCAACTTCATCCCGCGCGGCAATTCCGGCGGCGGCGCGTTCAGGCGGCTGTGGTGTTTGCCGTAGCTGAAGTAGAAAATGAAGCCGATCAGGAGCCAGACGATCAGCCGCATCCAGTTTGTCCAGCCGAGCCCAAAGATCATGGCGCCGCAAACGATGATGCCGAGCGTGGAAACGACCGGCACCAATGGCACGCGGAAGCCGCGTTCGAGATCCGGCCGGCGCACCCGCATGATCCAAACGCCCGCGCAGACGAGGATAAACGCGAAGAGAGTTCCGATGCTGGTCATCTCGCCGGAAATATCCGCGGGGATGAAGGCCGCGAAGAGACCGGTGAAGACGAAGAAGAGCAGGTTTGATTTGTAGGGAGTGCGGAAACGCGGATGCACATCGGAGAAAGTTTTCGGCACCAGTCCGTCGCGACTCATGGAAAAGAAAACGCGCGATTGGCCGAGCAACATCACCAAGATGACCGACGAGAATCCGGCGAGAATCGCGACTGTTACACACTTCGAAAGCCATTCGTAACCGTGCATGTAGGTGCTAATCGCGTAGGCCACGGACGCTTCGCCACCACGAAGCGGATCGCGGAAGTCCGCGATCGGCGCGAGGCCGCTGAGCACATAGGAGAAGAGGATGTAGAGGACTGTGCAGATGACCAGCGAACCTAATATTCCGATCGGCATGTCGCGCTTCGGATTTTTCGCTTCCTGAGCCGCAGTGGAGACGGCGTCGAAGCCGATGTAAGCGAAAAAGACCACGCCGGCGGCACCCAGGATTCCCATGATTCCACCGAAGTGATGGGTGATACCTTCGGCGGTGGTAAAGGTCGTTGGAGCTGGGATGAACGGCGTATGATTCGCTGGATTGATGAAGCCCCAGCCGAGCGCGATGACGAGCACGACGATGCTCATCTTGAGGATGACGATAAGTCCGTTAATGAAGGCGGATTCTTTGGTTCCGCGAATCAAGAGCAGCGTGAGAAGAAGAAGGATGAAGGCCGCTGGAATGTTCATGATTCCAGCGATGCCGGACGCGTCGTGTTCGAAGGGCGTGTGAGACCATCGGAAAGGGATGCGCCATCCAAACCAGTCGAGAACGCGGTTGGCGTATTGGCTCCACGAGCTCGCCACGGTGGCCGCAGCGACCGCGTACTCGAGAATCAAATCCCATCCGATGATCCAGGCGACGAGTTCACCCATGGTTGCGTAGGAATAAGTGTAGGCGCTCCCGGCCACGGGAATCATGGAGGCAAATTCGGCGTAACAGAGGCCCGCGAAACCGCAGCCGATCCCGGCCACGATGAAAGCCAGGACGACAGATGGACCTGCGCGTTCGGCGATCGCAGATGCTGTCCGCACAAATAAACCCGCGCCGATGATGGCGCCAATGCCGAGCGCGATCAGGTTCATCGGGCCTAACGAGCGCTTCAAACTATGCTCGCCGACGTCCTGCGCTTCCTCCATCAACTTATCGATCGGCTTTCTCGCGAATAAATTTGCCATGGGATTTGAGTTCTTTCGGTTTGCCTAACGGGCGGCCGAACGCAGTCAAGCGGGGCGCGACTTGCGCCACAAGAAATAAACCGGCACGCCCGCGAGGACGATGAGAAGGCCGGGCCAGGAAGTTTGGGTTCGATAAACGGCGAGGACGAGAAGGATGAGCGTGGCCGCCGCCATATAAAGCGCGGGCAAAATCGGATAACCAAAGGCGCGGTAAGGCCGCTCGGCGTCTGGTTGCGTGCGTCGCAAAACGAAAAGCCCCGCGATGGTCAGCACATAAAAGATGAGCACGGCGAAGACGACGTAATCGAGCAAGGCGCCGTAGAGATTTCCGTATTGCTCCATGCCGCTGGTATCGACCAGCGGCAAATTTGTGACCGGATCGCGCAGGCGTGTGCGCGGCAGGACCAGCAGCGCCGTCCAGATTCCTTGCAGCACCAAGGCCATGGCCGGGACGTGCTTCTTATTTAGATGGCCGGTCGATTTAAAAAAGAGCCCGTCCTGCGCCATCGCATAATAGACGCGCGCACCGGCGAGAATGAGCCCGTTGCAACAACCGAAGGTCGAAACCATGATCGCGACCGCCATGATGGCCGCGCCGGCTCCGCCGAACATGACCGCCATGGCCGCGGTCGCGACGCGATCATCGGCGGCGTGCTTGATCGCATCCAGCGGCAGTACGCAAAGATAGGCCACGTTCGCCAGCAAGTAGAGCGTGATCACGAGCGCGGTGCCGAAGGCGAGCGAGAGCGGGAGGTTGCGTCGCGGATCTTTTACTTCGCCGGCGGTGAAGGTGACGTTATTCCACGCGTCCGACGAAAAGAGCGAGCCGACCTGCGCCACGCAGATCGCGATCAACATCCCGATCGCGCCGGTCGTGGCCGTCACCGAAGAGACGAAAGAGAGATCGGATTTAATCGGCGAGACACCAGCCGGTGACCAGAGGTTGCCGAAATTGGCATGCAGCGCCGCGGCGTTGCGTCCCACGAAAATGCCGAGCGCAATCAGCGCCAGCAGCGACAAAGTTTTCGCGGAGGTGAAGACATTCTGGATCAACTTCCCGAGTCGCAGGCCGCGCGTATTCACGATCGTGAGCAGCGCGATGATGAGCATCGCGATTAGCTGCTGCGTGGAAAGACTGATCGCGTAATTCCGCGAGAGAACGATCGGCGGCACGATCCATTGCGTCGGCGAAACGCTCGAAACTAAGACGCCGAGAAAGCGTGCGAACGCCACCGCCACGGCCGCGATCGTCCCGGTTTGAATAACGAGGAAAAGCGTCCAGCCATAGAGAAATCCCCAGAGCGGACCGTAGGATTCGCGCAAGTAAACATATTGACCGCCAGCCTTCGGCATCATGGCCGCGAGTTCGCCGTAACTGAGAGCCGCTATGACCGTAAGCGCACCCGTCACCGCCCAAACCACCAGCAGCCAGCCGCTCGAACCGACAAGCCGCGCGATGTCGGCGGAAACAATGAAGACGCCGGAACCGATCATCGATCCCGCGACCAGCATGGTCGAATCGAGCAGGCCAAGGCCGCGGACAAACTTCTCTTCCTGAGCGTCCGAGGACTTTGAATTATCGTTCGGTTCCATCGCGTGCGTTGCGCGCAGAGTTAATCATCAGCCGGCGTAATGCGGCAACGGCAAACATTTCTGGGAAGTGATTTCCGCAACTTCTTCGCACGCTTCATGCAACGTGCTAATCTCGGCGCGTGCCAAACCGCATCCAACGGAGCTTCTGTAAACGCGCGGCCGTCACGCTATTTCTCTTTGCGTTCATCGCTTCCGCCTTCGCTCTGCCGCGCGCGCAAAACCAGCGCCGGCCATTTCGGTCTAACGAGCAAATCGCGCCGCGCGCTTTGCAATTCGAAGCGCTCCGCCTGGAGCGTTCGCGCCAGAATCATCTTCTCCTGCGCGCGATGATTAATGGCAAGCCGGCTTTGCTCGGCGTCGACACCGGCGCGCCGGTCAGCGCCATCGCGATCAATCGCGTGGCGCATTTCGGTTTAACCCCGGCGCAGGCGAACTCAGAAATTCCGGGGCGTTTACAGATCAATGGCACCTACAACCGCGTGACCATGGCGCACCGCTTGCAGCTCGGCGCGTTGAGTTTGATCGACGAACCGATGGTCGCGATCGATCTCGGCGGCACCTCGAAGGCGGCGAAGTTGATGAACGAACAAGCGATCGATGGAATCATCGGCGCCGACATTTTATTTCCGACGAATGCGGTTCTCGATTGCCGCGCGCAGATGTTGTTTTTGAAAATCGATCCGAACGCGCGCGGGAACGTTCCGGGGATCGATTACCACGGCTTCAGCAGCGTGCCGATGCACGTCAGCTCCGGCTACAATCTTTACGTCGACGGCTCGTTTAACGGCAAACGCGCCAAGCTCATGGTCGACACCGGCGCGTTCGGCACGCTCCTGCATCAGCGCTTTGTGCGCTCGATGAAAATTCCGTTGCGCGACACGCCGTTCAGTTCCGCGGGCGTGAACTTGAAACAGCGCGGCGTGCAGCTCGCCACCATTTCGCACTTCTCCGTCGGCTCGGTCAATATGCGGAGCAAGGAAGTCGGCGTGATCAATCTGGAAGGATTGGTCCGAACCGGATTGCTCGAGGCGAAGACGCCGGTCGCGGGTTTGCTTGGCTCGGAAATCCTGCAGCGCCATTACGGCATCATCGATTTCGGAACGCGCACGCTTTACCTGAAGCGCTAGTCGTTAGGCTCTCGTTAGGCGAACGCGCTGCAAAAGTTCCGCGGCGATCAATCCGCCGAGCGAGAGCGCGAGATAAAAAGCAAGCGTCCGCGCATTCGCGACTTGGTTGAAGCCGGCGAAGTCGAGCATCGGCGTCGCGCCGTGATCATTGATCGCAAGATACCAAAAGCTCAGGAACGCGACGATGAAGGTCTTCGCGTTACGCGTGGCCAGGCCGAGCGCGGTCGCGCTTGCGCTCAGGAAAAACAATCCGGTCAACAACGCGCACAGAGTCGTTAGGCCGGAGATTGCCGCGCGCAGAATTGGCAAAGTAAAAAGCAGCGCGCTCAGCAAAAGCGTCGAAGAAAATTTCCACCAGACCAGTTGCTCGCGCAGGCGTGGCGTCGCGGAAAGAATTGCCCGCGTCCCGGCCCGAACATCGCGCGTGGCCATATCCGAAATGATGATGGCGAGCACGGCCAGGCAGATCGGCAGAACCGCCGACAACGGCGCGGCGAAAGTCGCGACCGTAATTCCGACGAGAGCGATGAGCACGAGCGGAAAGAGCGTGATCGTCAAGACCGCGTCCGCCCAAATTGCCGTGACGAAAGATTGCCCGCGGACCGGCAACATGAGAATCGCGACTACGCGGCGGCTGAGCGGCTTAAAGAGTGTTTGCACGCGCCCGATCCAATTCCGATTCGCTTTTTCGGAAGTGCGGCGCGTCCGCACCGGATCGAAGCGATGAAAAAATAATCCGGCGAGCGCGACGAAGCCGATCGGAATGCCTAACGAGACCAGACGCGGCAGGAACCAATCCGGCGTCATCATTAGGCCGGGGAAAAGAATCGGCGTTTTCGTCGGATCGAAAGGCGACGAGCCGATCGCGATCGAGTTCGTATGGAGCGCGCCTCGCATCTGGCTGATCATGAAACCGAAGCCGGTAAAATCGAAATAGCGCGTCCAACTCAAACGCCCGACCTCGCCGCCTGCGACCACGCCGAGCGAGCCGATCCAGCAAAAGAAATAAACGACGTCGCCAAATTTCCCGGCGAGCAAGGGAATCGATTCGAACAAAACCGCGATGCCGGAGACGAAAAAGACCGCGCCGGAAGCAAGCAGCAAATATTGCCTAACGAAGACAAACGGCTCGAGCGGCGCTTCCCCGCGCACGATCAACATCGCCATCGAGCTGAGCATGAAGCCGGCGAGAAAAGTGATGAGGAAGGCGAGATTCCCGAAGAATTTGCCGAGCAAATACTCGAAGGAACGCATCGGCGTGGAAGCGGCCACCACGCCGCATCGCGAGACGACATCGCGCCGGATCGCATTCGAAATCACGTAGTAGCCAAAGAGCCCGACAAAGATCATCCCGAGCGATGCGGTGCCGAGGCCGATCGCGCCGGAATTATAAATAGCGCGATGTCCGTCGACCTGGATTAATGCGCGACCGGTCGAGGGCGCGGGAATCCAAACATAAGCGAACGCGCTCAAGAGCAGGAAGACGATCAGCGTCGACATGCGACGAAAACGGATGAGGAAATCCGCGCGAACAATCGCCAGCATGCGCGCGAAAGAATTCATCCTCGCGTGGTCGCGCGCGCGGCTCCGAAGTTCATCAAAAACAAAAACGCGTCTTCCAGTTCCGGTTCCGCGCTGGTCGCCAGAATGCCCGGCTCCGGACCAACGAAACGAATGTGCACGCCATCCGGTTTGCGGATCGCGCTCGAGATCTTGAGCGTGGTGCGGAGCTTCTCGAATTCCTCCGAAGAGACGACCGCGCGCCAGACGTGATCGATGGCCGCGCGCAAAAGATTTTCCGGCGCCGCGCTGAGCAGGAGCGCGCCTTCTTTCATGACCGCGATTTCGGTCGCGATCGATTCAATATCGGAAACGATGTGCGTGGAAAGAATGACCAGCTTTCCAAATCCGATCTCCGACAAGACGTTGCGAAACCGCACGCGCTCCTCGGGATCGAGCCCCGCGGTCGGCTCGTCGACGATGACCAGCGCGGGGTCGTTGATCAAGGCCTGCGCGATGCCGAGGCGCTGTTTCATTCCGCCGGAAAATCCGACGAGCGCGCGTTGCGCGACCGTGTGCAGATTGACCGTCTCGAGCATTTCCATGACGCGTTTTTTTCCGTGCACGCCTTTGAGCGCGGCGAAATAGGTCAGGAATTCGAGCGCGGTCAGGTTTTCGTAAACGCCGAAATCCTGCGGAAGATAGCCGAGCTTTCGCCGCAACTCGTTAGGCCGCGCCACCACGTCGACGCCATCGAAAACGATGCGCCCGCTGGTCGGTCGCGTGACCGTGGCGAGCATTTGCATGAGCGTGGTTTTGCCTGCGCCGTTCGGGCCTAACAATCCGATCACGCCCGATTTCAATTCCAGCGAAAGATCGCGCACGCCGAAATTGCCCGCGCGAAATTGCTTTGAGACCGCTTCGATTTTCAGCATCTGTCGCGCGAGTCTCGCGAACTATTTTACCCGCATCAGCTCAGTCGTTTTGCCATCGGGATCTTTCCAGATCATCTGATCGCCGTTGAACTCGAGCTGGTGCACGAAGGTCGCGGTCGGCGTTTGAATTTTGATGCGCTGGCCGTCGCCGAAACTGTAACGGCCGGGCACGTCGCCGAGGTTGACGTTGCCATTTTTCGAAAAATCCCAGACCACTTCGCTGCTGTCGCCGACCACTTTCCATTTCCCGATGATTCGACTGCGAGAGTGATCGCAACCCGCGAAAACGAGAAGGAACGCGATGAGCACAGCCGAGCGAAAATGCATTCTGTTCATGCGCCGTTTCTAATCACGCCGGCGCGCCATGACGAGCCGAATGCAATCCGCGGTTTCCAAGGCCGCGGTTTGAGTGAACGGTGCGACTTTCCGCTCCACGCATGCCGCTGATCACGCAAGCTTTTGTCCTCGGCGCCGGATTAGGAACGCGGCTTCGTCCGCTGACCGAGCAGTTGCCGAAACCGCTCGTGCCGATTTTCCAAAAGCCGCTCATCACCTTCGCGCTCGATCATTTGCGCAGCATCGGCGTCGAGTCATTCGTCATCAACACGCATCGTCTGGCCGAGCAGTTCGAGCGCACCTTTCCCGATGGAACTTACGATGGTCTGCCGGTGAAATTATTGCATGAACCGGAGTTGCTCGAGACCGGCGGCGGAATCAAAAACGCCGAGACTTCTTTGCGCAGGGAAGCATTCATCGTCTACAGCGGCGACATTTTAACCGACATCGATCTCGAAGAGTTGATCGCCGAACATTTCACCGCGCAGAACGATGTCACGCTCGCCTTGCGCGAAACCAGCTTGGGACGCGCAGTGGCATTTCGCGACGGACGCGTAATCGATATCGGCGAAAAATTCGGCCACGTCGGCACCTATGATTTTGCGAATGTCTCGATCTGGAATCCTTCCGCTTTCGCGCGCATTCCGGCCGTGCAAAAGATTTCCTTCGTGCCGATTTTACGGGATTGGATCGCGGATGGCGGGCGGATCGGCGGCGTCGTGTTGAATGAGAAGGAATGGTTCAACATCGGCTCGCGCGATGGTTATCTGGCAGTCCATCGCACGATCGCGGTCGATCGTTGGCACCCGCATTATATAAAGGACCCGCGCTGGCCGATCCATCTCGCGCTGGATGCGGTGGTCGATCGCCGAGCGCTTTTCGCGGGCTTTAACTCGTTAGGCAGCGGCTGCAAAATCGGCGCGGAAGCGGTCCTGGAAAACACCATCGTCTGGCCCGGCGCACAAATCGCTTCCCGTAGCGAACTGACGAACTGTATCGTCCGCACCGATCAAAAAGCTGAAGGCATTTTGCGTGACACCGATATCTGATTCCGCTCGAAAAACCGATGCGCTCCTGCGCCAGACGCGCCGGCATTTTCCGCGCTGGGACGAAGCGGAAGTGGAGATCACGCCGATCGAAAAAGGCGGATCGGACCGGCGTTTTTATCGCATTAAGTCGGCGGCCGAGCAGTCGCTCATTCTGGTAAAATATAATCTCGAGCGCGACGAGAACCGGCATTACGTGCAGATCGCGGAGTTCCTGGCCGAACACGGCATCCGCGCGCCGCGCATTTATTTTCACGATGCGGCGGAAGGTTTGATTTGGATCGAGGATCTGGGCGAAACCGATCTCTGGAGTTTTCGCGAAGAAGACTGGCTCGTTCGGCGCGAGCTCTATCAGTCGGCGCTCGAGGAAGTGGCCAAGTTGCATTGCCTGCCGATCTCGGCGGCGGACGCGTTGCGCAAAAATTTTCCGCAGGAATTCGATGCGGCGCTTTATCTTTGGGAACAACATTACTTCATCGCGCATTGTCTCGGCAGCCATTTCGGCGCGAGCGAGAAATTGCAAAAAGAACTGGAGAACTCGCAGTTCTTAAACGGAACGGCGACGCGTTTAGCGGAGTTGCCACGCGTGCTGGTTCATCGCGATTTTCAATCGCAAAACATCATTATCCGCGACGGCCGTTCCTGTTTGATCGACTTCCAAGGCATGCGGCCCGGGCTTTCTAAATACGACATCGCCTCGCTCCTTTACGATCCCTACGTGACGCTTTCGCCTAACGAGCGGTCGGAGATTTTCCAGATGTATCGCGAGTTGCGCGAGCGCCGCGGCTATCCGATGCGGGTGGACGACGAGGAGATTTTTCTGCTCTGCGCGATGCAGCGTTTGATGCAGGCGCTGGGCGCTTACGGCTATCTCGGCCTGGTAAAACAGAACCCGAAGTTCCTCGAGCATATTCCGGCCGCGCTCGCTTCGTTGCGTTCGGTCCTGGCGCAAATCGACGGCGCGGAAAAATTAAGCGCGGCCCTGGACGAACTGCCGTTGCGCTCGGCCTAACGAACGAAGGGATTCGTGCGCCGCTCTTCGCCGATGGTGGTGGGCGGACCGTGCCCGGGCAGAACGGTCACCTGATCGCCGAGCGCGAAGAGCTTGGTTTTGATTCCGTGAAAAAGAAGTTCGCCGTCGCCGCCGGGCAAATCCCAACGGCCCACGCCGCCGGCGAAGAGGACATCGCCGCCGATCAACAACTCGTTAGGCCGCGAGTAGAAGCAAAGACTGCCGGGCGAATGGCCGGGAACTTCGAAGATCTCGAACTCCGCGCCGAGGAACTCGCGTTTGGGCGTCGCCTCGATCAGGAAATCCGGTTTGGCGGTTTCGATTTCGAGCGCGAAACCGTAGTCGCGAAAGAAGTTCGGATCGGAAATCATCGGGACAGTTTCGGCATGACAGCCGATCTGGCAGCCGAAGCGCGCTTTGATTTTCGCGAGGTCGGGAATGTGATCGAAATGGCCGTGCGTGAGCAGCAGTAGTTTCGGCGCGAAGCCGCGGGACTCCAGCCATTCGCAGGCGCCATCGGGCGCGTCGAAAAGGATCGAACCTTCCGGCGCGTCGAGCAGATAGCAGTTCGTTTCGAAGACGCCGCCGCAGAATAATTCGTAACGGCCGGTGCTCATAAAAATGATGAGGAAATTTGGTTAATGCAGGTTTTCACGCGCGTGTGTTTGAATCTTCGGACGTATTAGTTGTCTCATCTCCTGCCAATCCCGCTACTCCTCATGCCGTTACCTTGCGCCAAACACGAACTCTGCGATTCTACAAAGCCCGTTTTTTCAAGAATGAAGCCTTTATTCCGTCGGTCGCTGGCTGGTTTATCAATTTTCCTACCCTTGGCGTTGGCGGTCCAGCCGCTCCAGGCAAAATCGGATCTCGAACAGGTGGAGGTTTCCGTCGGGCGATTGCTCGAGGAAGGCCATTACACGCATCAGCCTCTAAACGACGAGGTCTCGAAGAAATTTCTGCGCACTTATCTCGAGCTGCTCGATTTTAGTCATCTTTTTCTGACGCAGCAGGACGTCGATGCTTTGAATGCCAAATACGGCACGGCGATCGATGACGACGTTCTCCTGGGAAATCTGAAGCCCGCTTACGATATTTACGATCTCTACCAAAAGCGTGTCGACGAGCGTGTGGCGAAAATCAAAGAACTGCTCAAGGGCCCGATCGAGGTGAAACCGGACACGACGGTTGAGTTGAGCCGACAAAAAGCGCCCTGGCCGAAAGACATGGCGGAAGCGGATGAAATTTGGCGCGCGCGCATCGACAACGAGTTGCTCCAGGAAAAATTGAGCGAGCACCCGATTGAGCCCGGTCCGCAATTGGTCGCGCGCCGCTACGAGCGCTTGATGCGGAACGTGCACGAGGAAGATCAGCCCGAGCAGGTAAAATTGTTCCTGGCCGCGCTCGCGCAAACCTACGACCCGCACTCGGAATATCTAAGCAAGGCGGACCTGAAGAATTTCAGCATTAACATGGGCCTCTCGCTCGTCGGCATCGGCGCGATGCTGCGAAGCGAAGACGGCTACGCGAAAATCGAGAGCCTGGTGCCGGGCGGTCCCGCGCAAAAAGCCGGCACGATTAAAGTGGGCGATCGCATCACGGCAGTCGCGCAAGGGACGGGAGAATTTTCCGATGTCCGCGACATGCGCCTCGACAAGGTCGTGGAAATGATCCGTGGGAAAAAGAACACGAAAGTGCGTTTGCTCGTTATTCCGGCGGACGCGCCCGATCCCTCGAAACGTAAAACGGTCGAGCTGGTGCGGGATGAAATTAAACTGAAAGACCAGGAAGCGCGCGCCGACATCATTATTCAGAAAGGTCCAATCGGCGAGCCGGTCAAACTCGGTTGGATCACGCTTCCGTCGTTTTATGCCGACATGGAGCGGCACCAAAAAAGCACGACCAAAGATGTGCTCGCGCTGCTCAAACGCCTGAAAAAAGAAGACGTCAGCGGTTTGGTCGTCGACCTCCGTCGAAACGGTGGCGGCTCGCTTGAGGAAGCGATTTCCTTGACCGGTTTGTTTTTGAAATCGGGACCGGTCGTGCAGACGAAAGGCTCGAATGGGAACATCGTCGTCTCGAGCGATCCCGATCCGAGCGTGGCCTACGCCGGCCCACTGGTGGTTTTGATTAGCCGGCAAAGCGCGTCGGCCAGTGAAATTTTTGCGGCGGCGCTGCAGGATTATGGACGCGCGCTGATCGTGGGTGACAAAACGACGTTCGGCAAAGGAACGGTGCAGACGATTCTCGAAATCGGCCGATTCACTTCTCTGCTCGGCAGCGGCTCGCAGGAAGATGGCGCGCTCAAGTTGACCATCCAAAAATTCTATCGCGTGGCTGGCGGCTCGACGCAGTTGCAAGGTGTCGCTTCGGATATTGTTTTGCCATCGTTGAGCGATCTGCCGGAGTTCGGCGAAGGCGCGCTGAAAAATGCGCTGCCTTATGATCAGGTGCCAAAAGCCAAATACACAAAATGGGCCGACACGCCGGACATTTTCCTCGACGAACTAAAGCGTCGCTCGAGCGAGCGCGTGCAGGCGAATCCGGAATTTCATTACGTCATGGAAGACATGGAACGGCTGCGGAAACGGCTCGATGAAAATCGGATTTCACTGAACGAAGACGCACGCCGTCAGGAGTTAAACGAAGACAAGTTGCGCAAGGAAGAGCGCTCGAAAGATCGTCTGGCGCGCGGTCCGGAAGATATGAAAATTTATCGGCTCACGCTCGACACAGTCGATAAGCCAAATCTGCAGTTGATCATGTTCCCGGGGAAAATCGCGGCGAACAAATCAGCGGTCTCGCCGGAAGCAGCAGGCGACGCGGATTCGGATTTGTTTGACGGCGATGGAACGAAGGACGCCGCGCTCGATCCGGAACGCAACGAGGCGTTGAACATTCTGAGCGATTTGGTGGATCTCAGCCACGGGCCGAAAACGGCAAGCGCGACAACGACACCGTAAATTTCGCGCACGTTCTCGCGCAAACCAGACGCGCCGGCCTGCGATTATTTACCGATCAGAATCATGATCCCGGCGAGGAGCGCCAGGATCGGCACCAAAATACTCAACGCGCCGAGGCTGATACCGGCAATGCCGATCAGACCGACGATAATTAAATAGATCGCGAGCAGGAGCATGCCGATGCTTTTAGTGAAGTTCATAGGGTTGGCCGAATCCTTCATGGCCGATCTGCCATGTCGATCTTATTCGCCTTTCGCTTCGTCGGGCAGAATGGCGAAGACGCGCGCGGGAAATCCGGACCCGCCTTTCGGTTTCGGAAATGTCGCAATCACGATCGCGCCGGCTTCCGGAACCTGATCGAGATTGGTGAGCAGCTCGATCTGATAATGGTCCGTGCCCAGGATGTAAGTCTCGAGAGCGTAATCATCCTTTGTCGTCGCGATGCCCGGATCGGTGTCCGTCGTCTCGTGGCCGCTCGCTGTGATGTTGCGCTCCTCATAAAGATACGTGAGCGCCTCTTTGCTCCAGCCCGGGAAATGCGCGACGCCCTTCGCATCCTTGTTTTGCATGGCCGCGCCATCCGGCCAACGCTTCGACCAATCCGTCCGCATGGCCACAAACGCACCCGCCGGGATCGGGCCGTGCTCCGTTTCCCATTTCTTCAATCGCTCCAGCGTTAAGGTGTAATCCGGATTCTTCTCCACCTCCGCGTGCACATCGATCACGACCAACGGCAGGATCATTTCTTTCAATTCAATTTGATCGACCGTGCGCAATCCCCGCGCGAAATGCGCCGGCGGATCCACGTGCGTTCCCCATTGGCCTACATGCGTAAAAGTCTCGGCGAAAAAGCCGTCTCCCATTGTTCCCTTACTCTTGTCGTACCAGTAAATCGTCTCGCGTTTCTCGTCCGGAAAACCGGGCCAATGCGGAATGCCTGGCGCGAAAGCGTGGGTCAAATCGACCATCTTTTTCGCCGTGAGAATTTGCTGGATGCGCACGAGGCTCGGCTCCTCTGCGTTCATCGTTGCAACCAAACCCTGCGTGGCAGCGAAAAAGATTGCTGCCCAGACCAACTTCTTCAGCCGCATTCCGCTGTGTTAAAGCAACTCAGAACAAGAAGCCAACAAGTTCGAATAAGGCCCAGTATCCCTTCGTCTGCTTCATTCCCGGTCGCTTGTCGGCCGAGAATAGCACTGTTATCCACAGAACTTTTTCCTTGGCGTCGCTTCGTGGGAACGAGGCAGCCGGGAAAGTTATTGGCGCCGTTAAGATGAAGAAGACTTTTGGATTTAATAAATTAATCAAAGAAGCGTTGTGAAAAAAGAGAGTCCGCGCATCGTCTTCCGCTCGTTCGCTGCTGGAATAACCACAGCGTCCGAGCGTCTGATCCACCAATGAACCAGCTGGTCGAAACGGAACCTCGCTTTGCCGCGCCGGCCGGCTCCAACCTGGCTGCGTCCATGCCGAGTGACGCCCCCTTGCTTCTTTCTCCTGGGATCAATGCGCTTCCGCAAAGCCTGCGAGAATCTCTGGCCGATGATTCGCAACCGGCGAAGGAAAGTTTGTTCGAGAGGTTTGCCTGGCTTTACGCTTTTTTTCGGGAGCGGATTTTTCGTGATGATACCGCGCGCATGGTCCGCGCATTATGGCCGGCCGGAAAAGCAGTGGCCGGAACGCGCGTGATCGAGCTCGGCTGCGGGCCCGGTTTTTATTCGTGCGCTTTAGCGGAGCGCTTTCCGGCGATTGAAGTTCTGGGAGTTGATCGCTCCGAAAATCAATGCGCCTGGGCCGAAAAAAAAGCCGCGCGCAAGCATTTGGGAAATTGCCGGTTTGCCAGCGATAACGTGCTCGAGCTTTCGCATGACGAGAACAGTTTCGACATCGTCATCGCCGCGCGTCTCTTCACCGTTTTGCCTCATCCGACGCGCGCGATCGCAGAAATGCATCGGGTTCTGCGCCCCGGAGGAAAATGTTTAATCGCCGAGCCGCGCTACGCTTTTTGGGCTTCGCTTCCGTTGCTTGCCATGTGGCTTTTGGCGGCGACCACGCGAGCAAAAAGCGATTATTGCGAGCCGCGCCGCGCGCAGGTTTTATCGGCCGCGGCTTTCGAAAAACTCTTCGCTTCGCAACCGTGGCGGCAGCTCAAGACCTGGCAGGAAGGGCGTTATCAATACGCCCTCTGTGAAAAGGTTTGACGCCCGCAACGTTCGCACGCAGACAGCACGGCCATGAATGCCGTCCATCGCGTTCTCGATCCCGCTCTGGGAACTCAGGTTCCGCCCGCTTTGTGCGCGCTTTCGGTCATGACCAAAGCGCCCCGCGCCGGCAAAGTGAAAACGCGCCTCACTCCCCCGCTCTCCGCCGAGGAAGCGGCCGCGCTAAATATTTGTTTTTTGCGCGACACGACCGCGGCCATTTCCGCGACCGCGTCCGAAGGTCACGCGCGCGGCATCGGCGTCTACACGCCGGTCGGCGAAGAAGGCGCATATAACGGAATTTTGCCCGCGCATTTCGAGTTGGTCGCGCAACGCGGCGAAGCTTTTGGCGAACGCCTCACCGCCGCAGCGGAAGATCTTTTGCGAATCGGATTTCACTCGCTCTGTCTGATCGATTCCGACAGCCCCACCGTGCCGCAACGAGCCTACTCGCAGGCGGTAAAATTTCTTTCTCAACCCGGCGACCGCGTCGTGCTCGGCCCATCTGATGACGGCGGCTATTACCTGATCGGCCTCAAGAAAGTCCATCGCCGCCTTTTCGAAAACATAGACTGGAGCACCGAGCGCGTCTTTCAACAGACCCTCGAGCGCGCCGCGGAAGTAAGTGTTGCCGTCGAACTTTTGCCGAAATGGTACGACGTGGATGATCGCACGACCTTGCAGCGTTTGGGCCGCGAACTTCTCGAAGGCCAAGGCCTCGCCGGCGCTTATGCGGCGCCGGAAACGCACGGATTTTTAGCCGGCCTGGTCGCGCGCGAAGGCCGCGCGAGAATTTGGCCTAACGATTAATATGGCGAAGAACGAAAGCAAACGGCGCGCGCTCGTCACCGGCGGCGCAGGTTTGATCGGATCGCATCTGACCGACCTGCTCGTGCGCGAAGGCTGGCGCGTGCGCATTCTCGATAACCTCGAGCCGAACACGCACAAAAAAGGCAAACCGAGTTGGATCAATCCCGCCGCCGAATTCATGGAAGGTGATTTGCGCGATCGTGCCACCATGACCGCCGCGCTCCAGAACATTGACGTCGTCTTTCACGAAGCGGCTTACGGCGGTTACATGCCGGAGATCGCAAAATACGTGCACGTAAATTCGTTCGGCACCGCGCAAATGCTGGAAGTCATTCGCGAAGAAAATTTGCCGATCCAGAAAGTCGTCGTCGCCTCCTCGCAGGCCGTTTACAGCGAAGGCGCGGGCCAATGTCCGCAACATGGATTGGTCTTTCCAAACGTGCGGCCGATCGAACAATTGCGCACCGGCGATTGGGCCGTGCATTGCCCATTTTGCGACGCGGTCACGACCACTGTGCCGACGCCGGAAAATGCTCCGGTTGGCGGAGAAACGGTTTATGGCCTAACGAAAGTCGACCAGGAAAAATTGGTTTTGCTTTGGGGCAAACAAGCCGGCATTCCAACGGTCGCGCTTCGTTATTCCTGCACCTACGGGCCGCGCCAATCCATCTTCAATCCCTACACCGGCGTGATTGCGATTTTCTGCACGCGGTTGCTCAATGATCTCCCGCCGGTCCTCTACGAAGACGGCGAACAAACGCGCGATTTTTCTTTCGTGGAAGATATCGCGCGCGCGAACTTGCTCGCGGCCACGACCGATCAACTCGATGGTTTGCCGGTCAACGTCGGGAGCAATCGCGGCGTGCCGATTCGAGAGGTGGCCGAGCAAATTTCCGATGCGCTCGGAATCAAAATCGCGCCGGAAGCGAAAGGCGAATTTCGTCCCGGCGAAATGCGTCACCTAACGAGTGGAACCGAACGCATCCAGGCCGCCGGTTATGCGCCGCAAGTCGATCTCGCGACTGGTATCGGTCGGTATCTTGATTGGATTCGCGCGCAGGCCGACGTGAAGGATTACTTCAGCGAGGCGGCGGATATTTTGCGCAGCAAAGGCATTGTCCACAGCGTGAAAAACGCGTGAAAGTTTCCGTCGTTATTCCGGCGCTGAACGAAGAGGAACCGATCGCCGATGTCGTCCGCGCAGTGCTGGCGACGAACCTCGCGCAGGAAGTGATCGTGGTGGATAACGGCAGCACCGATCGCACAAGCGAACGCGCGCGCGAAGCTGGCGCGCGCGTCGTTTCCGAACCGACGCCCGGTTACGGTCGCGCCTGCGCCGCCGGCGTGCGGGCCGCAAATAGCGAGAGCGAGATCATAGTTTTTCTCGACGGCGACGGGAGCGATTGCGCGGAACTGATGCCGCGCATCGTGCAACCGATCATCGATCGCGCGCAGGATTTCGTCATCGGTTCGCGTACGCGCGGCCAACGCGAACAGGGCAGCATGAATTTTCAGCAAATTTTTTCCGGACGCGCAGCGGGCGTGCTCCTGCGCTTACTCTATGGCGTTCGTTATACCGACATGTGCCCGTTTCGCGCCATTAGCCGCGCTGCCCTGGACTCGTTCGGCATGCGCGAGCAAACCTACGGTTGGAATCTGGAGATGCAGATGCGAGCCGCGCGCGCGGGTTTGCGCATTCTCGAAGTGCCGGTGAATCATCGCTGCCGAACCGGCGGCGAATCGAAAGTCTCCGGCACATTGCGCGGCACATTCGTGGCGGGCACGCGCATCCTGGCGACGCTGTTTCGCGTTGCGCTCGAGCGCTCGCGTTAACGTTTCGCGGCCTGAAAAATTAGGAAGTAATCCATCCCGTCGGCCTTCACGAAGTCGTGCTGCTCCACGAGTGAGAAACCGGCGCGCGCCGCTTCCTTGATCACGACATCCGCGTTCAATCCGTGATCGCTGCCATTGCCGTTGCGATCGATAATTCCAAGTCGTGCGCCCGGTCGCATTGCCGCGCGGACATGGCGCAAGAGCCGGATGGGCTGCGCCACTTCGTGATAAGTTTTCAATAGCATGACCGCGTCGACGCTGGCCGGCGGGAGCAGTGGATCGTCCGGCTTTCCGAGAATGGCGCGAACGTTCGGCAACCTCTCGTTAGTCGCGCGTCGCTTGATGTAACGGATGTAATCGGAATTGATATCGACCGCGTAAACGAGCCCGCTTTTTCCGACGCGCCGCGCCGCGCGGACAGTGAACCAACCGGAGCCCGCGCCGATGTCGGCCACTGACGTCCCGCGTTGAATCCGCAGCAAATCGAGCACGCGATTGATCTGCAGTTTTTCGCCGCGCTGCGGATCTTCGAAGATGGAAAGATCGCCTTTGTAAGGCTCGCTCGTTGGGCGGTTGATCTCGTCGTTCGCACAAAAAGCGAATCGGCTAACGAGTAATAATAAACCGAGCAGCGAGAGCGAAAACTTGCGAGCGAGCATGCATGGAAGATAAGCGAGTGTCCGACTTTTGGAATAAGAACGCGCGCCGGGTTATCTAAAATCCATGAGCAATCCCTCCAGCGCTTCGGAAAAACATCCACTGTCCGCCGGGAAACTTTTCGGCGCGGGCTTATTGGCAGGCGCGGTCGCCGGCGTGGTCATGACCGCCGTCATGTTGCTGCTCGATTATCTCTGCGGGATCGCGACTCCGCTGACCATCATGGGCGATCGGCTTTCCGTCTTTTTCCAGGCGGACACTTTTCTTGCCTTGATGGGTCGCGTCGGTGGTTACAACCACATGAAACAGCTCGGCGTCAGCTCGGTCATCATCGGTCAAATCATTGTCGGCTCGTTAGGCGGCGCGATCTATGGAAGGAAAGCGCTGCAATTATCCGCCGCGAAACGGCGGATGATTTCGCTCGGCATTTTTCTGCTCTTGCCGCTGCTCGTGGCGAGCGCACTTCTCTGGCCGGTGCTCGGCACGCATTATCACGGATATCCCATCGCAACCGCGACCGCGCTCACGGTCCTCGGTCTTTTCCTTTCCTTCCTCGCGTTTGAGCGCGCGCTCGTTTTCGGGTTCGCCTGGTTAATCCGGCGCCCGCGGATCGATGCGCCGGCCATGGAATTTAGTCCACCGATCGGCCGCCGCGCCTTGCTCCTGGGCGGCCTCGGACTGGTCGTCGCGGGTGGCAGCGCGGCCATTCTGCGCAAGCTCTACCGGGCCGCGACCTTCAGTTACGACGGCACGCAATACAAAGGCGAGATGGTGCAGGCGATCACGCCTAACGACCAATTTTATTGCGTAACCAAGAACGTGGTCGATCCCGTGGTCGACGCGTCGGTCTGGCGCTTGGAAGTGACTGGCCGTGTGCAAACACCGCAGCGTTTCGACATTGCCCAACTTCAGCAACTGTCCGCCATAAAACAGGAGACGACCTTGATGTGCATCAGTAACGCGCTCGGCGGCGGATTGATGAGCAACGCCGTCTGGACCGGCGTGCCGATGAGCGCCTTGCTCGAGGCTGCCGGGCCGCAGGCTGATGCCGCGAAAGTGCGGATGCACGGCGTGGATAATTACATCGACACCATCCCGCTGGCGAAGGCGCTCGATCCGCAAACGCTGGTCGTTTACGAGATGAACGGCAAACCGTTGCCGCAGCGTCATGGCTTTCCCGCACGCGCGATCGTGCCCGGTTATTTCGGCGAGAAAAATGTGAAATGGATCACGCGCATCGAACTCGCCGGGCCGGAGGCGAAGGGATTTTACGAGGAGCAGGATTGGGGTCCGAACTTCATCGTTCCGACGCGGTCGCGCATCGATGAACCGGAAGCGGAGTCGTGGTTCGATCATCCCACGGCCGCGAAAGGGATTGCCGTGAAAGGGGTCGCCTTCGGTGGAGATCGCGGAGTTTCGCGGGTGGAGATCAGCGTCGATGATGGCGCGAATTGGACCGAGGCGAAGTTGGATTATCCAGGCACAAAGCTGACCTGGGCGCTCTGGAGTTATCAATGGGAATCGCCCAAAGCAGGCAACTACTCGTTAGTCGTACGCGCCACCAATGGCGACGGCGAGGTGCAGCAACTGGATAAGGACCGGCCGTTTAAATCCGGCACGACAGGTTTCCATAAGATTGCGGTTTACGTCGGCTAAGAATATCGGTGCAGGAAACAGGGGCCTAGAGGAACATCGGCTAAGGGAACAAGTTGCCTAACGAGTGATTCGTCGAAGGCCGCCCTGTCATCCTGAGTCGCGTAGATGACGAAGGATCTCGCATAGGATGCTTGGTTGAGCCTAACGACCGGTTCGCCAAGGACCCTGTGCGAGATCCTTCGGCGCGCTTCGCCGCCTCAGGATGACAAATTTGCTTCGCTGATAAATTACCGTTGGCAGCGCGGACACCACGCGGTCGTTCGTCCGCCGATGGTTGCGCGTTTCAGGGCGATGCCGTGCAACGGACAGACGCCTTTCGCGCTCCAGCGTTCGTGAATTAGCCACGAATCCGGCAGATCGGAATTATCGTGCCCGATAATGCGCAGCGCTTCGCGCGAAACGAAGCGCGTCTCCTTCCGCAAAGCTCCGCGCTCCTTCTCCGATAATTTCCCGGCCAGTTTTGCCGGCGCGATTTTTGCCCGCCAAAGAATTTCATCGGCCATCCAGTTTCCGATTCCAGGAAAGCCGTTTTGCATCAACAAAACGCCTTTGATCGAAGCGCGCGCATGTCGCCGCAGGAACTCCGCGACGTAGCGTTCGTTAAAAGCGGGCGAGGAAATTTCCGGCGCGCTGCTCGACCACGGCGCGTCCTCTTTGCCGTGATGAAAACGCACGCGTCCGAAGAGGCGCGGATCGCGAAAAACCAGCGCCCGTTTCGTTTGGCGGAGAACGAGATGATCATGCTTCTCCGCGCGGAAATCGGACGATTCGGTGCGCAAGGTTCCACTCATTCCAAGATGCAGGCCGAGCTGATTGTCGCCGGAGAAAAAGAAAAGCATTTGCTTGCCGCGCGCGACCGAACGCTGCAGACGCGCGCCGGTTAATTGCCTAACGAGTGATCGAGTGTCCGCGCCGCGAAAGATTCTTTTCCGCGCGTGTAATTGCACGGCCGCGATCTTCTGGCCGACACCTGCATCCCATTGCTTGCGGTAATATTCGACTTCGGCCAACTCCGGCATGGAGCGAACGCTAACGTTTGGTTAGGCCGTTGTCGCGCGGCTCCCGCGCGTGCTAGTTTCCGCCATGGAAAAAGTGATCATCGTCGGCAGCGGTTGCGCGGGTTTGACCGCGGCCATCTACGCTGCGCGCGCCAACCTGAGTCCGCTCGTCCTGGAAGGAAGCCATCCCGGCGGGCAGTTGGCGACGACGACGCTGGTGGAAAATTTCCCCGGATTTCCCGAAGGGATCGATGGGCCGCAATTGATCATGAACATGCACGCACAGGCGGAGAAATTCGGCGCGCGTTTTTCCTATTCGGATGCGACCGGCTTCGAGCCGGCGGCTGATCATGTGCGAATAAAAGTCGACGACGAATGGATGGAAACGAAGGCGTTGATCGTGGCCAGCGGGGCGTCGGCGCGCTGGCTCGGAATTGAAAACGAAGAGAAATTGATCGGCCACGGCCTAACGAGTTGTGCGACTTGCGACGGCGCGTTTTATCGCAACGTGCCGGTCTGCGTGGTCGGCGGCGGCGATTCGGCCGCGGAAGAAGCGCTCTTCCTCACGCGCTTTGCTTCCAAGGTTTATCTGATTCATCGCCGCGAGAAACTGCGCGCCTCCAAGATCATGGCCGACCGCGTGCTCGCGTGCGAGATGATCGAGCCGATTTGGAACACGGTCATCACCCAATATATCGCCGATGAAAAAGGCGAAATGACGGCGGTGAAATTGCGCAATATCAACACGCACGAAGAACGCATGCTGCCGCTGGCCTGCGTCTTTGTCGCGATCGGTCACGACCCGAATACGAAGGCGTTCCAGGGAAAACTGGAGACGGATCCGGAAGGTTATCTGCTCGTTAGGCACATGGCCGAGAGCAAGCATCCGGGCGTTTTCATCGCGGGTGACGTGGCTGATCGCATCTATAAACAGGCCATCACGGCGGCCGGCTCCGGTTGCGCGGCCGCGATCGAAGCGGAGCGTTATTTGAGTCATCTCAACTCGTAGCGTCTCCCGTTGAAGATCTGCGATCTGACGCAGTTCTACTCGCCGCGGAGCGGTGGCGTGAAGCGTTACCTGCAGGAGAAGATTGCCTTCATTCAAAGTGAGCGCGCACGGGACGAGCATGTGCTGATTGTTCCTGGCGCCGCGAACGAATGCATCTCGAGCGAGCGCTCGCGCATTTACACGATTCGCGCGCCGCTGGTTTCGCGCAGCTCGCGCTACCGAGCGTTGATCGATCTCCGCGCGGTCGACGAAATTATCGAACGCGAACGCCCGGATATCATCGAGTCAGCCGATCCGTATCAGCTCGGCTGGAAGGCGCTTCGGGCCGGAGGGATGCGACGGATTCCGGTGGTGGCGTTTTATCATTCTCATTTTGTGGAAGCTTATTTGCGCGGTCCGGCGCAACGCTTTGGTCCGGTCGCGGCGCATTGGCTCCTGAGTGCCGCGCGCGCTTACGTGCGAAATTTATATAACCGTTTCGAGGTCACCTTCGTTCCTTCGGAGCCGCTCGCCGAAGTGCTGCGCGAATTGGGCGTGCGGAACACTCGCGTGGTCTCGTTAGGCGTGAATACGCGCATTTTTCGTCCGGCGAATAACGGAAGCGCGACGCGACTGACGCTGGGCATTCCGGGCGAGAGGAAACTTTTGCTCTACGTCGGCCGGTTGGCGCCGGAAAAAAACGCGCGCGTTTTATTCGAGACGTTTGCGCTTTTGGCGGAGCGCTGGCCAGGCCGCTTTCATCTTCTTGTGGTCGGCGACGGACCGCAGGGCGCGGATTTGCGGGAACTCGAAGTGGCCTGTGGCAATGTCAGCTGGATTCCCTATTGCAACGATTCCCAACAGCTCGCGCAATATTATCGCGCGGCCGATCTTTTTGTTCATCCGGGCCTCGAGGAAACTTTCGGCCTCGTCGCGCTGGAAAGTCAGGCCTGCGGGACGCCCGTACTCGGTATTCGCGGCAGCTATATGGACCGCGTGATTTTTCACGACCAGCAGGAGTGGGCGGAGGAAAATTCTGCGCAAGCCTTGGCCGCAGCGGTCACGAAATTTAGTTTGCAAACCTTGAGCGACCTCGGAGAACGCGCCGCGCGGAGAGTTCAGGTAGAATACTCATGGCCGCACGTCTTCGCGCGCCTTTTCAGTTTTTATGAGGAAATAATCGACCGTTCGCCCGTTTACCAACGACCGAAGCCTAACAAATTTCTCATAGTCACCAGAAAAAAATCTTGAAGCGATTTAAGGAACCGGATAGGAACGCACCTCCACCACACCTTTATGATCATG
>CAXSCV010000031.1:0-35786 GCA_964235895.1 uncultured Chthoniobacterales bacterium
GCCGTGATTCATTCCTTGCACATCGGAGACGCCTTTTTTTTCCAACCAGGAACCGACTTCAAAAGGCGCGATCACTTTCGCGCCGGTGCGCTTCGCGATCGCGACGACATCGGCGACGTGATCTTCGTGTCCATGCGAAACGAGAATGAAATCGGCCGCGATTTTCTCGATCTCGATTTCCTTCGCGAGCGGATTAGGCGTGATAAATGGATCGAACAAAAGCGTCTTGCCGCCGGCGGCAACGGCGAAACAGGCGTGGCCATAATAAGTGAATTTCATGTTGGACAACTCCGCCAGAAAACGGAGCCCGTCACGCGCGTGCGTGTGCGGATTTGCCGCCGTCAGGCGCGTGAACAGCTTAATTCGCCAGCCTCGGCTGGAGGCGCGATCGCGGTTGGCGGCTTAGCATCTAGCTTTGTGGCTTGGCAGGGTCGATCCTACTCCCAGCGTGTCTGGTCCTGCTAAGGCAGTTCGTAGCTCTCGGCCAGAGCGTTGCCGGTGCTATTTCCAGTTCCGTGAATTATGGACGTATAGTTACCGGGCGGGAGAGTAAGCAAGATGGCGGACTCAGCTGGGTTAGTCGGGGCCAGTCCGGTAGCAGTGATTTCTGCTTCCTGGCTGGATTGCCAATTGTCGTTCGTTCCGAGGACCGTGCCGTAGGAGGAATGCACTTCCAAGTTAGGATCGACCAGCGCATCGGGGACGCCAGCGGACGCGAGGCTGGGTCCAATGGCCCGGATCAGGACCCGCTTTAGTTGGCTCCCACGCACGATGATGCCGGAGATCATGACGTCGTCGCCGATTCCCACTGGTCCACGGGAAGAGAGATTAGCTACCTTAGCGGGAGCCGAAGGATCGACATCGTAGATTTCAACCAGGCAGTTGCCGGTAGTATCACCGACTCCGCGTGTAACCGCGGTGTAAGCTCCAGCCGGCAGCGAGAGAACCAGCGCGCTTTCTTTCGGACTGGAAGGATCGAGATGCGTCGATTTGAGGAAGGTTTGATCGGCGGACGAGTTGGAGGTCCAATCGTCGTTAGTCGCGATGACATGCTGGAGGCTGTCGTAAACCGTGATCGCGGGATCGCCCAAGGCGCCGGGCACACCGCGTGTGGTCAAGCTGGGGCCAAGGGCGCGTACCACGACCTGTTTGGTTCCCGTTCCCCGAATGATGAAGCCGCCGATTAACACGTTGTCACCCGTGCCGGTTTTCAGGCGCGTGGACACGTTGGCCAGGCGCGTTTCCACGAAGGGTTCGGGCGCGCCGCGGGTGATCCGGTTGTTACCGGTGTCAGCGACGAAAATCACGCCGGCAGCATCGACGGCAAGATCCCCCGGATACGAGAACCGGGCAGTCGCCCCCGGCCCGTCGGCTATGCCTTCTGCCAGAGCTACGCCGCCGACGGTGGTCACGGTTCCGTCCGGCGCCACCCGACGGATCGTGTGGTTGCCCGTATCGGCAACGTAGAGATTGCCGTCCCCGCCGACCGCCACCCCTGAGGGATAATTGAACCGTGCCGCGCTGCCCACACCATCCGCGCTACCTTGGGTTCCAGCTTTGCCGGCGATCGTTGTCACCATCCCCGCCGGCGTGATTTTGCGAATGGTATTGCCACTTTCCCAACCGGCGGCATCCGCAACGTAAACATTTCCGTCCGGATCAACTGCCACGTCCAGCGGGAAGGCAAAACTGGCGGCGGTCCCGACGCCGTCATCGCTTCCATGTTGACCGCTTCCCGCCAGGGTGCTGATTTGGCCGGCGGGACTCACTTTGAGGATCGTCTCGTCACCGTAATTTGCCACATAGACTGTCCCATCCGCATCGGCCGCCAGCCCTTGGATGTAGGTATAAGTGGAATCGCCGGTATCCTGGTCTCGCGGAATATTCGCCAAGGTCGTGACATCACCGGCGGGCGTGATCTTGCGGATCGCATTGTTCAACGCGTCCGCGACGTAAATATTGCCGGCCGGATCAGTAGCGACGCCAGCAGGGAGGGAGAAGCGGGCGGCGGCACCTTGGCCATCTACGAACCCGGAGGTTCCGGCCGTGCCCGCAAAAGTCGTGACCACACCAGCCGAAGTTACTTTGCGAATGGTGCCGTTGTAATAGTCGGCCACATAGGTAGTCCCGTTACCATCGACCGCCACGCTATTCGGGTGATTGAACTTCGCGGCCGTGCCGGTTCCATCGTCGCTTCCCCGGTGGGCAGTCAGGCCGGCGAAGGTAGTCACCAAACCGGTGGAAGTGACTTTGCGGATCGCGTTATTGTTGGAATCCGCCACATAGATCGCACCGCCGGCATCCACGGCGACGCCCCTCGGCAAATCGAACGTAGCGGCCTGGCCAACGCCGTCGTCGCCGCCTGTTGCATTGGCCTGCCCGGCGAGAGTATCCACCGTTCCTCCAGGCGTAATCGTGCGTAGCACGGGCCCGTCTCCGACGTAAAGCAGGCCCGCACCGTTCACGGCGATCCCGGCCGGCACAGCGAAACGCGCTGCGCTGCCGGTGCCGTCGGCCGTCCCGGAGTCTCCGGCCAGACCCGCAATCGTCGTGACCACACCCGCTATAGTTACCTTACGAACGGTGAAATCACCCTGATCGGTCACGAACAAGTTACCCGTCGAGTCGCTGGCGATCCCGCGCGGCTGAGAGAACCTGGCTGCCGGCCCGGTGCCATCGGCACTTCCACTACTACCGGCCATTCCAGCTAACGTAGTCACAACGCCCTCAGGCGTGATTTTCCGAATCGTAGAATTCCCCAGATCTGCCACGTAAAGGATGCCCGATGGGTCCACGGCGATTCCAGAGGGCTGGCGAAAACGAGCTGCTGCGCCCGTCCCATCGGAGCTTCCAGACATGTGGGCTTGCCCTGCCAGAGTAGTTACCACTCCAGCGGCGGTGATTTTGCGAATCGTTTGGTTAGAGGTGTCTGTCACGTAGACATTCCCCAGGCTGTCCACTGCGACTGCGCTGGGGTAAAAGAAACTCGCGGCCGCACCGGCCCCATCGTTACTTCCGACGTTGCCCGGCTCACCGGCCAAGGTAGTAACCGCCCCGTCGGAACTGATTTTCCGGATGGTCTGGTTATCTTTGTCGGCCACGTAAAGATTCCCCGCCGTATCGACCGCCACTCCGTAGGGCGAATTAAACCGCGAAGCCGCGCCCGTCGCATCGACACTACCCGGGCTGCCACCGGGAAGGCCGGCAAAGTTCATCCAATTGTATTGCACTTCCGCGTTAGCTAAGGTGGCCAAAGCAAAACAAGCGCTGCTAGCAATCGTCGCGCAATATCGAAGAAAGAAGGATTTCATCCTATGGAGGAGAGTTAGAAGGAAGTGGAAGTAGAACGCCGCCTTGGTCGAGTTTATGACTTGCGTTCCGAAGGTCGAGTAAAAACGTCAACCGGCTCGCGCCTGAAACCTGAACAAGCTCACCTGTGCTGTTGTTACTCGCGCTCGCGCCGGCAACATTAGGTGCGCCAAGCCTACTCCGAATGCGGAGGAGAGCCATCGGTGGCTGTTTCCGGTTCGCCAGCTACGACAGCCTGAGTGAGAAATGATTGGACAGAAAACGATTGCCGCTCGCGCGTTCGAATGCTTAGTGCTCGCTGACGGTTTTCCCAGTCCCCGATGAACATCCACGAGTATCAAGCCAAGGAATTGCTTCAGAAATTTGGCGTGGCCACGCCGCCGGGAAAAGCCGCACGCACGCCGGAAGAAGCGGAGCAGGTCGCGCGCGAATTGGGCGGATCCGATCTGGTGGTGAAGGCGCAGATCCATGCGGGCGGGCGGGGGAAGGGGACGTTCAAGAATGGATTCAAGGGCGGCGTGCAACTCTGCAAATCGCCGGACGAGGCGCGCGAGCTGGCTTCGAAAATGTTAGGGCAAACGCTGGTCACGCATCAAACGGGACCGGCTGGTCGCGTTGTGAATACGGTGTTGGTGGCGAGGTCGGTCGAGATCGCGCGCGAAATTTATTTCGCCATCCTGCTCGATCGCGCGAGCGGCGCGCCGATCGTGGTCGCAAGCACGGAAGGCGGCGTGGAAATTGAAACGGTGGCGGAGAAATCGCCCGAGAAAATCATGCGCGAGCCGGTCCATCCGCTTGCTGGTTTGCAACCATTTCAGGCGCGCAAACTCGCGGCGCAACTCGGATTCGAATCGAAGCAGATCAAACAAGCGTCCACTTTATTCGACGGCCTTTATAAAACTTTCGTCGGTTGCGATTGCTCGATGGTGGAAGTGAATCCGCTGGTCGTGACCGACAAAGGCGAGGTGCTGGCGCTCGATGCCAAATTTAATTTCGATGACAACGCCCTCTTTCGTCATCAGGCGCTGGCCGATCTGCGCGATGTCGGCGAAGAAGATCCGCGCGAAGTCGAGGCCTCGAAATTTGGCCTGAACTACATCGGCCTCGACGGAAACATCGCCTGTCTGGTCAACGGCGCCGGCCTGGCCATGGCGACGATGGACATCATTAAATATTATGGTGGGAGCCCGGCGAATTTCCTTGATGTCGGCGGCGGCGCGACCGAATCGCAGGTGACCGAGGCTTTCAAAATCCTGATCGCGGATGAAAAGGTGAAGGCGATTTTGGTGAACATTTTCGGCGGGATCATGAAGTGCGATGTGATCGCGCAAGGCATTGTGAACGCGGTCAAAGCGGTCAACCTGCCAGTGCCATTAGTCGTTAGGCTGGAAGGAACGAACGTGGCCGCGGGCAAAAAAATCATCGCGGATTCCGGATTACCGGTGACGACGGCGGACGACCTGGGAGACGCCGCGCAGAAGGCGGTCGCAGCCGCGGGAGGCGCGAAGTGAAAGTTCAGAAAATCGGATTCCGGTGACCGACATGAAACGCGCGCGCGCTTTTTATGAGGGCGTCTTCGATCTGAAAGTTTCAACTGAAATGATGGACGGAAAATGGATCGAATACGGCGTCGGTGACGACACGCTGGCGATCGCAAATGTGGGCGACCAATGGACGCCGTCTGATCAGGGAACGGGCGTCGCGTTGGAGGTGGAAAATTTCGAGGAAGCGATCAATAAACTCAAAGTCGCGGTGATTCGTTTCGCCGCGGAACCTTTCGAAACGCCGTGCTGTTGGATGGCGGTGGTCCAGGATCCGGACGGCAACAAAATCATCGTCCACAAATTAAAATCGGACGATCAAAAAGGAGTCTGCAAATGATCAAGGAAGTAGCTTTCGTGGCGGTGGCGGTTTCGGATTTCAAGCGCTCGCGCAAATTTTACGAAGAGACGTTGGAGCTGAAGGCGTCTCCGTCGCCGGGAGAAATGCCCTGGGTGGAATTCGAAGTTGGCGCGATCACGATCGGCGTTGGCCAGCATCCGAATTGGCTGCCGTCGCGCGACGGAACGACGATCGCTTTCGAGGTCGACGACATCGATGGGGCGATCGCGAAATTAAAAGAACGCGACGTAAAATTCGACATGGATAAAACGGAAACGCCGGTCTGTTTCATGGCGCAGTTCCGCGATCCGGACGGGAACAAGTTGTTAGTCCACAAGCGCAAAGAAAAATGATCAGCAGCAGGAATTTGAAAACCAGAAACCCAGAAAGAACGTCTCTTCCCGATATGGCTTTCTGGCTTTCGAATTAATTTTTTTATGTCCGTTCTCGTCGATAAAAACACGCACTTGCTGGTGCAGGGAATCACCGGCAAGACCGGCGGATTTCATGCGAAACAATGCATGGAATACGGCACGAATGTTGTGGCCGGAGTGACGCCGGGACGCGGAGGCGAGACGTTCGAAAGTAAGGTGCCGGTCTTCGATACGGTCGCGGAAGCGCGCGAAAAAACCGGCTGCAATGTCTCGGTGATTTTCGTGCCGGCGGCGGGCGCGGCCGATGCCATTTTGGAAGCGGCGGATGCCGGCGTCGAGTTAGTCATCTGCATCACGGAAGGAATTCCGGTGATGGATATGATGCGCGTGAAAGCGGAAATGGTCGGCCAGAAATCCCGGCTCATCGGCCCGAATTGCCCGGGAATCATTACGCCTGGCCAATGCAAAATCGGCATCATGCCGGGTTACATTCACAAACCGGGAAACGTCGGTGTCATCTCGCGCTCCGGCACATTGACTTACGAAGCGGTCTGGCAACTGACCTCGCGCGGTCACGGACAGTCGACCTGCATCGGTATCGGTGGCGATCCGATTAATGGCATGTCGCATCTCGATGCGGTGAAACTTTTCGCGACGGATCCCGACACGCACGGAATTATTTTGATCGGCGAAATCGGCGGATCCGCGGAGGAAGAAGCGGCCGAATGGATCAAGGACAATTACCAGAAACCGGTCGCCGCATTTATTGCCGGAGCGACCGCACCGCCGGGCCGCCGAATGGGACACGCCGGTGCGATTGTTTCCGGTGGAAAGGGAACGGCCGCAGGAAAAATCGATGCGCTGAAAGCGGCCGGCATCGCCGTGGCTGATACGCCGGCGACGATGGCGGATACGCTCATTGCGCGCATGAAGCGCTGAGATAATTTGCCGACATGACTATCAATGAATTTCGGGCTGCGTTGAACGCGACGCCCTTCAAGCCATTTGTGATCCATTTGGCGGACGGACGTGCCGTTCCGGTGGAGCATCCCGATTTCGCGATGGTCACTGGCGCTGGCCGGACCGCTCACATTTCCAGATCGAATGATGATTGGTTTACCGTGATTGATCTCCTGTTAGTTTCGCAACTTGAAGTGCCGACGATGAGCGGGGCGAAAGGACAAGCCTAATGACCGCAATGAGGTCCCGAGGACTCGAAGGCATCGTCGCGAATACCACTCGCCTGAGCGCGGTGATCGGCGACAAGGGCCAGCTCATCTATTGCGGTTACGACATCAACGAATTGGCCGGGAAAGTCAGTTACGAAGAGGTGGTTTACCTGCTTTGGAATAACAAGCTGCCGAATCGCAAGGAGCTCGACGATTGCACGCAGACTTTGCGCGGTGCGCGGGAGTTGCCCGAGGCCGTGATCGATTTTTTGAAGAAGGCGCCGAAGGAAGCGGAGCCGATGGATGTCATTCGCACAGCCGTCTCGATGCTCGGCTTGTACGATCCCGATCTCGGCAAAGAGGAAACGCCGGAAGTGAATCGCAGGCGCGCGCGCAGCATCACGGCGAAGATCGGTGTGATCGCCGCCTATTTCCATCGTGCGCGAAAAGGAAAGTCATTGCCGCCCGTGCGCGAGGACTTGGGCGAGGCCGCGCATTTCCTTTATTTGATGTGCGATGAAGCGCCGACGCAGGAAGCGGCCGACACCCTCAATGTCGCGTTCGTTTTGCACGCCGACCACGGCATGAACGCGTCGACGTTTAGCGCGCGCGTAACGATCGCGACACTGAGCGATGTTTTCTCGGCTGTGACCTCGGCGATTGGCACGCTCAAAGGACCTTTGCATGGCGGCGCCAACGAAGGCGTCATTCAAATGCTCGAGGAGATCGGCTCGGAAGATCGCGTCGACGCCTACGTCGAAGAGCAGCTCGCGCAAAAGAAAAAGATCATGGGCATCGGGCATCGCGTTTACAAAACGCTCGACCCGCGCGCGCCGCATTTGCAACGGATGGCGGTGAAATTGAGCGGCCAGTTGGGCGAGCCGAAATGGATCAAGATGTCGGAACGAATCGCGCAGTTGATGAAGGAAAAGAAGAATCTGAACGCGAACGTCGATTTCTATTCCGCGACTGTTTATTACTCGTTAGGCATTCCGACCGATCTCTTCACGCCCGTCTTCGCGATCGCGCGCACTTCCGGCTGGTGCGCGCATATTCTCGAGCAACTCGAAGACAATCGCCTCTATCGACCGCTTAGCGAATACGTTGGCGAACCGGTTGGCAAAAAAGTTTTGCCGATCGACGAGCGCCCCTGAATTCGCGAGGTCGACGAGTCCGCGAGACTCGCTAGTTTAAAGAGATGAGAAAGATCTTCGCATTCGTTCTGTTTCTCTTCGTTTGCGGAAATGTATCTCTGCGCGCGCAAACTGCGGCTCCTTCCGCCGCGCCGATGGGAACTCCGGCGAACGCGGCCGATCCGAAAATTTACGGCGAGTATCCGCTCGCCTATCAGGAAATCATCAAGAAGTGGATGGACGAGCGCCTGATCGATCCGGGCAGCGCGACTTACGAGTGGACGGGCGAGCCGACGCCGGGCGAGACGACCGAAAAAGGGCAGCGGATGGTCGGTTACTTCGTCGACTTCAAAGTCACGGCGCGAAATAAATTCGGTGGCCGCACACCGAAGCAGCGCTATCGCGTCCTTCTACGAAATGGCGTGATCTTCTGGGCGACGCAGCCTCGTTAGGCGCGCGGCTTCAGGAGTTGGTCTAACGAGTCCAGGCAAAGTTGCGACCAAGTCTCGAGACTTTCGCGACGCGCGAACAATTCTTCGCGCGTGAGGAAAGCGAGATTGGTGATCATCGTCTCGCGTTTTTGCACGTTTGCTTCGGCTAACTGGAAAACGTGCACGATGCCGAGATGCACGCGGCCAACCTCCGTCGTGTCGTCGTTGAGCAAGGCGACAATGCGATCCTCGAACGCGCTTTCGATGTTCACTTCTTCCTCGACCTCGCGTTCAACGCCGGCGCGATAGGCGTTTTCGTCCCAGGCAAAAAGCGATTCATCGGTGTCGTTCATGTGTCCGCCGATGCCGATCGAACCTTTGGAAACCAGACGTTGCTCGCCCGCTTTTTTGCCGCGGACATAATGCAGCACCTTGTCGCCGTGCGCGACCAGCACATAAGGAATGATTTGTTTGTGCGCGGGATCGTTCTCCGCCTGCGCGCGCGGAAGGAAGAAGTTGTTTCCGCGCGAGAGAATCGCTTTCAGATATTTTTCCGGCTCGAAATTGAGTCCGTGAAAACTTCCCAGCTCGTCGAAAAGGCTCCGCCTAACGACCAAAACATTCTCCTCCGTTTGCGCCATGAGAAAGGCTCGCGCTAGAACGAATAAGTCACGCCGACCTGCGGACCGAAAAGATTGAGACTGGTATTGGGATCGGTCTGGCCGCCGTTCGAGAAATGCTCGTAGAGCGCGCCGATGGTCAACTCCGTCTTCTTGTTTATGCGATAGGAAATGCCCGCGGCGGAGAGAATGTTGAAAGTGAAATCCTGGCCTTGTCCGCCGAAAACACTCGCGCGGCTATCGATCCAACCAAGCCCAACTCCACCGGAGACATATGGATTCCAGCGGCGTCCGGATTGGATAAAGTTGTAGCGAAAACCGACGTCGATTCCGAAGTAGCGATTCTCCACCCCGCGAAAAATCGGCTCCGCCAGGACCGAGAAATAAACCTGATTGAAACCGCGCAGCCATCCTTCGCGCTCCACCTTTCCCCAGCGCAAACGCGCGGTGAGAAATTCCGCGCCGATCTCGTAACTGTTCGGATTCCCAAAAGCGCCCAGCAAATAGGAAGTCTCCGCCGCAATCTGCAGCGTCGGCGCTTCGAGTTGACCGTTCTCGCGCAGTCGATTGCTGACCGCTTCGTCGCCGGCGCGCGCGATGGAAAAACTCGCGAGGCAAAATATGCAGATGAGAAATCGGCGGAAGGCCATGGCGGCGGAAGATAAGAAGGACTCCCTGGATTGCAACGCGATGCGCGCCCGCGATCAAGACGCGCCAGTTCTGTCGCGACAAAACTCCGCCAGATCATTCGGCAGCGGACTTTCCCATGATTCGCCGGCCGCGCTCAGTTTCGCCGCGTGCAGGGCATGCCGCGGGAGAAGAAGCGCGCGCTGCAATTCCGGTGTCCAACTCGTCTCGATGAATTGCAGATAATATTGCTCGTTAGGCCCGTAGATTTTGTCGCCCACGATGGCGTGTCCGAGCGCGGCCAAGTGAACGCGGATCTGATGCGTCCGACCAGTCAGCGGCCGTGCACGAATCAAACTAAATTTGTCGCCCGCGGTCGTTGCGCGACGGAAACGGCGCTCGACTTGGAATTCCGTTTTCGCCTCCGCGCCCTCGAGATGAATGGTTTGTCTTAAATAAATCGCCGAAGCGCCTAACGAGCCCTGCCGCAGCAGCGGCGCATCCATCGTGGTCGATTCCCATTCCGGCCAACCCCAAACGATCGCGAGATATTCCTTCGCGATGCGTTGCTGCTGCATGAGCAAACCGAAACGCCGCGCGCTCGCGGAATTTTTCGCAACCAGAATGAGTCCGCTCGTTTCGCGATCGAGCCGATTGACTAACGAGACCTGTCCGCCATTGGCCAGCTCGAAGGCGAGCAAGTCGCGCAGCTCGCACCAAAGCGTGCGCGCGCCATTTGGTTTCGTCGGATGCACGAGCAGAAGCGCCGGCTTGTCGACCACCAGATAATCATCCGTTTCCGCGACGATGGCGAAGGTGCCGCGCGCGTTTGCGCGTTTCGCGGCCTCATCGGATAAGGCAGGCTTGATCTCGCTTCGCAACATTTCGCGTCACTATAGAAGTGGCGAGCGAACGGTGCATGCGCTCGAGGATGTTTCGCTGGAAATCGCGCGTGGCGAATTTGTTGCAATCAGCGGACCGAGCGGCTGCGGCAAGAGCACGTTGATGCATTTGCTCGCGGGCCTCGACACGCCGACGCGCGGAGAAATTTATGTCGACGATCTCGCGTTGCATCAGGCGAATGATGCGGCGCTGACCGATTATCGCCGCCATCGTCTCGGCCTCGTTTTCCAATTTTTCAATTTGTTGCCAACGATGAACGTGCTGGAAAACGTGACCTTCCCGTTGCTTCTGCAAGGCATTGCGCAAAGCGAATCGGAAACGCGTGCGCATGAGCTGCTCGCGCTCGTCGGAATGCAGGAACGCGCGGGACATTTCGTGCATCAACTGAGCGGCGGCGAACAACAGCGGACGGCGATCGCGCGCGCGCTAATTCATCGCCCGTCCTTGCTCATCGCCGATGAGCCGACCGGCAACCTCGATTCAAAGTCCGCCGAAACCGTGTTGCACGTCTTGAAGCAGATTGGCCAGGAAGGCCGCGCCACACTCATCGTGGTCACGCATAGCGAAGAAGTCGCCCGCGCCGCTTCGCGGCGAATCGAAATGCGCGACGGCCGGATTGTTTAAAGGCCTAACGAGTCAACGGATCGTGTTCGTGCGTTGAATCAGCTCGTTGTAGCCCTTGGCTAAATCGCCCAAGCGCATGAAGTATTCGCGCCGATCGAGCTTGCTCGCTTCCAGTGTTCGCCGAAGAAATTTACTCGCGGTAAAAAAATCTTTCACCGTCGTTTCGACCAGACTCGCCAGCAGCACCTTGCTCACTTCCTCGGGATTCTCGGCCACGAATGTTTCGAAGCCGTTGTAAGCGTTTTCCAATTCCACATAGCGCGGTTTGTAGGCGGCGATCTCGACCGGCGGCGCTTCCGCGTTCTCGGGCAGAAGCGTGATCAGCGCCTTCGCGGCCAGCAAATAATTGCGCAGATGCCATTCGTATTTTCGCCCGCTCGTCTTTTCGATTTGCGCAAGTTGCCGGCGATCGACTTGCGATTTCAGATCGTCCAAACCGCGCCGCAACTCGCGCTCAGCCGCGAAAGTTTTCTCGAAAAGTGGCATCATGATCGCGTGCATTTCGCGCGCGCCTTTCGCGCCATCGTCTTTGTAATCTTCCTGCTCGTAGTAATCGTGCGCCTTTTTCACCACCGGCTCGAGCGCGCTGAAGGACTCCGCTAATCGCACGATCACGCCATCGAGTTCCGGCAGCGCGGGTTTCATCTGCGGACCTTTGCGCGCGGCTTCTCGCACCTGTTCGACGGGCGATTTGTCGATCTCGTACAAGCCGTAACTGATGTAGCGCTCCTTTCCGGTCGGCCCTTTTTTCAGATCGACCCACGACGCGTATCGATCGTAGGTGCGCTGCGAATACGCGACCGCGTTCAGCGCGCGCACGTAGAGATTCGTCTTCTCGACTAAGGACTGAAACTCCGCTTCCGGAAGATCGTCTGTCGCGAGCGGCGCCGGGCTTTGCGCGATGGAAGCGAAAGCCACGGACACCGCGAAAAGATTCACGCAAAGGAAAAGAAGCAGACCTCGAAACATGCGACGAGGCTGCACGAATTTACCGTCCAGCGTCACGCGCAATTGCGTCTCGTCGAGCCGCCGATTCGTAATTTCATTAATGCCGATCTACACGCTCAAGCGCTCGCAGATTGTCGCCATCTCGCTCGAGCGCTGCTGGAGTTTTTTCTCCGATCCGCGCAATCTTTCGAAGATCACGCCGCCGTCGCTCGGCTTCCGCGTCGAGTCGGATTTGCCGGGAGAAATTCATCCGGGCCTGATGATTCGTTATACCGTTGCGCCGCTTTTTAAAATCCGCATGAGCTGGCTAACGGAGATCACGCAAGCGCAGGCGCCGCATTTTTTTGTCGATGAACAACGGCTCGGTCCGTATCGCATTTGGCATCACGAACATTTCTTTCGCGCGATCGACGCGCAGCAAACCGAAGTGCGCGATCACGTGCATTACGTCCCGCCATTTGGGCCGCTCGGCGCGATCGTGAACCGATTCCTCATTCGTCCGCAACTCGAACGCATCTTCGATTTTCGCGAGAAGAAAATGCGCGCGATTGCCGGCGAAACGAAGGCGGATTCGTTTGCTTGACCGCACTGCGAAAACGCCTTTACCTAACGCCCAGCCTCAAGCCAGAAACGCCTTGGAACTCAAAGACATAAAAGCCGTCATCGATTTGATGAAGAAGAACGACTTGTCGGTCTTCGAGATGGAGAAGGACGGCTTCAAACTGAAATTGCAAAAGGGCGCGGGCGATCAGACCACCTTCAGTTCCGGGCCGGTGCAGCCGGCTGCGGCCGCGCCTACTCCCGCGGCCTCCGCCAGCGCGGCCGCGCCAGCAACAACTCCCGCCGCGGAAAAGGGACCGGCGTTAAAAGACATCGTCTCGCCGATGGTCGGCACGTTTTATCGCGCGGGTTCGCCCGAGTCGCCCTCCTTTGCGGAGATCGGAAAAGAGGTCAACGAAGAAACGGTCGTTTGCATCATCGAAGCGATGAAAGTGATGAACGAGATCAAAGCGGAAACGAGCGGCGTCATCGCCGAGATCGTGGCCGAAAACGGCAAGCCGGTGCAATTCGGCCAGGTGCTGTTTCGGGTCAGATGAACGTGGCGCGAGCTGCCAGCTTGCGCGCAGATTTTTTCGCAAGCTAGGAAACTTGCGCCATCCCGATGTTCGAAAAAATACTCATCGCTAATCGCGGCGAAATCGCTCTCCGCGTCATCCGCGCCTGCAAGGAACTCGGCGTGCGCACGCTGGCCGTTTATTCGGAAGCGGATGTCGATTCGCTGCATGTGCAACTTGCCGACGAAGCGATTTGCATCGGCGCCGCGCCCAGCAGCGAAAGCTATTTGAAGATCGATCGCATCATGAGCGCGGCCGAAGTCGGCGACGTCGATGCGATTCATCCGGGCTACGGATTTCTCGCGGAGAATGCGCACTTCGCCGAAGTCTGCGAGAGCTGCAAAATCAAATTCATCGGCCCGCCCGCCAGCGCGATGCACGCGATGGGCGACAAAAATTCCGCGCGGGCCAATGCGCGCAAAGCTGGCGTTTCGATCACGCCCGGGAGCGATGGCATCGTCGAAACCGAAGCGGACGCGCTCAAGATCGCGCGCAAGCTCGGATTCCCCATCATGATCAAAGCGGTCGCCGGCGGCGGCGGTCGAGGTATGCGCGCGGCGCACAACGAAGCCAGCTTTCTGCCGATGTTTCACGCAGCAAAAACCGAAGCGGAAAAAGCCTTCGGCAATGGCGATGTTTATCTCGAGAAACTGATCGTGAATCCACATCACGTGGAGTTTCAAATCATCGCCGACAGTTTTGGACAAACCGTGCATCTCGGCGAACGCGATTGCTCCATTCAACGGCGCAACCAAAAGGTCATCGAAGAATGTCCCTCGCCTTTGCTCTCGCCGTCGCTTCGCAAAAAAATGGGCGCGGCCGCGGTCAAGCTCGCGCAATCCGTCGGCTACGTGAATGCCGGCACCATGGAATTCCTGGTCGACGCCAGTGGCCATTATTATTTCATCGAGATGAACACGCGCATTCAGGTCGAGCACACCATCACCGAGGAAGTTTACGGCTGCGACTTGGTGAAGGAGCAAATCAAGATCGCAGCCGGCGAACATCTCTCGCCGCATGTCGCGAACGCCACGCCGCGCTCGCACGCCATTCAATGCCGGATCAACGCCGAAGATCCGGAGAAAAATTTCCAACCATCGCCGGGCAAGATCGCTTTCTATTATGCGCCCGGCGGCCGCGGCGTGCGGATCGATTCACACGCTTACACGGGTTACGTCGTGCCGCCGTATTACGATTCGATGATCGCGAAATTGATCACCGTCGGCGCCACCCGCGAGACGTGCATCGATCGCATGCGCCGCGCGCTCGATGAATATTACATCACCGGCATCAAGACGACCGTGCCATTCCATAGCGCGATCATGCGCAACGCCGATTTCCGCGCGGGCAATTACGACACCGGGTTCGTCGAGCGTCTGATGAGCTCGGAGAACTTCGAATTGAAACCGATGTCGACCCGACTGCACGAGTAGCGGAAGGTTTTTTCGTCCACAGATTTCGCAGATTCACACAGATTTCATTCTTGGTTTGGCTCTCGGAAAAGCTGCGGAAAACTGCGAAATCTGTGGACTATTCGCCTAACGAAGTTCCGGCGGACGCTCAGCTCTACGGCATCATCGACCTAAGCTACATCGCGCCTAACGAGATCGGCGCAGTCGCGCAGCAAATGATCGCTGGCGGCGTCGAGGTGATCCAATTGCGCGCGAAACGGGAAAGCGTGGCGCAGATCAGCGCGATCGCTCGCGAGCTTCATACGCGCACCCTGGCGGCGAACATTCCGCTAGTCATCAACGATTACGCACAGATCGCTCGGGACGTCGGTGCGGAAGGGGTGCACGTCGGCCAGGACGATATTTCGGTAGCGGAAGTGCGGCGGATTCTGGGGCACTACGGGTTTGTCGGCAAATCCACGCACAGTTTGGAGCAGGCCAAGCGCGCGGCTGAGGAAGGCGCGGATTACATCGGCTTCGGCCCGCTTTTCGCCACTCCGACAAAGCCCGATTACCTCGCCATCGGCCTTTCGGATATCGCTGCCGTGCATGCACTCGTTAGGTTACCCATCTTCTGCATCGGCGGCATCAAACTGGAAAATCTCCCACAAGTCATCGCCGCCGGCGCGCGTCGCGTCGTTATCGTCTCCGGCTTATTGCAGGCGAAGCAGATCGAAGATTACGCGCGCGATTGCCGAACACTTCTCCGTCGGAAGACCTAGGCGCCCGTTCTTGCGGACGCGACTCACGGTGCCTCCGATTTGTGGCGCGAGCATCCTTGCTTGCGTGTTTCTGCATCGCTGCAGGCGCAGTGATCAGGACAACCAAAAGTCAGCCAAGCTTTCAGCTCGCGCTCTGGTACAAAGAGCAAGCTGGAAGCTCGCGCCACCGTTCATTCTCGCGTCGCGTGGTCATCCTCCCCGGCTTATTGCGGGCGAAACAGATCGAAGATTACGAAATGCTTGTGTGGCGCGAGCATCCTTGCTTGCACGTTTCCTACGTCGCTTCAGGCGCAGTAGTAAGGACAACCTACCCAAAGTCAGCCCAAGCTTCCAGCTTGTCCCTGGTGCAAAGAGCAAGCTGGAAGCTCGCGCCACCCGGCGCTTCCGCTGCCTCGCTGGAAGAAGTTCAACATCTAACGAACCTCAAGATCGGCGACCACGTAAAGTAAACGCAGCCCCTCTGGCGAGGGCGCGTGTGGCTGCCGGTTAAATGTAGAAGTCATCGAATGAAGCGGTGGGAGCTGCGACGTAGACGGGAAGAGCGGAGGCTGAGTGAGTGGGAATAAGAAATCAAAGTTAGAACGCAAGGCTGCCCGCGGTTCGCTACATCGCTTGCTTAGGTGTTTACGTGGCGGCATGCGGAGGTCAAATATGCCGACGAAGGATGGTGATAACAATCACAACGAAGGATATGAGCAGTAGCGTCATGGTTGAGAGACGGCGCGGCTCTAACGCGGAGGGTCGAGGCCAGAAATAGTAAATCGAGATGCCGATGCCCACTGCAAGCGGAACCACCGTAGATAATACCTGGAACGAGCGCGCACTCGGCGCTGAGTGTGCGATGACGTATGAACGCCACAGCGCAAAGAGCGACAACCCAATCCCGGTATTCCAAAGGCGGGCTCGCCTCTTGTCAGTCGATCTCATGCACCTAACGAGACCCAAGGTCAGCGACCAGCGTAAAGTAAACCACGCAGCACGGCGCTGGCGAGAAGGAGTGTGACTGCAGGTTGAATGGAAAAGTCATTGAAAGGAGCGAGCTGGGCGACAGTTCCCTGCATCGGCTGGTTAGACGACTTACCGCTGAACTCGAAGTCCCGTGTTCCTCTGCTCATCTTCGACGATGGTGGGCACAATGTCGTCAGGCGTAAATGGCGTCCCGTCTGGTCCGACCGATCGCAAAAAGTAGAACGAGCCAGAAGGATCAAGCTGATAATAAAAGTGCGTGTCCTTGCTGCCACGCTGGATAAACGTCGGATCCATAAAATGATTCAGCTGCATTTTATCGTTGGGCTCTGCGTCGCTCAGCGTGGCCGGATACCGGCCATGCTGCAGCTTATAGAATTCGATATCCTTCACCGCATCGTTGAGCATCGTCACGGCAAGCTGCGCACGAAGTTTGTCGTAGATTCCGCCGCGCTGAAACATCCCGAAATAAAACAGCGCGCCATAAGCGACGATCGTAAACAAGATACCACAGACACCGAGCACGATGAGTTGCCAAGCTCGTCGTGCGATTCCCCAGATGATCGCAATGATGCCGAAGATAACGCCGAGAAGCGGGATGAACGATGCGCCGCCGACTGCATACGGCAAGCAGCCGAGCGGTTTACGCTCCTCGGCGGGAAGTGGTGGAGGCTGTGCGTTGGTGTCCACGTGTTAGTCGTTTAACGAGATCCGCGATCAGCCACCAGCGTAAAGTAAACCACGCAGCACGGCGCTGGCCAGAAGGCGTGTAGATGCAGGTTGAATGTGGAAGTCATTGAAAGGAGCGAGCTGGGCGGCGGTTCGCTGCATCGCCTGGTTAGACGACCTACCTGGCGTATCCCAATTAATTATCGAATTCACGCAGTACCGCCGGTGGCAAATGCGTAGATGATGGCCAGGCATCTCGTCGCGGAGGCCAGCGGGTCATCGAATAACTTATCGGGATGTCGAGCTCACGACGAGGACCTGGCTTTACACGCCACTGTCGGAACGTGTTGATCGACGCGGCGTCGAGGATTTGATGACCGGTGCTCTGGAGGGTCGCGACGGAGGTTAGACGACCATCGCGCCGAAAGCTCAAACGGAAAATTCCTTGTCCGGTCAAACGAGCGCGGCGAGCCTCGATTGGATAATCGGGCGTCGTCTGCTGGATAATAACCGCTTTCCAATGGCCATTTCTATATTCGTGCGTGCCTGCCGCAGACGTGCAGACGACCACGAGAAAGACAACAAGTATTCGAAGAGGCATCGCGTAACAAGGCCCAGGGTCAGCGACCGCGGAGGAGGGCGCGTGGAGTTGCTGGTTGAATGTGGAAGTCATCTTAAAAGTAGAGTAGACCGCCGCCCGCCGTTCGCTCTAACCGAATGGTCAGGCTCTTCACTGGCGTTCGATGTGGAGTTGCTTGCCTGTCGTTTTTGTCTTTGGCTGAGACTGCAAGCTTGCTGTCCTGTGTAGCCGTAAACTGAATCTCAACTTGAGGTTTGCCACGCGGTGCAGGGGGGAAACCAGTGATGACATATGTTCCGAGCGCTCGGTTGTCGGCCGCTAGCGTCTTTGTGCCAGCACAGAGATGCAACGTAATCTGGCTTTGATTGTCGGCGAACGTGGAAAACACTTTCGACACTGATGTGCCCAAGTCGGCGTTCGCCCGGATGAGAGCCGTGAATACTCCACCGACTGTCTCCAGACCCATCGACTCGGCGAGTTTGGATTCGCGGCTCTCCAGCCGTGGCTGCGTATCGCCAGGACTCTGAGCGAATGCGCTCGCTCGGGTAGCCACGACGATGATGATTAGGAGAAGACGTTGCACGCCGCTGGCTTGAATACATCTAACGAGAACAAGATGAGCGACGGCGGACGAGAGCGCGCGTCGATCGGAGCTCAAGTGTAGAAATCATCTGAGAAGTGAAGCTTACGGCGGTCCGCCTGCCTACTCGCGAAGTATTTCGGAATTCGCTCCATCGCATGGTTAGACGTTGCGCTTCAACATACCACCTTGAATGGTTTGACACTGGCTGCGACGAGTTCGGTGCCTTTATCATCTTCGAGGAGCAACAAGTGCACTCCTTTCTTCTTCGCCAAGGCTTTGACTGCTTTGATCCCGCCGCCGCGTTTCTCGATCGACAACAACTTGCGCTGACTCATCGTATTCGAGCCATCGGCAACGGAATCCAGCCAGTCGCTAGCCCACTGATCTTTGGTTTTGTTCATAAACCTAAGGTTCACAAACCTCTACCGAGAATTCGGCAGCTTAAGTCGCACGAAAAGACGACCTTGAGTCGGATATTTAGTTGTCGGCCGGGGTAAGATGTGAGAACCGACATCGATTCGATCCTAATCAGTCCGCTCGAGGCGGCAAGACTAAACTGCTCGGCGCGTTCCGACCTCCGACCTCCCTTCCGGGTCCGGGTAGCGCGGGCGACCCGCCTGCCGGCGAAGGCGACCCGCCGTCGCCCTTCCGGCCTCCGCCCTTCTACTTTAGCCTTTAGACTTTCAACTTTAGAAACCTATTTCCTATCCCGAAAGATATTGATCGCCCCCAGCCTGGTCTCGACTCCCAGCCGTTGAAAGATGCCTTGGAAATGCTTCTTCACCGTCCCCTCTGCGCAGCCCATATTTTTCCCGATGGTCCAGTTCGTTTTGCCCTGGTCGGCGAAATGTAACACTTCGTTTTGTCGCGGAGTCAGCTCTCGCAGTCTTGAAAACTCGTTAGGTTCGCTCATAGCTGTTTCTTTGTTACCATATTTCCAGACTGGCCTTCGGGGAACAGAGCGGCCGCGAGAGCTTCCTTCGCTCTCGCGGCCTCCCGTAGCGCGCCGGCTCCCGGCGCCGGGCGACTTCCTAGGTCGCGATCTTCGTGATAGGATCGCTCCAATCACTCTGGCCCGTGCTACCACCCAGGCCGCAGAGCTGCATCACGTAGGCAGTGCCCGCGATGCATCCCGCGAAGATGATGTTGCGCGAGTTTTTGAAGGAGATGACCGGACCGAATTCACCCCCGAGCGGTTTGATCCGGCCGAGGATGGATTTCCGGTTAGGATCGCCTCCGATGCTGACCTTTAGCTCACCGCTTTGGCGGACGGTCACGTCGAGTATTTTCGGCGGAGCGAGCACCACCTGAGTGCGGTTCATGCTTACTGGCTCGAAGCCCGAGCTAAGAAGGATGGTGATGTCGTCATCGCATTCAATATCGACATAACTCGCATCCTTATTTAACGCTGCTACGAGCGCGGCCCTGGCCGCATCCTTCTGCGCGGTCAGGAGCGTCCCACCGTTCGACGCGGCGATGATCGCCGCGTCGAAGGTCCCTTTAAGCAAGTCCAGCTCGGCCGGTGGCACCGGCGGGCTTGGCAGCGCGGGATTGTTCGTCAGTCCCTTACTCACCGCTCCTGCGGTTGTGCTAACTTGCATATCCGGACCGCGTCCGAAAAGGCGGCTTGTTCGTGTACGAGGCATATGTTTTTCTTTCTATTAATCTGCTTGCGGCGCAGCCTGTCTCTTCCTGAGCCAATCCCGTCCGCTTTGAATTCTAAAAGGAGCAATGTCGATGCCTCGTCCGCGAAAAAGGCGCCATTTACCTCCAGAGTGGTATAAGGCGTCTGGTTCGTTAGGAAGAAGCGTTTCCGGGCATGTTTCCGCATAACTGTTAGCCTGCAACGACTTAAGCCGCTTTCGAACCGTGCCAGCCTGCCTTGAGCGAACCGGGAACTGGTTAGATCGCGCTCCCATCAGGTTAGATGTTTGCGCGAGCTTGTTGCATAATTGCACGATCCGGTTAGCAAATTTGAGAAAACAACTGGATCGCACGTCCTCTCAACCTCATGAAGGCCCATTCCAAGGAGATCGCTCAGCCCCCCAGTTACATCGCGAGCAGATCCTACCTGCCCGAAACCGCACTCACCCAGATCGCTAAACCATTCAGTTCGATCTCTCCGCGACCCACCTGGATCCGCGAACGAAGCGCCCGCTTCCCTCGCTCATCCAATCTGCTCGCGCCCAACGACTTCCACCCCTGATCGCCGCTTTTTCGCCATTTTCTATTTCAGCCTTTGACTTAACCTTAGAAACCCTCCGCCGCTTCGCCGTCGCCATAAGCAAGCGGGCTGGCTGGAACCTGGCCACGCGGCGGAGCTTTACCTGGTCCAATAACTCGATTAAAAGGAAGCTGTCTTTCATGGCCCGCAGATCCTCCTCGCAGAATAACTCTACCGCCAACCTCGGCTTTGAAGCCAAGCTCTGGCTCGCCGCCGACAAGCTGCGTGGCAAGATGAATGGATTGGGGAGCGCGCGCGACTCGCGTGCCCAGATCGGCGCCCTCGCCGATCGGTGGCTCGTGCAATCGGAGAAATTCGTCGAAGCCCACGGCGGCAAGCTCGGCGACATCAGCCTCGTGGTCGTAGCACATGCTTCCAGCTTGTGTGGCCAACGCGGCGTCTCGCCCGTTGTTTTCTTCGGGTTTGCCCGAGCAACCCCACCACCCGCCGCCTCGCCGTCATGAACCTCGAACGCTTTCGGGGCATCAAGGCCGACTTCGGCCCCGAGCACGCCGACGCAAAATTGTGAATCTCGAAGTGCGAATTTCGAACTGGATTGGCATGAGCGATGAACTGAAGAGACGAACGAAGGAGTGCGCGCTCGACGTTATCGTGTTGTGCACCGATTTACCGCAAGTCTCGGAGACGCGACACGCCATCGGGCAAATCATCCGTTCATCGAGTTCGGTTACCGCCAACTACCGCTCGGCCTGCCGCGGCAAGTCGAAGCCAGATTTCATCTCGAAGCTAGGAACGGTCGAAGAGGAAGCTGACGAGAGCGGCTTCTGGCTGGAAATGCTTCGCGACGTTATTGCCAATCGACATTTGAAAATCGACCTTCGCACTTCCACGGAACTCGCCCGGCTTCTGGACGAGGCGAACCAGCTCGTCGCAATCACCGTGGCATCCCGGAAAACTGCACGCGGAAATGATCGCTAAATACTTCGACATTCGAGAGTCAGCATTCGAACTTCGTCTCGTTTACTTCGGCAATCGAAATTCGTCATTCGGACTTTGTACGTTCCGCAAAGACGACGACGTGCGCTGGCAATGAAGAGAAGCGACATGGACGACCAACGGGAGCCCGAAGGGTGAGCACAATCAGGCTCATCAATATCCTTCTCCCCCAGCGGGCAACGCCAACTTCGCCTGGGGTGCAGCACTTCATCCACCACCTCGCGCCCCACGGCATGGCCGGCTTTGTCCTCGTCCGTTTCTGGTTTTGGATGAAACACGGACTGCGTAGGGCGATCTCACGCGAGCAGACAGGCATATCGCTGGGCTCGTGGCACAACCCGCGGCTTAGCTTTGCTTAGAAAAATACACCTATGATCCTCGCTGACATTCTCGATGCATCGAAAACCCACACTTTCGACATTTTTCCCCCAACGACCGTCTCAATGGTCGAGAAGCGAATCGAATTGCGGAATGACAAGCCATTCATCCGTTGCTTGGTCCGGAACAAGTGGTTCGCCGCTAAGCCTGAAGAGGTAGTCCGACAGCTTTGGCTCGAACATCTTGTTAGACATTACAAATATCCTGTTAACCGTCTTGCGGTCGAAGTACCGGTGACTTTCGGACGCGATACGTCCAAGCGTGCCGACATAGTCATTTGGGACGCAGATCGTCCAACCGTCGCCTATTGCATCGTCGAAGTTAAGAAAGCTAACGCGCGAGACGGTAAGGATCAGCTCAAGAGCTACACCCATGCGACTGGTGCGCCTTTGGCACTGTGGAGCAACGGAACAGCCCCTGTCGTTTGGCACAGGAAGAATCCAAATTACTTCGTCGAGATTCCAGATCTTCCCACTGCGAATCAAAGCATTGAAGACATTGCTGGGCAGCCTTGGACAATCGACACGCTCATCGAAAAGGAAGAAGAGCGCGAACAGGACGGTCTGCGCGGACGCGACCTCCGCGAGTTGATCGAGGACATGGAAGACGAAGTGCTCGCCAATGCCGGCGTCGATGTCTTCGAGGAGGTCTTCAAGCTCATCTTTACCAAGCTTTATGACGAGCTTGCGCAGTTTCGCGGCCGTTATCCGCACCTCCGTTTCCGCAACCAGGATTCCGCCGCGAAGGTCAAAGCGAACATTCAGAAGCTATTCGATGATGCGAAGGATCAGTGGCCGGGAGTCTTTCCGCCCGGAGACAACATCCGGCTAAGTCCAGATCACCTGCAGGTTTGTGTCGGCTCATTAGAAGAATGGAAGCTCTTCAATTCAAACCTCGACGTTATCGATGACGCGTTCGAATACCTCGTTAACAAATCGTCCAAAGGTGAGAAGGGCCAATATTTCACGCCGCGTTGGGTAATCGACCTTTGCGTGAAGATGTTGAACCCGCAGGAGCACGAGACGTTGATCGACACCGCGTGCGGCTCCGCCGGTTTTACAGTTCACGCCATCTTCCATGTGTGGAAGGCAATTCTTGCCGACATAGGCAAGGATCAGAGCCACCTATTTACGATGGAGCAGAAGCCGCAACGCTGTATCGATTATGTAAACAAGAAGGTGTTTGCAATCGACTTCGACGAGAAAAGCGTACGCGTCGCTCGATGTCTCAATCTCATCGCCGGCGATGGCGAGACGAACGTCCTGCATCTGAATACGCTAGACTGGAAGCGCTGGGACGAGACCACGAAGCAGCAAGACTGGCTCGATACCTACAACAGCGGCTGGAAGGAAATGCGCAAACTTCGTGGCCAAAAGGATAACGACCGCGCATTCAACTTCGACATTCTGATGGCGAATCCGCCGTTCGCCGGAGATATCAAGCAGAGCGACATGCTTTCTCCCTATGAGCTGGCGCACAAGCCCAACGGCAAACTGGAAAGCGCCGTTGGCCGCGACCTCCTCTTCATCGAGCGCAACCTTGACTTCCTCCGGCCGGGCGGGCGCATGGCGGTGGTGCTGCCGCAAGGCCGCTTCAACAACGCCGGCGACCAACGCGTACGCGAATTTATCGCCGAGCGCTGCCGAATCCTCGGCGTCGTCGGTCTGCATCCGAGTACCTTTAAGCCTCACACCGGCACCAAGACGAGCGTGCTCTTCGTGCAGAAGTGGAACGACGATCCCGACGCCGGCCCTCTTTGTCCGCGCGCGGATGACTACGACATCTTCTTCGCCACGCAGCGGCTCGAATCGAAGGACACCAGTGGCGACAAGATCATCGCCCGTAACGGCGGCGGCCGGTTGCTGCGCGACGAACACGGCCACTACGTCGTCCAGCACGACCTCTTCAATCACGAGGGTCTCACCGGCGACGGCATCGCCGAAGCCTTCGCCGAGTTCGGCGCCAAAGAGCAGCTAAGTTTTTTCTAGGTCGCCCCTTCGATAGCAAGCGTTTCGCGAAGCTATTGGAGGGGCTGGATGTCACGGTGCAGAGGTTAAGCGAGGCGCGGAAGGAGAATCCGTCGTTTCGAGTGAACAGCGAATACTTCTGCAAGGAGGCGATGCGCGCGGCTGCCCTTGTGACGACCTGCGAAAATCTTCCCGTGAGTGCGATCGTCGACGGCGTCCAGCATCCGGTGGAATTGACCCGCGAATACGACGACCACGGCCTCCTCATCATGCTAGCGCAGAATGTGCGCGATAACCGGATCGAATTCGGCGACGCCGCATACATGTCCGAGTCGCGCCGACCATTGCTTGCGCCGAATCGGCTAAACGTCGGCGACGTGCTGATGACGCGGAGTGGCGCGAACTACGGCCAGTCGGCGCCATGGAAATTCGCGACCATCGAAGCGTTTGCTTGCGCTGACTTGCTTGTCTTTCGAAGCGCGAAGATTCCGACAGGCTACCTTTCGAGCTTCTTGTCGTCTTGCCTCGGCAAGACGCTGATCGAGCGTGGCGTGTATGGAATGGCGCAGCCACACATCGCGCCGTCGTATTTGCTACGAATGCGCGTTCCGCGCTTCGGAAAGCTAGAGAAGATCATCGATGAAACCGTCGATGCCGCGATTGTGGAGCAACAACGCGCGACGGCACTCCTAAATGAGGCCGAGGAAGCCCTCGCCGCTGCGCTCGGCTTGCGGGATTGGCAGCCCCCGGAGCCGCTCACCTACACGCAGCGAGCTTCCGAAGCGTTGGCTGCCCGCCGGCTCGATGCGGAGTATTTTGCCCCACATGTGGGCGAGCTCATTGCGCGACTTGGCGCGAGTGGGCGCACTGTGGGCGACGTGAGCCCGGCCCGTCATGAGAGATTCGTCTCCGGTCGCGAAGGCGAGTTTCACTACATCGAGATCAGCGATGTGCACAGCGACGGCACCGCCAGCAGCACGCGGCTCCCGCAATGCGACGCGCCCAGCCGAGCAACGCAATTCGTCCGTGCCCGCGACGTGATAACCTCGACCGTGCGCCCTATCCGCGGCCTCTCCGCGATCGTCTCTTCAGAGCAAGGCGGACACGTGTGCTCCAGCGGCTTTGTGGTGCTCGAACCGCGCGCCGTCGCATCGGAAGTTCTCTTCACCTACCTGCGCCACCCACTCATCTGCGAACTAATGGACCTCCACACCAGCGCCAGCATGTATCCCGCTATCAGCGAAACCGACTTATTGCGTCTTCCCTTTCCCGAAATCGGGGGTGCGACAAGCAAGAAGATTGTCGCCGCCGTTACATCCGCCCACGCCTCCCGCCGCCGCGCCCGCGAACTTCTGGAAGCCGCCACACGCGCCATTAAATCGCAATCGAGGATAGCGAAAGCGTTGCGCTACGCTTTTTGGAACGCCTTTTTAGTCATTAAGGATATATGACTACACTCAGAGACACGCTCATCGGCTGGCGCGATCGCGCGGAGATCGATTGGTTCGGCCAGTTCGTTCAGGCTTGGATCCCATTCAATGCCTGGATGGTCCACAGCTACGGGGACTTGAAAGATTTCGAGTTGATCGATCGCATGAAGAGCGGGGGAAACGTGGTGTACAACCGCATCCTTCCGATGCTCAGCCAGAACCTCGCGCAGGTCAGAGGCGGGCCAACCGGTTGGCAAGATGACAGCCCCGAGGCGCAGGAGTTCCGCCTCGGTTGCGGCGACCTACACCGGCTTTTGCAAGCGTGTGTGGTGGATTCGAGGCGGGGCCGACTCACGTTTGAAGCCGTCGACATCGGACCAAACCCGAAGCTCGATGAGCAGCAACAATCTTATGGCCGGCAGTTCAGAGTACGACGAAATCACCCCAACCGCGGTGAATACCTCCTGGAAGTGTCCGCGACCCGGAGTTACGCCGCACTATCAATTCAGCTGCAAACTTTCGACTGGAGCCTCGTAGAGGCAGATCCGTCGTTCGTTGCTTTAGAACTGGGCCATCAATCCCGGCTGAAGCTCATGTTCGATGCCGTCTCACCTCGCTTGGTCCGCAACGTCCTACAGCCAGGCGGTCAACCCGGAGGGTTGGTCTGTGGAGACGCTACATTTATTCCCGTACCTGCACAGGTATTCTCTGCGTTGGTCGACATTCTCTACGGACTTCGAAACGCACTCTTTCATGGGTCGATCACGCCGAACCACCAACACAACGAAATCTACGAACCGGCGTATAACCTCGTGATGCGATTTGTTCGATGCACAATCTGACGGCATCGCAGCAGTCTCGTGGGCAACTTCGAAATATTTTGAGTCAATCGCGACAGATAGCCGCATGTAACTATGGCCAACATTACCGCACACCGAACCGGAGAACTGCAGCGTCAGATATTGTTAATTCTTAAACGTCATCGCGAAGGTTTGCGTGCGAAAGAAGTGCTAGCGACACTGGCGCGAGAACTGCCGCCTACTGAATACGAACAGGCAGATTACCCCAGCAGCCCTGGCTACCGTCGTTTTGAGTTCATCGCGCGTTTTTATTCCATCTCGCTGGTCAAGGCAGGGTGGTTAATCAAAAGCGGTGGGACATGGACAGCCACCGCAGAAGGAATTGCCGCTCTGGGGCAATTTCCCGAACCCAGTAACTTCAAGAAAGCAGCGGACGCGAAGTATCGAGAATGGGCAGCAGCGCGACCGTCCGAAGAAGAATTGCCGGACACGATCGAGCAAGATCAAATCTCGCGTGTAACTCTTGAGGAAGCGGAAGAGAATGCGTGGGACGAAGTTACACGGCACCTTGATTCAATACCGCCTTATGACCTTCAGGAAGCTGTTGCTGGATTGCTGCGCGCGATGGGCTACCACGTTTCTTACAACGCTCCCCCCGGACGTGATCAAGGCATTGATTTGATTGCCCATAGGGATCCGCTCGGTCTGCAAACTCCCCGTATCAAGGTGCAAGTAAAACGGAGACAAGACCGAATTCCCGTGGACGAGGTCCGGTCATTTCTGGCGATCCTAGGCGAAGGCGATGCCGGCATTTTCGTCTCCACCGGCGGTTTTACCTCCGAAACCGAACGGGAGGCGCGAACTCAAGAGCGCCGCAAGCTCATGTTAATCGATGCTCGCCGGCTTTTCGATCTGTGGATTGAACACTACTCTCGCATTCCCGACGAGCAGCGGCGGCTACTGCCCATTAAACCGATTTACTATTTGGATCTTGAACCATGACTACGCGGCGAGCGAGAGCGATTAAGTGATGCCACCGTGGCTTATCAACGCCTTAATTAACTTAATTCCGGCTGCTCTCGTAGCAGTCGTTACGTCCGTAACCACCGTCTTCCTCGCGTTACGTCGTTTTCGACAGGAACGATGGTGGGAAAAAAAGGAAGCGATGTACGCAGAATTGCTTGAGACGCTCCACGGGTTGAAAAGGTATACTGAGTCTTATATGGAACGGTCTCAAAGCGATTCCGATGACAAAGAGAAACAAACTGAAATGAATCGGATCTGGAAGGAATGCTCGGCAAAGCTAAGTCGCCTGGAAGATTTGGCGTCCTTTCAGCTGAGCGACCGCGCGGTGGGTATCCTTGAAGAATATCGCAAAGAGAAGGCGGCTGCACGTCAAGAAGACACTTACCAATGGGCGGAGGGCGATCTACTTGCAGTCGAACACTGCCTCCAAAAGTTAAAGCGAGAAGCAAAGCGTGATCTTAAGATTCGCTGAGGAAAGCCGAGCCTTTCGGCGGACGCAGCAGTTCCATCGTCGACGAAGGAGGCGGCAAATCCAAGGAATCGCTGAGCATTAACCGCAACGCTTTTGGGCGAGCTCGAGCAAGTACGAGCCGCACTCGCATTGCAAATTTCCTTCAGCACATCTTTTCAGAAATTCACTTTCTTCGAATCCTGAATAATCTCGACGCGATCCCGCAACTCCAATAGCGTCCCACGTCGGTGATCGCTTAACAGCGCACATTTATGAAAACGCTCAAGTTGGATTTTGGTACGCTCGCTTACTGGTTTTTCCCCATAGTGGGTTTCCTCTATGGGACGGGTTTTCTAATCGTGTTTGCATTCTCAAGAAACTTTGGGATAACGACCACTCAGTTTTTCGAGGGCGAGTACATCAATGTCGGGACTCTCTACGTGATGGGATGTGTGGTGATTTTGTTGCCGACTTTTTGGACGTTGCACTTAGTTAGCGCGCGGCAAAAAGGAACTTTTACCATTAACGATGTCTCCAAGATTTCTCAATGGCGTGTAACAAAAACTGGAATCACGGTTTACGGGGCACTGTTGCTCACGTTTTACATCGTAGTAGGATTCACTACGACCGACTTCTTCCACGCGCACGCTTTGCTAATTCTGGGAAACTTTTTGGTGCCACTCGGCTTTACTGTGTGTAATGCGTACCTGCTTCCCGCGGTTACGATCGAAAAAAAGGATGCTATTGGGAACGCCATTCAAGTCATAGCCGCCGCTGCCTCAGTCATTCTAATGATCCTCACTATTGCTCAGCCGCCCATTCCTTCTATTATTGCTCAGCTTTTTGAGCTATCCCCGCCGAGCGGTGCCTTTGGATTCGTAGCGCTGGTTATCCTAGCGTTGCTCTACACGTGGCAGACGGCAGCTCGTTATCACGAGTATCCTAGCGGGGCAGTACGAGCGAAAATAGTTCTCTCAGGAGCCTGTATTATCGGCGTATTCATATATCTCTCGATCCTGGCATTTGCCTATGCGATTTACCCGTTCATTCCCTGTTCGCGTGGAGGGGGGAGTTACATCGACGCCGCTTCGGTTCAGATAAACTTTAAACAATCCGAAATCCAGTCGGCGACCTCGCTAACAGACTTAACCGCCTTGGGGGGACGGTTAATTGTCTTGGATGAGAACGGCGATTCGATCTTCGTCGCATCAGTAAATGACGCCGGTGGGCCAGCCCAGTGGCGACGAAGCGGTAGCTCGAAGCCCAGGGTTCTAGAGATTCGTCGAGATACGATTTCATCTATAATGCGAGTCCCGCATATCGGAACGCCGATACAGTAATGGCGAACCTCTGAACGCTCTGAATCTACGATCTCCGCACCGATCTGCATTTCACCCTCAAGGAATGGAGCAGCTGCGACATAGACTGATGAACATCAGCCCGGAGGGGCAGCGCCGCAGCGTTGATCAAAACACCCTCAAGCGCAGCGACCTCGACGACTTCGTTAGCTGCTACAACCCGAAAAACCGCCACTACCGCAAAGAGAGCGAGCGGTTCAAGAGCTACACCTACGAAGAGCTAACCAAGCGCGACAAGAGTTCGATCCCTTTGAACGTGCCCGACTTCCCTAGACACACTCGAAGTCTCGGTGCCTCCCGTCGTAAAGCTGGCTTGCCTGCCAGCGCTAACCTCGACATCTTCTGGCTCAAAGACGAAGCCCTCGAAGAAAGCGCCAACCTTTCTGGATGTGAATCCAGATTGCCCGGCTTCTCTAGACATACTCAAAGTCTCGATGCCTCCCGCCGTAAAGCTGGCAGCCGCTATTCGCGTGCGGCCAGCGCTCGATCCCGGAGTTCTCGCTCTCGAGATCACCGAAGACCTCGGAGCCGCGGCAGGTGAAGGCTTTGCCGCCGCACTGTTTCTCTTCCAGGCCGAAGATTATCTCGGCGCCGGCGGACTTGGCGCGGAGTCGACAGCGTCGCAATCGGAAGTTCAAAGCCCACCAGCAGCTAGCTTCGCATCCAAGGAATTGCGCGGCCGAAGTGTGTGTTGCTCCGTGGCTCGAGCGGAAGAGGCAGGTAACAAGCGGACGCGGTAGAATGATTGCGCGGAGGTGAGCCGGCCGTAATCTGTAATTTGTGCGGCACCTGTGCTGCTGGCAGTATAATCCGAAAGGCCTGGAACGCCCTGCCAATCGGTATCCGACAACTCGGTCTTGCGCTCCAAGCGATAGGTCGCTCCCGCCAAGGCCTGGAAGCTCACTTCAATATCGGTTCTTTGCCGCGAAACGTCGACGATGCGCAGGCGTCCTCCCATTTCGTACTCGAACGCGCCGATATCCACATGGGTGCCAATTCTTCTGGGATAACCGCGCTGATCTGTCCACACGTCGAGCGGCGGCCCAAGGACTGCATCATCTCCAGTATCGATCGCGGGGCTGTCGGGAGACAGAGCGATTGTTTGGGTGAGGCCACCGTTGCTCTGCAAACCTGCCGGATCAAGCCTTGGGTCGGTATTGATCTGATCGCCCGCTAGGACTAAGACGCCGGAGCCGTTATCACTGCTCAGGTTATGGCCTAACGAAGTTATCCCTGAAAATCCGTAGTTAACCGAAGGGTATTCGATATTAACGCCTGACGTACCCCTGCTGAAAATTGTATTCTGTATTGTCGACTGCGGGTGGAGGTAAACAAAGTTGTTGTATATCCCGCCACCGGCGGAACTAGCTGAGTTTCCGCTTAAGGTGCTGTTTGTAACTACAATTATCCAACTGTTGTAAATGCCGCCACCAAAACGGGCGGTATTGTTGCTTAGCGTACAATTAGTCATTTCGATTGTCACTCCAGCGTTATAAATTGCGCCTCCGCTTCCTCCCTGAAGGTTTGCAAATGTGCATCGGTTGAGTTGGGCGGTCCCTTGAGTGATAGCTAGCCCACCGCCGTAGTAGCCCGCAGAGCCACGTTCGAATGTGCAATCAGCCATTGTAAGACTGACCATGCCGTCAGCGGTACCACGGCTAAAGACCGATCCTCCGTCGAACTGAGCTGTGTTATCCATAAACGTGCAATTCGATATTGCAGCGATAGCGGTGCCGCCAAAAAAAGATTCATTCTCGATTGCGCCGCCGTATGGGCCGCCTCCATTGCTGTTGAAGGAGCTTTGGGTCACGGTTAAGCTGGCATAACCGGGCGGATCTGAGCTGTCGCTATCTCCGTCATTTTGGATGCAACTACCGAAAGAGCCCGTGTTATTGTTGAATTTACAATTTACCACACTTAAGACCGCGTGCCGGCCTCTTTCCCCAAAGTTTGCGACCGCGCCCGCCCCCCAATCAGAGAAGTTCCCGTTAAAGGTGCAGCTATCTAACGTTACGTTCGCAGAATCATTAACGACGGCCCCTCCGCCGTCGACTGCGTCGCCGCCGACGCCGTTATTCATCGCCACATTAGAAATAGTCACTACCGATCCGCCGCTGACATAAAAGATGCGAAACGCTTCTGTGCCTTGCACGGCGCTACGCTCGATCGTTGCGCCATTTCCGTGGATAATCAATCTGTGGCTGCCATCTGCCTTGATAAGGGGAAGCCCATTCGCATCAACTCCTGTATTTTGGTTCTCTGTCGAATTATCCGGGACAGACAGAACATACGTGCCGCCGCTTGCGAGTTCTATTATATCGTCCTCACCATTGCTGTTTGTCGCGATGATCGCGTTCTTAAGCCCCTCAATATCGCCATCTGCAACAACGATGGTGGCGGCAGATGAAGGACCTCCCGAAATGCCCACCATCAGAGAAATGAGTAGAGGAAACGCGATGTTGACGGAAAAGAGAAAAACGCGCCGCAACGTTTGATTAAATCGCACGGACGTTTCGTTCGTTCGCAATGAGTTCAGGGGATGGAAAATTCTCATTGGAGAAAAAGCCGGTAATTCGATTACGACCTCAGGGGCAAAGAATATCACGAGCCGAGGCACGCTCCGTTTTACCGGGCTGGTGGGGGAAGTCCAGACATTTTGTCGCAAACCAACGTAACAATTTAGTAGCGAGTTCCGGGAATTGAAATAAGGCCGCTATTAGGCGATCTATGCTCGCCGCGGGCGAAGAACTACGGAGATCCACGCCGTCCTCGCCCAATTCGCCGAGATTGCGATGATTTAAAGAAGTAGAATGGAACTCTGAGCCCCCGCCATGTCTTGTTTTATGGATCGAAGTGCCCGCTCCTTTTGAATGCTTCGCCCTAGCCGTGCCGCACGCCGCTCCAACCATTTGATCAACTCCCCAAGAACGCATCCGACAATGCCGCAGACGATGGCTGTGGGAGCGACTATCGAGAAAAGTGAATGAATAAGAGGATCGAGCGCGGCATTCTGCATATTCACCCGTTGCTGCGAGTTTCGTGCCACCTTTTCTGTGGCGTTTCCCAAATTGGCCGGGTAAAAGAGCGGGGCCGCCTTTCCCTCTTTTGCTCAGTCTTCACCCTGACTTCAAGACGTGACCGAACACCCGTCCGCCAGAGATCGCACCGTCCGCGTCGTCGCCACCCGCTGGCTGGGTGAGTTACTCCTGGTCTTCCTCGGCGCCTATGCCGCCTTTTGGCTGAACAGCTATCAGGAGCACCAACAGGAAGAGCGCCGCCGCGACCAAATCCTGGCCGCGCTCGAGAGCGAGGTGACCGAGGCTATTGAGAGCGGGCGCGACGCCGGCGCCCGCCAGACCCAATACGTGACCGAATTTCGACGCGCGCTCGACGCCGGCGAGATGCCACCGTTGCGCGCGTTTAACTTCATCAGCGACTACAGTCCCAGCGATAACGCCACCCTTCTCCAGTCCGGCGGTTACCAGCTCCTCGATGTCCAGACGCTCGTGGCCCTGCGCAATGTCGAATCCGCGATCCGCGGCGGACTGAGCGCGGTTACGCACATCCAAAAACTAAGCGACGAACTCATCGTCCCAAACCTCGACCAGGACATCACCTTCTTCTACAACCCCGAAACGAAGCAGCTCCGGAAACGTTTTGCGGCCTACCCCGCCGCGCAGAAGACCGTGCAAGACTTCTTCGAGAACTATGCCAAAGCCGAGACCGATCTGCTCCAGCTCCTGCAAGCCGAGAGACAACGGCGTTAGCCGCGCTGGCGCCTCACCTTAGAGATCAGGCTTCGGACCTCGAGCTCGGGATTAAGTCTGATCGGAGCGCAAGTCACCGGTCGTCAGATCGCGAAGAGTTAACTGCCCGAAACCCCCCAACCAGATCGCTGAACCATCGGTTCGATCTCTGCGCAACCAACTTGGATTGGCCAACGAAGCGCATGCTTCCCGCGATCATCTAATCTGAATGAAGTAACGAATCGAGAGCTGGATTGCTCACTCACTTCTTTCGCAACCAATCAGCCGCGCTCTCTCATCCAGATGGCTATCGGCGCAGGCAAGACTCTGACAGCCGGCGCCTTCACCTACCGACTGACCAAGCAACGCAACGTGCGATTACGGAAGGACCGCGCGATAGAAGCGTCGCCCCGGAAGTGGCGGCGGATCGATCGCCTGGAGTTGGCCTTGCGCATTGCTAGTGGCAGTCGCAGCCATGGTGCTCCAAGTAGCAGGACTCGCCAGGCTTCCGGTATATTGGATATTATAGGTGGCGTTAGGCAGCGCGGTGAAGCTAACACGTGCTTGTGTTCCGCCGCCGGAAGCGGCTTCCCGAACGATGCTCGCGCCCGTCGTCCCTGTCGGGTAAGCCGCCAGCCACGACGCGAAAGCCGAGGAGAGATCGGGGTGGGAAACATCCTCATGGCCAATCTGCCAACAGCCGGTGCCGCGGATAGTCGCGTGGGCCGTCAGCAGCACGCTGTTGGCCGGTTTAAGGACTGCGTCCATCTTTCTCGTCATGCACGCAGGGGTGGTCATCCAGTCCGTATTAATGAACACTTCCATCGAGTTCGCATCGGTTTGCGAATCGTAGTAGGCGACGTTAGCCGCCCAGGTATCACGGACCTGGCTCCATAACAAAGCTGAGTCGTAAATGCTGTGGTGCCGCCCGTAGAAAGGAAGACCGCAGATGATCTTCGCCGCCGGAAATCCCTGGTTGAGCGCATATTGAATCCCACCGCGGACGGAGGCTTCGGGTAGCTGATCGTTGCCGCCCGCGCTGGTGTATTGAATGCCTCCGGGATTGCTCATGGGACCGTTTTGGTAAATCTCGTAACCGGCATCGGGCCTCGTCCAATCGTACCCGAAGTAGAAGAAGAAGTCGGTCACTGAACCGAGCGCCGCGAAATCGTAGCTGCCCATCCAGTAACCCGGTCCAGTGGCAAACATGACAATGTAGTTAGGACTGGCCGCCTTTACTGCCACATACAGATCGTGCATGAGGAGAGTCATATTGGCCTTTCCGCTCGGCACGGAGGGAAACTCCCAGTCGATATCGACCCCGTCGTAACCATGCAACTGAAGGTAATTCACCACGGCCGTGCAGAAGTGACTGCGCTTGTTCGAATCGCTCGCAATGTTGTTGAACTGAGTCGCGAGGCTGGCGGGATCAGCGCCGCCGATGGACATGATAACCGCTTTCCCGTGGGCGTGCGCGGTCGAAAGCAAGGGTGCTTGATTGGCGAGAAAATTGGGCTGACCCTCGCCGACCGACCCATCACTATCTACTGGTTCGGCAAAAGCATGCACGACGGCGTCGAAGCCAGACCAGACGAAGCTGTTCATCTCAGTCTGACTGCGGAGCGAGTTCAAATACCCGATGCTGATCGGCCGGTTGGCAGGCAGGGAATTCAATCCATAGGCGGGCCCGGCGGCCGAAGCGTGAGGCGAGGCAAGGAAGAGAACAAGGCTAGCCAGGCAGAAGAAGGCCTGGATGCGGAAAAAACGAAGGGATTGGTTCATAAGGAAAGGAGTTGTTCAATCTCTTCCATACAGATCAGGACCTCGGCAATGCAAAATTAAACTGCGAATAACGAAATACTTTAGCTCCAAGGAGATCGCTCAGCTTCCCGCGCTCATCCAGTCTGAATGAATTAACGATCGAAAACCAAAATTGCCATTCACGCGTTTCGCGACCAATCAGCCGCGCGCTCTCATTCAGATCGCTATCGGCGCGACTAAAGGGAACAAAAGGGCTCAGACTCGAATATCGTCCGGATACGCGCCGGCGAGCGCAGAGGGCTTCCTGTTTAGGACAGCAAGTGCATCCTGCAGCTCGTCGAAGTCGAACGGTTTGGTCATCATCATGTCCACGTTGAGCTCTTCGTAGGCTTGGATCTCTTCCTCCGCCAGGTGAGCGGAGAGAACGAGGATTTTGCTGCTGAAGTTTTTCTTCCTGAGCTGGCGGACCATTTCGAGCCCGTTCATCCGCGGCATTCGATGGTCGGTGACGACGACGTCGAAAGGTTTGGGGGCCGCGCCGATTTTCATGAGGGCTTCCCAGCCGTTCTTGGCTGTGGTCACTTTGCAGGTCGGCCCGCCCAGCATCATCGCGGTGATGTGAGCAAGGGATTTTTCATCCTCGACCACCAGGATCTTTAACGCGTCGGTCATGATCCTGAAGGTGTGAGCAGGACCCGGGCCGCTATTTCTCCCAGAAAGGTTGGTCGCGAAGAGGATAAACTGGTGAGCCGCGGAATCGCGCTAATTGAGGCGTTGACCCCAACCAGAGCCCTCGTGTGCGACAGTTCCAGCTAATGGAAAGGCGACCAGAAGGCGGCGTCGGTCACGTCTGAGAGCGCGATTTTCGACGGGGCGGGGACCGACGGAAGCGAGTCAACGGTTTGGGCGCCGTAAACCTGGCCGAAAAGGTCTGCGCCGGTGGTGTAGAGGTTGGTGCCCGGTTTGACGTATCCGAGCCAATCAGAAGGCGTGACCGGCGCGCCGGTCGCTTTGTTGGTCTCGAGCGCATACTGATCGATCGCGGAGTCGATCATGCGGAGGTCGTTGAGGATTCTGCTGGCTTGCGAACGTCTACGGGCGCGCATGAATCCGGGCACGGCGATGGCGGCCAACAGGGCAATGATCGCGACCACGATCATTATTTCGACCAGAGTAAAGGCCCTGGGGCGGGTGTGGCATGCGGTCATTTCCGGTCGTTGGTCAGCAGAGCTTATGCCCCGGAAAGGGAAGCGCGATGTCGGGGAGACGAAGGCGTGCGCGCTTGATCGTATTTTCGTGTTACTGAATCACAACCGCGTGAGGAATGGGGTTCAGATTCCGATGGATCTTCTTCCAAGGCTCAAGTTCGTGACCGCGAGGCAGTCACCAGCACGCGAGTCGCGTGCGCTCCCCGATCCCTAGGTGGATCTACGGACTTGTTCGTGACTAAGGGGTTTCCCGAGGATTCTGGGTGCCGCGCGAGGGAAGGGGTTCAGATTCCGGGCCTGCAGCTTTTGCCAAGACTTAAAGTTCGTGACCGCGAGGCGCGGTCACCAGCACGCGAGTCGCGTGCGCTCCCCGAT
>CAXSCV010000032.1:0-17999 GCA_964235895.1 uncultured Chthoniobacterales bacterium
CGTGACCATCGGCCTGGGCGCGTTCGCCTCGATGAAAGCGCTCAGTTTGCGCAACGACGATCCGAAACATGCCTCGCGTCCGTGGGATCGCGACCGCGACGGGTTCGTCATGAGCGAAGGCGCGGGCGTGGTCATGGTCGAAGAGCTGGAACATGCGAAAGCGCGCGGCGCGAAAATTTACTGCGAGCTCGTCGGCTACGGCCTGACCGCCGATGCCTATCATATGACCGCGCCGCCTCCCGATGGCAGCGGCGCCGCGCGTGCGATGAAGATCGCGATGAAGCACGCGGAAGTGAACGCGGAAGATATCGACTACGTGAATGCGCACGCCACTTCCACCGGCCTGGGGGACCTCGCGGAAACACGCGCGATCAAGGCCGTCCTCGGCGAACACGCGAAAAAAGTCTCGATCAGCTCCACGAAATCGATGACCGGCCACTTGCTAGGCGGAGCGGGCGCGGTCGAGATGGCCGCGTGCGCGTTGGCCATCCGCGACTCGGTTATTCCGCCGACGACCAACCTGGAGAATCCCGACGACGAGTGCGATTTGGATTACACGCCGTTAGTCGCGAAGGAAAAAAAAGTGCGCGTGACCATGAACAATTCCTTCGGCTTCGGCGGCCACAACGCCACCCTCATCGCGCGTGAATTCGCTGGCTAAACCGAACTACTCGACGAGTCTCGGCTGGTCTGGACTGACACCAATATCTGCAGCGGTCGTCATCTCCTCCACGGCAACGCTTTCTCGCTACAAAGAGGGCGATTTGAATGGCGACGCCGATTTCTCCACCGCAAACGAACTGGCGAAGCAGCGGGATGGGAGCGGAGCCACCGTGCAACGGCGTTACTTCGCCGAAGGCGAGCAGCGGCTCAACCCGATCGGGACCTCTCCGGGAGTGTTCTTCTACTATTACAGCCGCGACTATCTGGGAAGCATCCGAGAGTTAACTAATGAAAGGGGAACGCTGGTTGGCCGCTATGAGTATGATCCCTAGGGGAATACGAGCGTGGTCAGCGGGAACATGAGTGTGGACTTTGGTTACTCCGGGAATTATTTCCATGCGCCCAGCGGGCTTAATTTGACGCTTTACAGGGCTTATAGTCCGAGCTTTGGACGGTGGCTTACCGCGATCCCATCGGCGAACGAGGCGGGATCAATCTCTATGGCTACGTCGGCAACAATCCTGTCAACGCTATCGACCCGCTCGGCTTGAAGACAATTGGCTATTACCGACCAGACGAAGGCTCCTCAGCCAACAACCATTACGTGGACTTCGGTCACATTGTCTTGGATGTGAATGGACACTATTTGGATCATATCCCGGGGCAATTTTTAACGCCCGGGCAACGGCCCGACTGGGAATTTTACAACAAGGCCGTTTTGAATCTCACTCCAGAACAGGAGAAGCGAGTAGAGGACTACATCGACGATCTCAAGCGACGGAATGAGCCCTATAGCCCAAGCTCATATTGTTCGAAGAATGTTGCGAATGCGCTAAATGATTCGGGTTATCGGCCGCCGCAAACCTTCCCTTGGTTTGCTTACTTCGGACGGGTTGATGGACTCACGCCATTCTCCGCATGGCATTCTGCCACAGGCTTACCTCTCGGACGGTAAGGCACACCGGCAGTAAACGTGTGAAAACTACAATCGGGTCGAAGTGGCGCTGGGTCGTAATCACCCTCTGCTTAGGGGGAGCGCTGTTTTGTTGTGCAGTATTCGTATGGTACTCGATGATGGCCTCGGCATTAAAAGGACTTTCAGAATCATCGGCCCACCACCAGTTCGAATCAGTGGTTCAAACAGCGAGAAGCAGCTTGATTGCAGGCGGACTGTTGGTTGTCACAGCGATTGTCCTTGCGGCGCTGCGGGTACGGCCGAAAAGAAAATAGGAACCGGCGTCATCGCCTAACGGCGATCACGCCTGAGCGCTGGGAGAAGAGACTCGTGCGCAGCGTTGCTGCAGCAAACGGAACGGCCTCGCGGTCACCGGCTTTGGCAACGGGACCCCGGCACGGCGCCCCGGCGCCGGACGCGTCCATGCGACTTCGCCGGTAAACCCCTGACGAGATCCTGAGCCCTATGCCACAACGCCACCCTCATCGCGCGCGAATTCGCCGGTTGAGGGACGTGCTTCCGCACGCCCGCGCCCTTTTCCCCACTCACGGACATGCAGAAGCATGTCCCCCAACCTCACGCGTCGACGAAGAGCGGCGCGGCTGTCACATCTGAAGCGTCGAAAGAAAAACCGTGGCCGCCGCGCGAGACGCTTTGCAAGAGCGTGCTGACCGCTTGCGAAGTGCTCGAGGCGTAGAAGCGGACCAGGCCGACCGTGGTCTGTTTGCCGAAAACGGTGATCATGATCGTATCGTCATCGACCGAATTCATGAACATGTGGTTGCCGTTGCCCTGGTGATAGAGGGCGTTGAATTCCACTTCGCCAATCCGGCGCGCCAGTTCCTTCGTGGCCGCGAAAGAGCCCGCGGCGAGCGCGGCCACGGTCGTCACATCCATCACCGTCATGTCGCCGAACTGCGAGATGACGTTGCCGCCGCGGTCGATCACGACCGTCAATTCCGCTTCCGCTTTCTTCAAAAAATCGGCAAGAATTCCGTCGAGCGTCGCGACATCTTCGATCGTTAGGCAGGGGATCGCATTCACAAGGCGGCTCCTTCTTCCTGCGTAACCGACTCTTCCGCCGGAATAGCCACGGGCGATGGTGGCGTCTTGGGCGCATCGCTTTGTTTGCTGAATTTGTGCAGCAGAATTTGCGAGACCGCGTTCAGCGAAGCGAAGACGTTTTGTCCGGTGCTGGAGACGACTTCGAAACTCTGCACGCGCCGCTTCCGATTGTTCAGGACGTATTCGAGATAATTAATCGGCGCGATGTTTTCCAGGTCGCGTTTGTTGTACTGCAGGACGTAGGGAATCTCGTCGATCGAGATGTTTTGCTTGGCCAGGTTGTCTTCGAGATTTTTAAAACTCTCGACGTTTTCCTCCATTTTTTCCCATTGCGAATCGGCCACGAAAATGACTCCGTCGACGCTGCGCAGGACCAGCTCGCGGGTGGCGTTATAGATGACCTGGCCCGGCACGGTGTAGAGCTGGAACTTGGTTACGAAGCCTTTGATCACGACCGCGTTCAGCGGCAGGAAATCGAAGAACAAAGTGCGATCGGCCGCAGTAGCTAACGAGACCAGATCGCCGCGATTCTGCGGATTAATCCGCTCATGAATGTAACCCAGGTTAGTCGTCTTTCCGCAAAGCGCGGGGCCGTAATAGACGATCTTGAACTGAATTTCGCGGCTGGCGTAGTTGATGATGGACATGGGCAGGTTCCTTTATGCTGGGGTCGAATATTTGCGTGAAAGCTCCTCGGTCGTGCGCGCGAGCCGCTCACGAATTTCCGCGTTCAGATCGGCCTGCGAATGCAGGACGGCGAGGCAAAGATTGTCGAAGCTGAAGAAGGAGAGTGAGGCCTTCTCGCAGAACAAAGTCATCGCGCGCAACGATCCGAGCTTCGCTTCGCTCATGTGCTCCATGACGCGCTGGACCAGCGAAGGGGCGCGCACGCAAAGGCCGTCGGTGGCGAATTCTTCCGGCAACTTTCCCGCCAGGCTCAGGCCATCGGAAAACATGATCGCGCAGGCTTGCACGCCGGGCAGTTTACCGACGTGCGCGACGACGAGTTTCGCGTCGACTTCGTCGTCGGTCTCAAGAATTTCTTGCAACGCTGTGCGCTCTCCCGCTGCCAACGGCGCGGGGTTCACGATCGGTTTCGGCGCTGACTGTTCCGCCGATTTCGCGTTCGGCGCGGGCGCGGCCGGAACTGGCGCGGTAGCGGGGGTGAAACGTTGCTCGTCCTCCGCCGCCTTCTCTGAAAAGGGCGTGATGAAATTGTTGCCTTTGGCGTCTTCCACTTGGTCGTCGCGCATGCGCAGCGAGGCATCGGGCAAACTCTTCAGCACATCCTGCAGAGATAATGCGACCGGCGCGGCGACTTCCCTGGCGGTGAAAAGCGCGCGATATTTTTCCGGCAACGCGGCCGCGAATTCCTCCGGCTGAAGCGCGATTCGTCCGGTCACGAGTTGCGTTTCGACCAACGAAAACGGCAGCTCGATTTTCGCATCGTCCGGCACCGCCGCGATGTCGCCGGTCAGTTGAAACGGCGGCAGGCTTTGCAGGATCGGTTTCAGCGGAAGCGAGATGCGAAGCCCATTCGCCGGTGAGGGCGCCGGTTTTTTTCCGTCCATGGAAAACGCCGGTGTCTTCGTGGCAGGAGCGTGGCCGTCCCCCGCCTGGAAACTTTCCTTGGTCAGCCACGGTTCCGGTTTCGGACGGACTTCGTCGCTCGGCGCGCTGATCTTAAATGGAATGCGCGTGGGCGCGGCGGGCTTGGGCGCGGCTGTTGGAACGGACGGCCCGCTTGAGGCTGGAACTCTCTCAGCAGGCGCGTCCGTTCCGTTCGGTGCAATCGAGAAAGGAATGCGCGCAGGCGCTGGGGGGTTCGTTTGTTGGATCGGAGGCGGAGGAATTGGAGCGGCCGCTTTGGCTTTAATCTCCGCGGCGGTCGGCCGCAGCGGAGTGAGCGGTATGGGCTGTTGCGGCAGGGGAATTTTCTCGTGCAACGCCGGTTCCGGTTCCGCGGCAGCGATCGCTTCCGCGGTCGCCGGCTCGAGACGCACCGGCGGAAGCGGACCGGTTTCGATCGTTTCCATGGTCGTGCCGAAACGCGTGTTGTCTTCCAGCGTCAGTTGCAGAAAGGGCGTCTCGACCTGCGGCACGGTGCGCTCGCGATACTGGTCGTTGCGCATTTGCAGTTTGCTGAATTGCTCCATCACTTTCTCGAACGGCAACGGCACTTGCCGCTCATCGGACGGCTGGATTTTTTGCAGAAAAATTTCGGGCGCTTGTTGAAAAACACTAAAGACCGAGACCGCCGGCTTCCCGCTCGACATCCCTTTTTCGATCTCCGCCGCCTTGAGCAAAACACGGCGACTGACTTCGCCTTCCGGCAGCGGGCGCGTCAGCCCTTCCGGCATTTGTGCGAGCACATCGGCCAGGTCTAACGAGATCCCGCGCTCAATCTTCGGCTCCAAGGCCAGCGCCACGGCCGGCGGCAAACCGGAGGTCAGTGAAAACGGCGCGCGCTGTCCGAGTCCGTTCGCCGAACTGCCGCGTCCAGAATCCTCCGCGCCGAAACCGCGCGTGGCATTCGGCAAGACGGTTTTGCTAAGCCGATCGCTGCTCGCCTTGTCCACCGGCGCCAAGGCGACCGGCGGAGCCACTTCCTCTTTCTTGGCCGGCTTGCGTTTGAATTTATCCAGAAATGAAATTTTCATCGCTAATGGTCCTCCGCGGTCACGCGCCAGATTTCCTCGAGCGTGGTGATGCCTTCGATCGCTTTGTCGATGCCGACCATGCGCAGGGTCTTCATCCCTTCCGCGACCGCCTGGTTCTTCACCACCGTGGCCGAAGCGCGCTTGATGATTAATCGCCGAATCGCCTCGCTCACCGGCAGCGCTTCGATGATCGCCACCCGTCCGAGGTAGCCGCGGTTCTTGCAGCGGTCGCATCCGCTGCCGTGGTAAAAGACTGCGTCCGCGATCGGCTCCATCCCGAGCCGCTCGAAAATTTCCGGCTCCGGCACAAACTCTTCCCGGCAATTCGTGCAAATGCGCCTAACGAGTCGTTGCGCGCAGGCCATGATGACCGAGCTCGAAATCAGGAATGGCTCGATCCCCATGTCGTCCAGGCGCGTGATCGCGCCGGCCGCGTCGTTCGTGTGCAAAGTGGAGAGCACCTGGTGGCCGGTCAGCGCCGCTTTCACCGCGATGTCGGCGGTTTCGTTATCGCGAATTTCACCGACCATCACGATGTCCGGATCCTGCCGGAGGATGGAGCGAAGCGCGGACGAGAAATCGAGGCCAATATCCGCGCGGACCGCGACCTGGTTCACGCCCGAGAGGTCGTACTCGATCGGGTCTTCCACCGTGACGATGTTGTATTGGGTGCTGTTTAGTTCCTGCAGGACGGAGTAGAGCGTGGTCGTTTTTCCCGAACCGGTCGGGCCGGTCACCAGGATCATTCCGTGCGGCGCGTCGATCGCTTTTTTGAATTTGTCGACCGTGCTGGGGTCCATTCCCATCTGGTCGATGGAACCGGTCAGGGCCGCTTTATCGAGAATACGAATGACGATCTTTTCCCCATGCGCCGTCGGCAGAATGGAAATACGCAGATCGACTTCCTTGCCGATGACCTTGATCCGGAAACGCCCGTCCTGCGGCAGACGGCGCTCCGCGATGTTCAGCCCCGCGAGAATTTTAATGCGCGATGTGATCGCCAGTTGCAGCGCCTTCGGAGGCGACTCCGCCATGACCAGCTCGCCATCGATGCGGTAGCGCAATTTCAGCGTCCGCTGAAACGGCTCGATGTGAATATCCGAAGCCTTTTCCTTGATCGCCTGCACCAGGATCAGATTGACAATCTTGATCACCGGCGCGTCTTCCGTGTCGCTGGCCAGGCGATCGATATCGATCTCCTCGTGCTTGGTCGATTGCACTTCCACTTCGCCGGCATTGGCCACGTCTTCCGCGACCTGCTTGAGCACGTCGCTCATGTTGGCGCCCCCGCCGTGCACGCCGGCCAGGGCATCCATGACCGAGCGCTCGGTCGCGATCATCGGGATCACTTCCAGCTGCACCCGGCGCTTCACGTCGTCGACCGCGAGCACGTTCGTCGGGTCGGCCATGGCCACGAAAAGTTTCCCAGCCAACCGCGCGATCGGCACCAGCTTGTTCTTCTTCGCCATGTCGCGCGGGACCAGCGACATGATCTCTTCCGGCACCCGCAGCTTTACTAAATTGATCGGCGGCGTGTTCAGGCAACGACCCATGCTGAAGGTCATGTCCTGGTCGGTGACGAATTGCTTCTCCGTCAGAATCTTCAGCAGCCGGCCGCCTTCTTTGTGCTGCAGGCTGATTGCCTCATCGAGCTGGTTCGGCAAAAGCAGACCGTCCTCGATCAGGACATCGGCGATGCGTTCGGCGAATGATTTGCTTCTCATCGTCCTCTCCTAGGCTCGCGCATCCAGCCGGTAGCTATCCTGCAGCGTTTTGATGATCGCTCCCGGCCGGGCCAGGTACCACGAAACCGTGTAATCGAGCGAAGCCTGCACCGCCTCGCGGCCCGCCGCGTCGAAAGGATTACAGCACGCCACCATGATCGTGCGGCTGATTAAATCGAACGGCACAAAGAGCCGGCCGAGCGTCAGGTAATCCGGCAACATCCGCGCCACCTGCCGGTCGACGTCGTAGTATTCCATCGGCAGGAAAGCGAACTTCGTCCGCTCGATTAATTGCGAGAGCGCGTGGTCCAGCTTGTCCGTGTCCTGCCGGCAAATTTTATCGAGCAAGGACGCCGCCACCGCCTGCCCGCTCAGGTCCTTGTTCAAATGCGTCACCGTCTCCAGCGCCGTATTCACCTGCTCCTCCGGGAAGAGCTGCTGCATGACCAGAAACTTCGCCAGTTGATCGTCCCCGCGATCGAGCAACTGCGGGTTGTTCCGCTTCGAGCTCATGTCGACCAATCCTTGGACCGTGCCAGGTCCGGGCGCCGCCCCATTTAAACGCGGGGCCGCGATCAATCCCGTCTTCGGCCCGCCTTCCAGGACTGCATTCCCCGCTGCTTGCAACCGGTTCTCGATCTCCCCGAGCATGGCCAGAACCTCCGGCGCATGCGGTTCCTTCAGCAGGACGGATTCACACTCCTGCATCGCGAGAGTGTAGGAGCCGCCGTTAAAATAAGCCTCCGCCAGCTTGCGCGAAACCCGCAGCGCTTCGTCCGGTTTATTGATCTTGTTGTAGGCGTCCTTGAGGATTTCGAGCGATTGATAATCGTCCGGCTGTGTCTGAGTGATGACCTCAAACATCTCGATCGTTTGTACGATCTGACTATGTTCCTCCTCGGATAACGTGTGTTCCAGCACGGCAAACCGCTTAAAAGCTAGAAGCATGCCGATACCGGCCCGCGCAGCCGTTTCGGGTCAGGAAACTTTCCTTCCGCAGGGGAGAAACGCCTTACAGAGCTTGGATTGTAAAACATCGGCCCAATCGCTGTGTGGGCCTCTCTTGGCGTCTTAAACCCACAGACAATTAAATCCAAATGCCGGGCGAATTTCGATTATACTGTAAACACTGAATATGCGCTTTTTGACTCGAACCAGAGGCTTGATTGCTGGCTGCGCTCTCGCCACTGCTGTCCTAACCGGGCCCATCCGGGCGAACACCACTCCAACCGCTAACGCTCCCCTCGGCTCTTACGGCGCTGATTGGGGCAAGTCGCAGGAAAGCGCACTGCAAGACTTTACCAGTTGGGCCGAAGCTTATAGCCAGGGCTCGACCCAATCAGCCGGGACCGCCGACGGCGTTGCGCTTGCTCAAGCGCGCCGTTCTCTACTGCTGAGCTTGATTAAAACAGATCCAGCACGGGCCATCGCGTTAGCTGTGCCTGGTTCGATTCGGGCCCGATTGCCAAGAGAAGTAACCGATCAACTGGAGACGATTGTCAGCGGAATCGGCGATTACACTGTTTCGGCGGAGCTTCAAGCCCACGGCGGCCCACGCGTGACCGGGCTTAGTCGTTCGGTCGAGCTCGGAAATCACACCTATCAGGCTTATGTATACGGGCGGCGCGTCGGGGAAACAACGAAGAAGCAGATTCCCTTACACGGCTTGGTGCTCGATGGCATGATGGCCGTCCACGCCGATGCCCTGCGAGCCCTCACGCCGGCAGAGTTAGTCAAAGGCATGCAACCGAAGCAGCTGGGCGCCTCCAATCAGGCAGCGAGCGGGCTTCTAGGACAGGTGGGCGATAGTATCTATCAATTTGCATCCGAGAGCCAGCTTCGCGAAACCGAGAGACGTCTGGAGTCGGCGGAGAGTCAGATAGGCCCGCGGCCAACTCGGCAAGCTACTGAGATTCTCCAGGACATGCAGACTGGCGCACCGTCCGCCGCCCGGGACGAGGGCGCCAGTCCCGCTTCCACCTACACCCAAGGAAATAAGAGTGTGCTGGTAATCCGGGTCGATTTTTCAGATCGCCAGGGCATCCCGTATGGACCGAATGATGCTTCGCCCATTACCACGAACGTCTCCTACACGGCCGACTATGTCCAGAACATCATGGACTCAGTTATTTCGCCCTACTACCAGACCAGCTCTTACAATAAAACCTCGCTGACCACGACCGTAACTACGGCTGTTTATCGCATGCCGCAGACCGCTAACTACTACGCCACCAATGGCGCGAACACTCAGCTGCATACCGATGCCGAGAACGCTGCCTCCGGCAGTTATGCAATTGCCAGCTACGATCGCGTAGTCGTTCTTTTCTCTTACCTCGGTAACATTCCGAATTCGCAAATTACTTATGGTGGCCGGGCAAATATCGGCGGCCCGGATGTCTGGTTAAATGGCGAATGCGATTTCCGTGTGGCCGCTCACGAGCTCGGGCACACTTATGGCCTTTATCATGGCGATCTTTGGCAAGTTAGCGACTCCAACCCGATCAGCCCCTCCGGAACGAGCACCGATTATGGCGACCCCTTTGACACCATGGGCGCAAATACCCCGAACGATCACGGCGCCGATTTCAATCCCTGGTTCAAAACTCTGCTTGGATGGCTTAGCCCGCTGACGGTTACCACCAGCGGCACCTATCGGGTAAATCGATTCGATACGGCCAGTCCGTCCGGCAACCTGGCCCTTCTAGTGCACAAAGACGGCACCCGCGACTACTGGGTTTCCGTCCGCCGCAATTTCACCAGTAACGCCTCCCTCGCCCACGGTGCGTATATTATCTGGGGTTATACTTCCAACCAACCCAGTAACCTCCTGGACATGACCAGTCCCGGCAATAACGAACAGGATGCTGCGCTTGCAGTGGGAAGCACCTTTACCGACAACACGGCTAGCCTCTCCATCCAACCGCTCGATGAAGGCGGGAGCGGGGCCGGCCAGTATCTCGATATCCAGGTAACAATCGGCCTGACACCGCCAACAACTTTGCACCTGAGCAGTCAGAGCGCCAGCGTTAGTGCCACCGCAGGCTCCGGAAGCTTTACCGTTAGTAATACGGGAGGAGGCACGTTGAACTGGTCGGCCTCATCCAACGATAGCTGGTTGACGGTAAATACGCCCACCGGCTCGGACGGAGCAGGAGCCCAGACAACGCTTTCTTATTCCTATGCGCAGAATAACTCCGCTCCGCGCACCGGAACTATTACCGTCACGGCCCCCGGGGCTTATAGCAGTCCGCAAACGTTTAGCATCGCCCAGGCTGGCTATGCGCAGGGCGCTATTTTGCAACTAAGCTCCAATAGCGGTTCTCTCGGGCCTACCGCGAGCTCTATTTACTGGGCAATTAATAATGGCGGCTCTGGCATTCTGGATTGGACGGCTTCCACGAACGCTAATTGGATTACAGTCAACACGCCCAGCGGCTCGAACTCGCCGGACATGGAGACCTGGATAAATTGCAGCGTCCAACTTAATGATTCTGCGTCGTCACGGACTGGCGTCGTTGTTGTCACCGCCCCGAATGCTGCTTCGGGCAGTCCTCAAAGCTTTTCGATAACGCAGAGCGGCCGGGCGCCGGGTCCATCGCTAAGACTGTTCGGCAACGGCGCCTACTTCGTAAGCGCATACGCCAGCGCAAGTAACTTTCTTGTGAGCAATCCCGGCTCGGGCACGCTCAACTGGTCGGCAATTTCAAACGTTAGTTGGATTACGGTTGACTCTCCCACTGGATCTGACGGGCCAGACGCTCAGAGCTATATTTCTTATTCCGTTAAAAAAAATGACAGCACGGCCTTTCGCACCGGCACTATCACAGTCTCGGATCCTGCAGCTTCGAATAGCCCGCAAACATACAGTGTTGAGCAACTCGGCCGGCCGCCCGTCTCCACGCATTTCGGTAATATCTCCACCAGGTTGAATGTCGGCACGGGAGATAACGTAGCCATCGCTGGTTTCATTATTACCGGGACAGACCCGAAGCGAGTTATCATCCGGGCGACCGGTCCCTCCTTAAGTAGCGGGGGCGTTCCTATCCCCGGCCGGATGGCGGATCCCACTCTGGAGTTGCACGACGGAAACGGCGCCGTCGTGAGCTACAATGACAACTGGCGGGAGAGCCCCGACTCGCAGGCGATTATCGATAGCACCCTGGCTCCGTCTGACCCACGGGAATCGACTATCATACAAACGCTCTATCCCGGGACTTACACAGCTATTCTGCGGGGAGCCAACAACTCGACCGGTGTTGGTTTGATCGAAGTCTACGACATCGATCCGGCTGCCAATTCACAGCTGGCCAACATCTCGACCCGCGGGATGGTGCAAACAGGCGATAACGTGATGATCGGTGGTCTGATTGCCACCGGAGAGAATGTAACCCAATTCGCTGTCCGCGTTCTCGGACCGTCCTTAAACGTCAATGGCGTGCCGCTGCCCGGACGCCTGGCCGATCCCACCCTGGAACTGTATGATAGCCAGGGCAACAAATACTCAAACGACAACTGGGCGGACTCATTCGGGATACAATACACCGGCTTAACCCCTTCGAATCCTCTGGAGAGCGCGCTCGTGGTCGCGCTCGCCCCAGGGAATTACACTTTCATTGTGCGGGGGAAGGATAACTCTACCGGCGTCGCGTCGGTGGAAGCGTATCAACTCTAGACGAAGCCCCGGAGAGAGAAGATTCTTGGCGGTTGACGGCGGTGCTGCTTAATCCCTCGCCGTGCCAGCTGGAGAATTTCTTAGCGAGCACGCAATCATCCCTTAATGCTGCTCGGTTTTTTCGTGCGTCTGCCGAAACCGAAAGCGCTCCTGCCGAACAGTCCGCCCTCGGCCGATTTTTTCCGACGTTAAACGAAATCACGCGCGAAGTGGGAGACGAGCGCCTCGTGCGCATGAACAATGCCGGTTGGTTCTGGTAAGATCACCGGAAATTCGTTTGAATCCCGCGCGTGACACCCCCACCCGCCGCCCGCCGCGCCGAAAAGCGCACCGGCTTCACCCTCCTCGAATTGATGATCGTGATCGGCATCATGACCATCATGCTGGTGGCTATCGTGCCTGCAGTTGTTTCACTTTCGAGATCGAGCGGCGGCAAATCCGCAGTCAGCGAAGTGATGAATTCTGTGGAACAAGCGCGCAGCCTTGCCCTCACGAGCGGATCGTCCACTTACGTTGTCTTCGCCGACAAAACGACAACCGATCATTACCGGTGCCGAGCGTACAGCATCTTCAAAGACGACAAAACTTTTAAGCCAGTTGCCGTAACGGGATGGTATTTTTTGCCGACGGGCATTTCCTTTCAGACGAACAGCGGCTTGCTCAAGCCACAGGCCGGGACCCCGAAAATAGCGTTTCCATGTCCTCGGGCGATCATAGCGAACGCCGCCTCCGATCCGACGCCAGTCGAACTTCCCTTCCTCCAGTTCGACAGCAATGGCATGGTGACCACTCCCACCACCACTGCCGATATTTTCGTAAACTTCTTCTCCGGCTTTATTGATGGAAGCGGCGCGGCGTTATTTACTGATAAAGTCCAAGCGACGAAGCAGAAGTTTGACCAGATCGCCATTTCTCCCTTCACCGGACGAGCGCGTTATATCGACCCCTATGCGAACTAGGGACGCCGACCGCACGGGCTTTTCACTCATCGAAGTCGTGCTTTCTCTCGGCGTGATCGCGTTCGCACTGGTCGCCATCCTTGGCGTATTTCCAACCGGATTGAGCGCGAATCGATCCGGGATAACTGATACGCGCGCCGGTGAACTCGTTAAGGCGGTAACTGCCACCATTGAAGCTCAGTGCCATTCGTTCGGCTCTATTCAGTGTTACGGCCTCACACTCGATCTAGGAAGTCTCGACAAGACGAGCCCCGCCCAATTGCTCTACGCGTCTTTCCCCTCGCCGGACTCTCCCCAGATTACTAATACCGTCGACCCGGGCACCATTTATACGATCGAGTTACGCTTCGACAACAATCCCGAAGTAGCCCCCGGCGTTTCCTTGGGCACCGGGAAGTTAAATCAAATTCAGATTCGAGTTTGGGGAAAAGAAAAGACTGCTAGTTCCCTCGAGTTCTTTTATCTCGCGCGAAATCAGCCCTAGAAGATGCGCGCGCGGGAAACAGCCAGGGGATTCACTCTAGTCGAGTTGCTCGTCGCCATGGCTATCACGACAGTTATTATGGTCCTTCTTTTTCGCGTTTTCGCCAGCGCGGCTAATCAGTGGCAAGTGGCAGATCAGCGCATTGACGCCTTTCGGGACGCACGCGCTGCATTACGTTTGATGACCCGAGACTTAGGACGAGCCTGCATTAACGGCGACCCACAGATGCTTACGCTTGCTAATTTCGACTCAACGGACACCTACGCAAAAGAAGCTTATGCCATAACGCCGATCGCCAATGCCGGAAAAAGCCAATTGTGCGCCGTAGGATATTACCTCGCGTGGGATGCTTTGACTAAGACCTTTAACCTCAAGCGCCTTTACAAAAACAGTGATACTGCATATCCAAGCCTGGCGCAAAAGCCACCCGATTTCACTACGCTCTTCACCCAAAGCGCCACGACGGACGAAAGCATGTCCGCATGTATCTGGGATTTAAGGTTTACTCCGGGCATCCTCTCTAACCTGCAGCCGCCTGATGGCGATTCGAAAACCTGGCGATGGATAGAAGTCCGCTTTAAGTCAATGAGTGCAGCCTCCGCCAGAAAGCTTCAAGGGTTAACGGTCGATCAAACCACATGGTCCGATTCGAGTACCGCTCGCTACCGGACGCTCATACTGCCCTCCGAACAGCAATTCGTCACCAGGATATCCCTGGAGCAAAACCGATGAGGAGGAAACCTTCGCCGGCAATCGCGCAAGCCGGATTCACTTTGATTGTAACCGTAATCACGATCGCCCTCGTGACGATTATGGCGGTGGCATACCTTTCCAGCAGCAGTCTGGATCGCACAACCGCGCGGTCATTTGCCAATAAAGCAAAAGCCGACCTCGCGGCAAAAGCGGCCATAGACACAGCGATCTCTCGACTGACAGATAACATATTGTCGTTTCCCGACTCGGCGACTTCTTGGGAAGTAGTGAACCAAGCGGGAGGCGCTCTCCAATATCAGGGAACGGTGCTTTACTACCGTGAGCAAACGCCGGAAGCGACGGCCGCTGGAACACCATCGCCTCTTCATATGTTGCCTCTCATTTCCGGGGCCGTAGCTGTTACCATTCCCTACGGCCAGCAGACCGCTTCTCAGCGAGAAGCTAACCTTAGAAGCGCGTTGCCCACATTGGACGACTCGAACTCCTTCGATCTCAACCACGCTCGCTTTACAAACGATTCCAAAGGATCAATCGGTGCGCCATCGCCTCCCCCTGGGCCAGCGACTCCTCCGACGCCGCCTCCGTTTCGCGGTCAGTGGATAGAGCAAAAGGACTCCGACGGAAAAGTCACCAGCCGATTCGCCTATTGGATGGAAGATGAAAGTTTCAAGACGAATGTGAATCTTATGGGCAAAACGGCCAGAGGCGGCACGTCGCTCGGAAACGATCCTTCGCAAATCCCTTTGCAGGGAATGATGAAAGGGATAACGCCCGCTGCCGATCCCTCGGCCATCGACGAACTAGCAGACGCCATTTTCACCCAGCGCGGCCAGTTCCCAGGCTCTCAGTTTTTTGATTACGGGGCAATAAACCAAGGCACTGGCCTTCCCACTCTCTCGGTGGACGCGAAGTTTGAGTCCACCATCTTTTCCGGTTCCTCCAATCTCTCACGAAGTGGGTCTAAGCGCGTCAACCTAAACAAGGTGGTCGTCGACTCCAATTCCCCATCCGAGATTCGCAAACAACTAGACGAGATCATCAAAACCATCAGCTTTCACTTGCCGAATTTCGGCCAGCGATTTTATCGCAGCGGTTCGAATCTCAATTCCACCACCGACGTTTCATCAGCTAATCAGACGATCTACCTGAATAAGATCGCAGCCAACATCCGGGACTACATCGACACCGATTCGCAGCCGACGATCGTAAAGGACGACTTTAGTATCATGATCGGCACCGCGCCGACGAACGCCATCACGACAAACGGCACCGCCGGTCCGAACGAAGTTGTCGCGATCGGCAAGGAGCGAGTCCCCTTTATTCAGGAGTATGCCCTACGTGTCCGCGAGGTTGCATTTGCACCTCGGACCGGAGCGTTTGCCAACTACCAGATAAATATCGATCACTATGTAGAGTTCTGGAACATGTCGAATCATGACATCCAAGTTTCCGATTTAGGGCCAAGTCCCTTTTTACTGATCGCGAATCAGCCAGGCTGGGACGCAGGTACAAAACCGCAAATTCCCCCCGGCCCGACACGAGACTTGAAGCTTCTGTTGAGCACTGCGACGAACTCCTCTAGTCACGCTCCCCTGACCTCCTTTCCGGCCGGATCGGCAACAGTTATTACGACGGATCCTACACTCTTGCCGGCGCTCACTCCTGACCCGACCCGCGTTTATTTCATCCAGGTCACTCCAGACAATAATGGAATCACCGGCCCGCGGACTTACTCAGGCCAAACGGACAGGAAAGGCGGCAATGGCAGCGAATTGCGCCTAAACATGATCGATCGCACCACTTCGAGCTCGGACTACGAAACGGAGATCGCGCTCGGGAATAACCTTGGAATTCTCGAATCCGCTTGGGGTGCAGCCGCTATTAGCTCCGCCATCTCGGTCAACGTAGATACCGACCCGCCACCGCAAAATCGGCTCGACGACACCAAGTTTCACTTCCGCGGAGCTTCGTTACGAGGGAACCTGAATGGCACCACTCCCAACGCGACGACCGGGGACCCGCGGACGAACGCAGAGCAACTGCGGTTCGACCTCAATGGCGCTTCAGCGAACAACGACAAAACACGCTATTTCAGCACCGGCCTAGACAGCAACAGCATTCCCGCGAATGAGTCATTAGGCGCTCCCAATTCCGCTTTCGTAGACCCATCGAAATGGCCCGATTATTCCAGCAGCACGCAATCTGCAAACGGTGCACCCGCGGTCGTTGCCAACGCCCCCCTTACGTCGATTGGACAACTGGGAGATATTTTCGACCCGGTGCGCGTCAAAGGAGACAGCAATGATATCAATCTCAGTCGCAGCGGCGGCCGGACATTGCAGATCGGGCAACCAAACCGGTTTAGCACGACCAATCCCACCGGCCTCTGGGATGGCAACAGCAATGCCGCCGACCGGGAATGGACCGCTTGGCGTCTATTGGATGTTTTCTCGACGACCGACCTCGTTCAGCTTGATGGTCGAATCAACGTCAACGGCGTTAATCGCGATGGCGGCATCGCTCTCAAATCCGCGCTCTACAAATACGATTTCCAAGCGTCCCCAGATAGCGATCCGAGCCTATCCTCGCAACCTCTGGACGACAATGCGATCAATAGCCTGATAGAACAAATCAAAGCTCGGGTAATCAACAGTGCGTCTTCCTACTCGGAATTTTCCACAACCACCGGCCCGCTCGCCGAACCCGGTGAATTGTCGGAGATGCCGATCTTCAACTCCACCTCCGATGGCTCACAGAGCTTCTATCTAGTGCCTGGTATAAATCCCCAAACGACGAACGATCGCGGACGAGAAGAATTGTTTCGTCGCCTTGTAGGCTTGATTACCACCCGTGGAAATATTTTCACCATCTACTCCGTCGGTCAATCTTTGTCCCCACAGCAAGGAACAACCGTCCCCGTAGTCACCGGCACTTCCCAGCTTCGAATTACTTTCCGCATCGATCCGGTCTGGAATGCCGGCACCCCATCCGAACCTTTCGACCCGACCGCTATCACGCGGTTCATCAAGCCCGACAAATATGAAATTAAAATTCTCTACGCTGGCGACTAGCTGCTTCTTCGGTCTCCTGGCCGCCAGTAGTCATGCCCAAGGCACTGCTGCCAAAACCGGCTTCCTTCGCTTTTGGAACATGCTGCCTGCGGCGAATGGCACGTTCGAGTTGCGCAAACCTGGCGGATCTTCATCCGAGGGGACGTTGCTAAAAGGGATTTCCTTTCAGTACTCCAGCTACGCGGAATTCCCTCCCGGGACTTACCAACTTAGTGTTTTCAAAACCGGCACAACGACGCCGCTCAAGACTTTCAACCTCAACCTTCAGGCTAATGCTTTCTTCACTATCATCGTAGGCCCGAAAGCAGGCGCGATCGACGTAGAAGTAACAAACGACACTAACGACCCAAAAGCCGAGTCTGGCACACTGGCTATCCGCAATTACTTTCCGGGTATAACGGTAAACGCTGCAACTGATAGTCAATCTTTGGTGGACGGCCTTAACTACGGACAAACCGTTGTCCGGACCGGACTGCCGCTCGCGCGTACGCCGATTACCCTCCACAGCAAATTGCCGGACGGGAAACCGGTCGAATCCGGCGCCGAAGCAGATTTCAAAGCCGGGGCAAAACGGGCGACACTTTTGATCATCCCCGACCCTTACGGCCGATTCCGGCCAAGGGTGACCATCGACGGGAAAGAGTAGACAGATTTTTCTCTGGGACGCTAGTAATGCGGCGAAGGGGATTTTTGCGGTGGGTCCAAGGGCCGGCGTTCCCACATCCAGCTCCCAGATTGAGTCGCTGGCGGGGCGGTCGGTCCGGTGGAGAGACGAGCGGGCGCGTCCAAAGCCGTACGGCGGTTTGGGTCCCACATCCATGCGCCGCGCGGTGTGGGCGCCGCTAAGACTCTTCGCGGATGGGTGACGACCGCGGGCTTTGGCGGTGGGCCGTAAATGCGGTCGCGGAAGGGGGTTTCCCAGCCCAGCCAGATGAGGCCGCCGATGATCAGGGCGAGAAAGAGGAGGCGGAGCATTGGCTGGCTGGGTTGAGTCGGGGACGCCGGACGTATGATTCTGCGAGAGACGGGTAT
>CAXSCV010000032.1:18009-30562 GCA_964235895.1 uncultured Chthoniobacterales bacterium
GGCAATCTTTTCGGAATAAGCCGGGAGGCGCCGGATGAGCGCTTCGGTCTTAACTCGCTGGGAATCAGCAGGATACTGGTTCTCCCTCGGGCAGGAAGCTTTCTCTGGGGCTGGATATTTCTTCCCACCTGCGGGAGGGCGTTTCCAGAGGAGCGGAGGAATTGAAGAGAGCGTGAGAGGGGGTTTTTCCCGGGGTCTGGAAGGAATATCCGGCGCTCTGGGAACCTTGCTCCCCGGGGAAGGGAAATGCTTCGGCGGCGGGGGCTCGATCTCTCGCGCTCCGGGCGGTTGCTCCGCCGGAGGAGACCTTCGCTCCCCCGGCGGATTGCCTGCTTATGGGGTCGGCTTATTCGAGGCCGCGGGCTTGTCCGGGCCGCGGGCGGCTTCGTTGGTCATACCGGGCCGGATTTTACGGATCTCCTGACTGAGGGAGTGGGCGTCACCCAGCTCCTTGGCTAGGGCGCCGGCAGCTTCGCTGGCTTCCTTGTAGTAATCCTCGGTCGCGGCGACGGAGGCTTCGGTCGCTTTCTTGAGGGCGGCCTTGGCTTTGGTCTGGGCGTTTTCCATCTCGGAGGCGGTTTTCTGTTTCGCCACCAGGAGAGCGGCTCGTTTCGTCGGGTCGAGCCCGCTGTTCCGGGCGGTGAGCGCGGCGGCGGTGTCGGCGTCCCCGTACATTTGGGTGATCCGATTGCCAAAGCCGCGTTGTTGATCTTCTGTTAAGTTCGACATTATTTCCTTTCTGTTTTGCTGATTATTCTGGCCGGGCATCACGGCATCGGCCGTTCCCTGGGGAGAGATCGAAGGAGCACATGACGTGTCGGCTCCTGTTACTACGGGGTTTGGCGGGCAAAGTTCTCAAGAAGCGCGATTTTTTTTTTGAAAATCGCATAGGGCCGCAGGAGGAATGCTTCGCATCGAAATTAGGACGCGCCCTTCGGAAGCCGGAAGGCGCGTTTCGTTTTTCCGGCTCGCACCGCTCCAAGGTCCGCGAGTGGCGCGGGCAGCGGGGGCGATTCAGCGCAGAGGATGATCCACAGATTTCGCAGATTTACAGATTTTTTCAGGAGGGACCGGCTACGGCCGACGAGAGGACAAATCGATGCCTGCTCGTGTTCGAAGCAAAGAAACCAGGAAGAAAAAATGTCCAAAACCGCCAAAAAATTATTGCGAGTTTGACATTTTTTTGATTAAAAGAAGAAATGAAACCCCTACTTCGACTATCGCTTATCCTCGCCCTGGCATGGGGCGCGACTAGTGCCTCCGCGCAAAGCTTTTTCCAAGGCTTCAACGATGCCACCCTCCCGGCGAACTGGGTGGCAACCAATAATAGTACCCGCAACTCCACCGGTAATCCCTGGGGCACCGGGCCAGCTATCACGGACGCGGATGGCAACCCGGTGGTGAATCCCTACGAAGGCGCTGGCTTTGCGATCGTCAATTACACCTCGGTCGGCAGCGGCACGGGTACCATTTCCAATTGGTTAATTTCCCCAGCCTTGAGCCTGACGAACGGCGATACCTTTTCGTTCTTCACTACGACGACGCCTTCGTCGGCTTACCCCGATCGTCTCGAGCTGCGACTAAGCCTCGCCGGGACCAGCACCAACGTCGGGACAACGGCCGCCGGCGTGGGCGATTTTACGACCGTGTTGCTGACGATTAATTCCGGCCTGACGGTGGGCGGTTATCCGGAAAACTGGACTCAATTTACCGGGACGATCAGCGGACTTTCGGCGCCGACTACTGGACGTTTTGCTTTCCGCTACTATGTCACCAGTGGTGGGCCGACGGGGGCGAATTCGACTGTCATCGGGGTCGACGCGGTCAATTACACCGCAGCCGCCGTGCCTGAGCCGTCAATCTTCGCGCTCTTGGGCGGCGCTAGCGTGGTCGGTCTAGCGATGATGGCTCGCCGCCGGAGCAACGCTTAGAGCGGGAGTTTCGATTCCCGGCAGCGAAATTAGGACGCGCCCTTCGGAAGCCGGAGGGCGCGTTTTGCTTTTCCGGCTCGCACCGCGGCTTCAGGAGAAACGGTCTTCAGTCCAGGGATCGGCGGTGTTGCTGTAGCCGCGCACTTCCCAGAAGCCGAGTTTGTCATCGACGCTGAATTCGATGGAGCGGACGAATTTCGCGCCTTTCCAGGCGTAGAGTTTCGGAATGATGACGCGGGCCGGGCCGCCGTGCTCGCGGGTGATGGGTTGGCCGTCGTAGTGGGTGGCGACGAGGACGTCGTCGTCCATGCAATCGTCCAGGCGGACGTTGGTGGTGTAGCCGTCGTAGCTGGCGAAGAGGACGTGACGGGCTTCGGGTTTTGGCCTAACGAGCTCGGCGAGGGTGAAGAAGGCGACGCCACTCCAGGCGACGTCGAATTTGCTCCAGGTGGTGACGCAGTGGAAGTCGCTCGTATCCTGGAAGCGCGGGAGGGCGTTGAATTCCGCCCAGCTCAGGCTGCGCGGTTCTTCGACGGCGCCGAGGAGGTCGAGCCGCCAATGCGCCAGATCGATCTCGGGCCGGATGCCGAGGTCGAGGACGGGGAAGCCGGGGGTGAGGTGTTGGCCGGGCGGGAGACGATCGTGCGAACGGATGGTGGGCCTGGCTTTGCCGGCCATCTTGCGGGCGAAGCGTTCTTTGCGCTCGACGATGCTGGGATTGCTCATGCGGAATGGTCTTCCACAGATTTCGCAGATTAACGCAGATTAATCCAGAGACACCTCTGGATGGCGCGTGCTGGCGAGCGGTTGAACTTCCTCAGCTCATCATCCTCGCTCTGCGCGGGAGATTTAACTTCAAAACCAGAAAGCCAGAAGGGGCGGCTTCCCTCATCCAGGATAGAATCTGTGTAAATCTGCGAAATCTGTGGACGACTTTCAGCGCTTCCCTCTTTTCGCGCGGGCGCTGGTTGTGCAATCGCGCGAACAGGGCCAGATGAAGCCTAACGAATGCGCTTAAACCGTTTCCTCGCCGCCGCCGGTGTCGGCTCGCGCCGGCATTGTGATGAATTGATCGCGACCGGCCGGGTCACGATCAATGGCCGCGTCTGCACGGATTTCAGCACGCAACCCGGGCCGGGCGACCATGTGAAGGTGGGCAACAAAATGGTCCGCGCGGAACAGCGGCTCGATATTCTGCTGCATAAACCGGCCGGATTCGTCTCGACCCGGAGCGATCCGAACGCGCGCGATACCATCTTCGATCTGCTCCCGCCGCATCTGCCGCGGCTCTTCAGCGTGGGCCGGCTCGACGCGCAGAGCGAGGGCTTGCTCGTGCTGACGAATGACGGCGAGCTCGCGCTCCGCCTGACTCATCCGCGTTTCAAGGTGGAGAAGGAATACGAGGTGACGCTGGACCACGCCTGGGATGCGCAATTGACCGCGAAACTGTTGCGCGGGGTGATGCTCGATGGAAAGCGCGCGCGGCTGGAACGGGTGGTCGCGATGAAGCCGGGCTTGCTCCGGGTGATTTTGCGCCAGGGAATCAACCGGCAGATTCGCCGGATGTTTTACGAAGTTGGCTACGAGGTGAACCGACTGGTGCGCACGCGCATCGGCCCTCTGCGCCTGGGCGAATTGCCGCGCGGGCATTGGCGCCCGCTGACGAGCGCGGAGTTGCGCTCGTTAGACCCGAAGATCTCGACGCGTCGTCTGTTCACTCCGTCCGCAACGCGGCCATCGGACTGATTTTCGTCGCGCGGCGCGCGGGTAACCAGGTGGCGAGCAACGCGGCCGCCGCTAGCGTTAGCGGGGCGAGCGTAAACGCGAGCGGATCGAGCGCGCCGACTTCGTAAAGCATTCCGCTGAGCAATTTGCCGGTCGCGGCTGCGAGCAACAATCCGATGACCACGCCGCTCCCGAGCATGAAAAAGCCCTCGCGCAAAATCATCCACTGCACGTTTTCACGTTGCGCCCCGAGCGCCATGCGAATGCCAATCTCGCGGGTGCGCCGCGCGACCGAATACGCTTTCACCCCGTAAACGCCGACGGCGGAAAGGCCGAGCGCGAGCATGCCGAAGACGCTGAAGATGGTTGCGCCGGTGCGCACAATCCACAACTCGTCATTGCTATCGAGATGTTGCGCGAACGATTTTAATTCCAGAATCGGAATCGCGCTGTCCACTTCGCGCACCGCGCGGCGGATCGAGCTGATCGTGGCGCTCGGATCGTTCGCCGCATTCGGCGCGAATTTAAGGTGAAAGAAGACGTTGCTCTGGAAACCGCCGGCAAACGGAAGATAGACCGCACCGTCGGGATTTTTTTCGAACAGGCTGTGCCGCGTGTAGGGCACGATCCCGACAATCTCGAGCGGCCGTTTGGTATCGCCCTTGTTTCCTTCGCCTTTAGTTTCTGCGTCCTTGTTCGCGAATTGAATTTGCCGGCCGAGCGCATCGCCTTCCGGCCACAATTTCTTCGCGAGCACTTCATCGATGATCGCCACATTCGCGGTGGTTTGATGCATTGATTCCGCGGTCGAAAACGCACGCCCGCGAAGCAATGGAACGCCGATGGTCGCGAAATAATCCGCGCCGACGCTGTTCCAATTCGCGTTAAAGGCGAGGCCGTCGGCCGCGGTCGCTGGCTTGGAATCCGGCGCCGGATTCACTCCGGCTCGCTGGACCTTCTTATCAATCGTGAGGATGCCGAACGGAACCGTCGCGGCAATGCTGGCGCGCTCGACTCCGGGTAACCCGGATAATTTTTCCTCGAGTGTGCGATAGAGATTCTGCGAGCGGGTTTGATCGTAGCCCGCGAGACTGCCATCCACTTCGAGCAAATAATTTGTACTCGTCTGCAAACCGGTATCGACCGACGCCGCTTTGCCCGCGCCGCGAATGAAGAGGGCGGCCGCGGTCAGGAGCACGAGAGAAAATGCGATCTGGACCACGACCAGCGGATTGCGCGGAAGAAATTTCCACCGACGCGCGGCGACATCTTCGCCCGCGTTTTCTTTCAGGTCTTCAACCACCGCGGCTTTCGATAATTTGATCGCCGGCCCGAGCGCGAAGGCGAGCGTGCCGATGACGCAAAAGACAAAAGTGGCCAGGAAGAGCGCGGCATTCGGGCCGCCCTGCCAGGCGACATCGACCGGCAACATTTTGCCTAACGAGAGCACGAGCAGGTCCGACGACCACAAACCGAGGACTAACCCAAGCCCTCCGCCGACGAGCGCGAGGACAAAGCCCTCGATCAGCAGTTGCCGAACGATGCGCCAACGGCTGCCCCCAAGCGCCAGGCGAATGGCAATTTCCTTTCGCCGCGCGGTCCCACGCGCGAGCAGCATGTTCGCGAGATTCAAACACGCCACCAGCAGGACGACCGCGGCCATGCCGAATAACATCGGCGCGATCATTTTGATTTCGCCATCGGTGGACGGGTTGGTGCTGGTCGAAAACCGCGAGAGCGGTGCGGTCATAAAGGTCTGATCCTTTTGTTCGACCGGAAAGGCTTGTGCGAGATTCGCCGCTAAAGTTTTCAGCGCAGCCTCCGCGGAGGCCCCGGTCGTGCCGGATTTCAAGCGACCGATGACGAGCAATTGCGTGCCGCGGCGATCGCCCAGCGTGGTGCGATTATCGGATTCAAAATCATTGGCGACGGCGTCATAAGCGCCGAGCGGCAAGAAAACTTCCGGCCCAAAAAGCTGCATCGTGCCGGTGAATCCTTTCGGCAAGATTCCGACGATCGTGTACGGCCGGCTGTTGACCACGACCTGCGAATTCAAGAGCGCGGGATTCAAACCCTGTTTCGCCCAGTAGTTGTAGCTCACGATCGCGACCGCCGCGTTCGTCCCGGGCTTTTCTTCCTCCGGCAAAAAGGCGCGGCCCTGCATCGGGTAGACGCCGAGAACCGAGAAATAATTGGAACTCACGATATCGGCGAAGGCGCGACGCGTGTCCGCCTTATCGCCAATCCCGACAAGCGCGAGGTTATGCGCGAGCACGCCGGAGAAACCGCCACTCTGCTCGCGGATGTCGACGTAGGTCGGATAAGAAAAACCGCGGAAGGTTTTCGGATTTTTCTTATCCTGCGAAAAGATCTGCACGATCTCGCTCGGCTGCGCGTAAGCCGGCGGCCGAAACAACATTGTGTTCAACAAACTGAAGATCGCCGTGTTCACGCCGATCCCGAGCGCGAGCACGAGGACGGCGGCGACGGTGAAGCCGCGCGCTTTGAGCAACTGACGAAAGGCAAACCGGAAATCCTGGATCATAATGGCTGTCGATACGATGCGGCGAGAGGCGCGCCTGGATTCAGGATTCGCGCTCCGCGAAGAACTTGGGCGGCGCGGAAATTAATCCTGCTCGGTCGCCTGCACCGCCTGGTCGCGATCGAAGATGCGGGCGAACATTCCAGCCGCGGTCGATGATTCGGGCGCGTAGGCGATCGGCGTTTGGCCGTCCGCTTTGAGCGCGTCGTTCAGGGCCGGGAGGTCGTTCTTGTTCAGCGCCTCGAATTGCCTGGTCACGTCATCGAGCTCGCGTTGCAAGGCTCCGATGTTCGCGATCTGGTAAGCGGCCGGCTTGCCTTCGTAACTCAGAATCGCGCCGTAAAGCTGGTCGGTGTGTTCGCGCAAACGTTCTTCGCCGGTGATCGCGCCGCCTTCCGTGGTCGCGACAATTTGCTTACGGATCGCGTCCACTTTCTCGTCGAAATTGGTCAGCGTTTTGTGCAGCGGATCGGCTTCCGGGGCAGCAGCCTTGGCTTTTTCCACGGCCGCGCGCAGCGGCAAAATGCGATCCATCAAAGCCGATTCCGCGCCGAAAAGCGTCCGTACGCGCATGGCGGCTTCGTATTGCGCTTTGCGATCGGCCGCACTGTATTTCGCCCGGCGATCGAGCGCCACGGCGAGCTTCTTTTCGTAGACCTTTCCGTTCTTGGTCATGCGAATGGTGTAGGTGCCGGGGAGAACCCGCGGGCCGCGCGTGCCGGAGAAGGCGAGTTGCGCGGCGGGCGGAACGCGCGGCGGTTTTTCGCGCATGTTCCAGGTCACGCGGTTGAGGCCGGGACGCTTGCTCGCGGGCAATTCATCGACCACGCGACCGGCGGCATCGAGCACCTCGATTTTCAATTTCCCGAAGAGATGACGCGAACGCTGGTAGTAGGTAATGACAGCCGCGTCGGGCGGATTATCGCCCGTGAAAACGGCGTCGCCATTGGCCCAACCGCCGTTGCCTTCGATGCGTTGCTGGACCGGTTTCGCATCCACGAAGGCGGCTTCCTGGCCTAACAAGTCCGGCGTGAGCGCGCGCAAGGGCGTGATGTCGTCGACGATCCAGATGCCGCGGCCGTGGGTCGCGAGCACGAGCTCATTATCGCGCGGTTGAATGGCCAGATCGCAGACCGCGACCGCCGGGAAGCGGTTGCCTTTGAATTGCGCCCAATTCTTCCCGCCATCGATCGAAACGTAGAGGCCGAATTCGGTGCCGAGGAAGAGCAGGTCGGGTTTCACGACATCTTCCTTGATCACGTGGGCGTAACCTTGCACCCCGGAAATTTCCTCGGGCGTGATCAACGGCGTCCAGGTTTTGCCGAAATCGGTCGTCTTATATAGATACGCGGTCATGTCGCCAAAAGTGTGGCGATCGAAGGTGGCGTAAGCGGTGCCGGGCGCGAAATTGCTCGCCTGCACCCAGCTCACCCAGGAATTCTTCGGCAGGTTGGGGACGTTGCCGACGACGTTCGTCCAATTCTTTCCGGCATCGCGCGTGAGCTGCAGATTGCCGTCGTCGGTCCCCACCCAGATGACGTTTTTGTCTTTGGGCGATTCGCTGATCGAGTAAATGGTCGTGTGCATTTCGGCCGCGGAATTATCGATCGTCACGCCGCCGGATTGCTCCTGCTTTTGCTTCTCCGGATCGTTCGTGGTCAGGTCGGGCGAAATGCGGTCCCAGGTTTGTCCGTGATCGCGCGTGCGAAATAAAAACTGCGCGCCGATGTAGACCGTGCCCTTCTCGTTCGGCGAAAGCGCGATCGGCGTATTCCAGTTCCAGCGCAGCTTTTCCTTGTAGTTCGGCTTCGGCTGGATGTCGCGGCCTTCATGCGTCTTGCGATTAACCCGGCCGATCGTGCCGCCCTGCGCTTCCGCATAAAGGTAATCCGGGTCGGCCGGATCGGAGAACATCCAGAAGCCGTCGCCGCCGAACATATTTTCCCACTGCTGATTATTGATTCCGCCGGGATACTGCGATTGGCCGACCCACGAGCTGTTGTCCTGCAAGCCGCCGTAAACGCGATACGGATCGGCGTCGTCCACGCTCACATGATAAAACTGCGAGATCGGCAGGTTGTTCCCTTTCCACCATTTGCTTCCGCCGTTGTAGGAATACCACATCCCGCCGTCATCGCCGGCGACGACCGTTTGCGGATCGGTCGGATCAATCCAGACATCGTGCACGTCGCCATGCGCGCCCTGAAATCCGCCGACGACCGCAAAACTTTTGCCGCCGTCTTCGCTCATAATCAGCGCGCCGTCGGTCTTAAAAACGCGATCCGGATTTTTCGGATCGACGGTCAGATTCGCGAAATAAAACGGACGCCAAACCATCCAGTTGCTCTTGTCGCGTTGCTCCCAGGTCGCGCCGCCGTCATCGGAAACAAAGAGCGCGCTGTCGGTCGATTCGACAAACTCGTAAACACGTTTTGGATTCGACGGCGCGAAGGCTGTGGTCAGCCGGCCGTAGGGTTTCTTCGGAAAACCTTTGCTGTTTTCCGGCGTCACTTCCGTCCAGGTCGCGCCGCCATCGGTCGAGTGAAATAAGCCGCTGGCCGAGGGCTGGTCCGGGCCGTCGCCGCCGGAACGGAAGGTCCAGCCTTTGCGACGAAAATCCCACATGGTCGCGAAAATATTGTCGGGATTCGAAGGATCGAGATCGACGTCGGCGCAGCCGGTCGAAAGATTCGCGCCTTTCAAAATCAGCTTCCAGCTCAGCCCGCCATCGGTCGTTTTATAAAGCCCGCGCTCCGGCGAATCGCTCCACAAGGCGCCGGGCACGGCCGCGTAAATCGTGTCGCCGTTTGCTGGACTAACGACAATGCGCGCGACGCGTTCCGAATCCGGCAAACCGACGCGCGTCCAGGTTTCGCCGCCATCGGTCGAGTGGTAAACGCCGTTGCCGATCGAGACGCTGTTGCGCGTCCAGGCTTCGCCGGTGCCGACCCAGACATTCTTGGAATTTTTCGGGTCGAGCGCGATCGCGCCGATCGATTGCACCGGCTGCTCGTCGAAGACCGGTTTGTAGGTCGTGCCACCATCTTCCGATTTCCAAACGCCGCCGCTGGCCGCGCCGGCGAAGATGGTGATTTTGCCGGAGGGTTCCTTGCTCGCGGCGATGGCCGAGATGCGGCCGCTCATCGCGGCGGAACCGATATTGCGGGCGCCGATTCCGGAAATGGTCGCGGAATTAAAGGGAGCCTGCTCTGCGGCCACAGTCAGCCTAACGAGTGCCAGTGAAATGGTGAAAAAAAGAAACGCGCGCATGTTTTTAGTGGGAAATTATTTCGAAACGCCTTTTGGAAAAACGAAGGTCGAGTCGTCCACCGCCATGTTCCCTTCGCCTTTATCGAGGATGATTTTTTGTTTGTCGGGATCGCCTTTTCTGCCCGACTCGACCGAGAAAGGAATGTAAACGCCATCCACTTTTTCGTAATCGCTCAGGTCGGTTTCGGTCTCGACCTGCACGCCGCGCTGGACCTGTTGCGAGACGATTCGGATTTCCAGAAAGTGATCCGGATCGAGGTAAACATAATCCACGTCGCCGTTCGCCCGCGTGACCTTGAGTTTGTAGGCCTTCGTGCCCTCGACGTCTTCAGTGCCGAGATATTCGACCTTGCTCCCGTTCTCTTTCCAATCGACCAGCGGCCCGCCCACTTCCGCATCTTCGATTAACGATTTCGTATCGTCGGCCGACATTTTTTCAGGATCTTTGCGGCCTTGGAACGGCGCAATTCTCCAGCCTTCCTTGCCGTCGAAAGCCTGCACCGCGGTCATTCCTTGCAGGGTGAATTCCTCGCGCACTTCGCCCGGACGTTTCCGAGTTTGCGAGTAAGCGAGCTCGAGCTGGCCCTGATTCACCAGCATTTTACCGGTCAACTTAATCGAGTGCAACGCTGCCAGCGCTTCCGGCCCGCCCTTCGCTTCGAGGTTTTTCGCGAGCAATTGATCGACGGTCATTTGCTTGGCTTCCTGCGCCGGAGAAATCGACACGCTGAGTGCGCTAAGGGTGAGAAGAGCAAAAAGTGTTTTCATCTGGTGAGGTAATTTTACGAACCGTGGCGGGCGAACAAACCAAGATCGACCCACGCACGCGAAAGACAATCGAACGTCTACAGGCGAAGGGACAATGCAGGCGCTATGCCACGAAACGTTTGGCGTTCTAAAGCGCACGCGCAAAAACAGTTGCGCGCAATCACTCGTTAGGCCAATCCGTTCGAACGTGTCGAATATGGGACGCGCTCGTCTCGAAGGTGGGACAATTTTCAACGCGCGCGAGTGCGGCGACGATCCCCGATCCATTGCGCGGAAAAATAGGCGGCCGCACCCAGCACGCCCCAGGAAGCCTGGATGGCAAAACCGAGCGACGCAGTCAGCGCGGCCAGACTTGCCGGGACATGCGCGAGATGACCGAGCAATTGTTGGAAGAGCGTTTCGCGCACGCCCACGCCGCCGATGGAAATGGGAATGGACGTGACGGTATTCACCAGCGGCATGATCGAGAGCATGTCCGGCAGACTCGCGACATGCGCGGATGAGCCGTGGAGCGACTGGCCCGCGCAGAAAAAGCTCACGTAATACGCGAGATGCGAAATGATCGTGATAAAAAAAGCCACGCTCATGGCCGCGAGATGTTTGCGATAAATTTCCAGCGCCTGACCTGATTCGACGATCGCTTTTCGGAAGGGCAAACGATCCGGCAACCGATGCAGCGCGCCGAAACCGACCAGGGAAAAAAGCGCGACCACAAAAATAAGCGCGCCGCCGAGCAAGGCGAGCGCAAGCCAGGCGATGCGCAAGGTGGTGTTCGATTGCTTCAACCAACCGAAGCGCAGCACAAGCACCGTGCCCGCGAGGAAAAGAATCGAAAGCAAACCGAAGAGTCGATCCATCGCCACGGAAAGCGTGGCGCGCGCTTTTTTGTCCGGCGCGTGTTTGAAAACAAAATAGAGCCGCACCAGATCGCCTCCGATTAACCCGGGCAAAAACATATTGAAGAAAAGCCCGACCATGACGATGCCCGCGGTGCGCCACCAGCCGATCAGGATGCCCTGGATGCGCAGGAGAATTTGCCAGCGCACGGTCGCAAAAATTTCCACCACGCTGTAGCAAAGCCATCCGAAGAGCAGCCAATGGTGATCGGCGTGGCGGAGCGCTTGCGCGATCTGCGCGCGCTTCTGCGGGTCGTGGAAAACGTAGAAGATGCCGCCCGCGGTCACGAGCAGTTGCAGGAGAAGAAAGCCGACGCGCTGGAGAACGTTTTGCGTTTTCAAATTGAAATCAAACGATCCGCTTTGCGCAAAAAAAATCCGCCTCTACTCGTTAGGCAAACGGTTCCGGGCGAAGAAGTGGAGGTATGGGGATTCGAACCCCAGGCCTCGTCATTGCGAACGACGCGCTCTACCAACTGAGCTATACCCCCGCACCGCAGGCGAACAGGTTAGTCAGCCCCTTTCGTATTTCAACAACTCCCGCGCGCCGGCGTGGAAGGCGATTGCTTTGACGCCAACCTCTCGTTATACCGGGAGCGGTTCAACATTAACCCTCCCAAATATATGAATTCCAAAACCGTTCTCTGTAGTGCGGGCCTTTCTCTCCTGGCCCTATGCGGGCCGATGACAGCCTCGGCCGCTTCCGCTAAAAAAGCTTCGCCTTCGCCCGCGCCTTCCTCCTCGCCGGCCATGTCGTCACCGATGAAAAGCCCGCGCGCCGTGCCGTTTCACGGTATGGCTTCCGCGGTCGACCAAACCGCCAAGACCTTCACCATCGCCGGCAAAGAAAACTCCCGCGTCTTCAAGGTTTCCGACAAGACGATCATCACCAAAGCCGGCGTCTCCGCGTCCATGAAAGACATCACGGCGAACGAATTGGTGCGCGGCAGTTATTGGAAGCAAGCGGACGGAACGCTCGAAGCCAAGACGGTAAAGATCGGTGAAAAAACCGCCGAAGAAATGGCGGCTTCGAAAAAGAAATCGAAGAAAAAGAGCAAGTCGGACACGAGCGAAATGGCGACGCCGACGCCTTCTTCTTCGCCTTCGCCGAAGAAATAGCGCGCGACTCGCGAACAGTTTGCGAAAGCCCGTGGCGGAGAAATTCGCCGCGGGTTTTTCTTTTATGCCGCGGCTTTGCCGGCGACGCGCAGATCGGCCACGAACAGTTTGTATTCGCGCTCGCGACTTTCCTCATCGGGTTGGCGCAAGAGCGACGAGGGATGAACCGTCGCGACGATCCTCGAAGCGAATTCATGCTCGAGCACGACACCGCGCTGCTTCGTCACGCGGAAGGAAGGACCGAAAATCGCCTGCGCCGCGGTCGAGCCCAGACAAACCAGCACGCGCGGCCTACCGAGTCG
>CAXSCV010000032.1:30572-31744 GCA_964235895.1 uncultured Chthoniobacterales bacterium
GATGACGCCCAGCCCGAAGATCGCCTGCGCGGCTGTCGAGCCGAGGCACACGAGCAGCCTCGGTTTTACCAGACGCAGCTCGGTTTCCATCCAGGGCCGGCAGGCGGCGATTTCGCGCGAATTCGGTTTCTGATGAATGCGACGTTTCCCGCGCGGCTCCCACTTGAAATGCTTGACCGTGTTCGTGACGTAAACTTCCGCGCGCTCGATGCCCGCTTCCACCAACGCGCGATCAAGCAACTTTCCCGCCGGCCCCACGAACGGTTTGCCGGCGAGATCTTCCTGATCTCCCGGTTGCTCGCCGAGCAACATTAACTTCGCGCGTTTCGGACCTTCGCCGAAGACGGTTTGTGTTCCGCGTTTATAAAGATGACAAGCCGTGCAAGCGCGCGCCGCCGCGGCAACTTTGTCCAAATCTTCCGTCGCCGGAACTGGCGCAGGTCGCCATTCTTCTTCGTCGTCGCGAACTTTTGCTGCGCTTTTCTTCATCATCGTTTCCACCCGGCGCGGCGCTTCTTGCAGGAGCGCCGGAATGAGCGCCGCTTCCGGCAAATTGCTCCAATATTTCTTCGGCATCTCAGCCTGCATCGCGTGCACTTTTACGCGGCCGGGATTGAAAATATTCGCGTAATAGGTCAACCAAAGCGGCTCGACGTTATCATCGCGCGGCGCCTGCGATTGATCGACGCCATCAGTGAAACTAAGCGCTTCGCCATCCCAATGCGCGCACTTCTCCGGCGTCAAAATCGACCAGCGCATCGACGCGAAACGATCGACAAAAAAGCGCGCGTTCAATTCGACGATGTGATGCGCCGGCACGAACCAGGCGACGAACCACTTCGCGCCGTCGTGCTCGACTTCGCGAAAGCGAACAAACGCACGCATTTTGTGCACATCGCGGCGGATGGCTTTTTGAAATTCGAAAGCGAGCGCGACATCCGGATCGACGGAAATTTCGAGCAACTTCGGCTCGCCGTGAGTCAGCCGCCAGAGCAGTCGATAGAGCACGGCCCAACGGCGTTCGTCGCGATGCAACGAAACGACGCGCGCCAATTCCAAAAATGTTTTCGGAACGCGAAACGTGACTTTGTTCGTCTCGTTAGGCGCGTCGCTTTCCTGGAAAATGTCGAGCGCTGGTTGATCGGCCAGCAATTCTTCCCAGACAATTTCCG